>CAYSLH010000005.1:47149-50738 GCA_964431605.1 uncultured Myxococcales bacterium
ACGCAGGCATAAACGAATGAAATTCTTCAGGGGCGCCTTCGGGATCGGTGGAGACGTTATGGAACTTTGAGCCATCTTCAGCCTCGATGTAATAGTCCACACCTTGTGCCGTGACCACCACCGCGGGGACCAGTCCCGTATAATGCGTATCGTCAGTTGCATCGACTTCCATAGGCACCGGGCTGAACTGGTTCGAATCACCTCCTGCTGCTCTGTAATACAAGACGACCTGGTCGACACCGGAAGCATCAGTAACCTGCGCTTCTATGGAGACCGAGACACCTTTTTCCATTCCATTCTCTATTGGGGTATGTACGATTACGGGCCCCTGGGTGTCTTCGTCCTGCCCTGCCACCATGAAGCTGTGGATGGATGTGGGAGCGTCTTCGGGATCCCTTGTGACATTCTGGTTATCCGACGAATCCGTGGCTTCCAGGTAGTATTCCACTCCGGGTTTTTGAACCATGGCAGCCGGAATTGCGCCGACGAAATTCTCACCGTCTGAAGAACTCATAGCCTCACCAAGGAAATTTCCAGTTCCGGCGATGCGGAAATACACCCAAACCGAGTCCACACCCGACTCGTCGCTTGCACGGCACGTCACGGTAACATCCACAGATTCCTGTTGTGCATCTGTTATGGGTGTGTGCTCGATGACAGGCCCCCCGTCGTCAGGATTTTCGACCAGCACGGACAGAGGATCCGCCTGGCCTGCTGGAGGGAACAACGACTCATTTGCCGTTTCAGAGGCATCCCGAGCGGTCAGGTAATACACAAGCTCAGGAGGTTGGACGTTGGCTCCGGGAATGGTCGCCTGGTATAAGCCGGGTGAAGTCTCTAGCATGGACACCGAGCCCCAGATGCCGGCTGCCTTTACCTCGATGGTCACAAAAGCAACACCTGAAGCATCCGTCACGTTAGCTTGTATGAGCACATCTTCGCCTGCCGGCAGTGGCCCTGCGAAAGGTGTGTGTTGTATGGCTGGTCCGGCTTCGTCCGTTGCGGTGACACTAAAGGAATAAGGCCCAGAGGCGCCGGCTTGGGGAGCAAGGGCCATGTTGGCATTTGAAGACGAGTCCGTCGCTTCGATGTAGTACTCCACGCCATCTGTAGTAACCATGCCTGAGGGTATCTCTCCCAGGAAAAGAGCGCCTGCCTGATTGCTCATCTCCAAGGCGGTAAAATCACCTTGGCCGATCGTCCTGGCGTATACTAACACACTGCTGAGACCTGATTCGTCACTTATTTCAGCACTTATGCTCACCGGCAAACCGGCAGGCTGTCCGTCGGGGATGGGAGTATGGGTGATTACGGGCGGGTCTATGTCCTCGGGCGGAGCGCAGGAGTCGTTTTGCGCTCCTGGTGTTGCCAAATCGCCACCTGAAAGCTCTTGGACCTGCAAGCACCAGTTGTCTCCATTGTCATTGGACATGAAATCCGTCATGTCGGGGTCAAGGCCCATGGCAACGCCGGCTTCAATTGGGAAATTGGCCGAATCGTACTCCACCCTGTCGATCTCCACGTCTCCTGCCCAAATAACAATCTCGTCTGAATTATTGGCCAGGGTAAAGGAACTATAGACGTAGTCCACAGCTACCCCACCGTTTGCTTGCTCGTCGCCGGATCTTCCCAATACGATATATCCACCCGCCGGTACGGTTACCGGCTGGCCCTGGCCGTCTATGGTGAAAGAGTCCGAATCATTGTCCGACACCACGACACCGTTCAAATCGATCTCGGACGCGGTTGGATTGAAAACCTCGAACCATTCACCCAGCGTATCGGACACGGCAGATGGATTGGCCATGATCTCGGTGATCACCAGGTCTCCTTCGGACAACTGAAAATCCCTATCCACCGTAAAATGGAACAAGGTACCTGGTGCATCGGCAGGGCTGGTTCCCACGTTTGAATCGGGTGAGGAATCCACGGCCTCCACGTAATACTCCACCCCCGGACGTCTCACAAAAATCGCAGGGATCTGTGCGACGTAAATATCGTTGCCTTGGTCGCTCATGCTCACCTGTGAAAATACGGCCCCGCCTTCTTGCCTGTAAAACAGGGTGGCGCTTTGCACACCGGACGAATCCGTAATGCTTGCTTGAACTTCCACGGGAATGTCTTCGTTCTGGCCGTCCGGAACCTGCGATACGGAAATGCTCGGAGCAGATTGGTCACCCTGTTCGACGCTGAACGCCAACACATTGCCTGGCGCAGCATCGGGATAGGTGCTGGTGTTTGACTGGGGCGAAGAGTCGGAAGCTTGTATGTAGTACTCCATGCCTGGAGCCTGGATGTCGTCTCCGGGTATGGTGGCGCTGTAACTGTCCCCGGTTCCTGTCATGGGCAACGTGATAAAGCTGGAAGTGCCCTGATGTCGGTAATGAAGCGAAGCCGACGCAACTTCTGAGGCGTCCGTTATGATGGCCGTGACCACCACTGCTTGGCCCTGGGGTTGGCCCCCGGCTATGGCTTGGTGAGAAATCACAGGTGCCGTGGTGTCTGATACAGTAAAACTATGTCTCATGGTAGGCGCGTTATCAGGATCTGTTGAAACGTTGGGCGTGGCTGCTGTGTCTTCAGCCTGGATATAGTATTCCACTGCTGGAAGTTGGACCGATGAAGAGGGTATGCTGGCACTATATGTCCCGTTCGATCCCGTCATATCCTGGACCATGAAATTAGCCTGTCCCTGTGTCCGGTAGAACAATCTAACCGATGCCACACCCATGTTGTCTGTGACCACGGCCTGCACCAGTACGGATTGTCCTTCTGCTTGCCCGTCGCCTATGGCTTGATGTACGATTTGCGGTGGTTGGTTATCCACTGAGCCAAGCACGTGTGCTGTCATTGTGGCGCTATCTGTGCCCCCGTCATCATCCGTGACCGTGAGGGTCACGGTGTAGTCACCAGAAGAAGCATACTGGTAGAAGACAACTCCCCCGGTGGCGTGATCCCCATTTCCAAAATCCCAGTCGTAGCTCACTATTGAGCCATCTGAATCCACAGAACCCGTTCCGTCGAACCTGATATCCACTCCTACGTCTTCGTATACGTCGCTTGCACCGGTATTGGCTACGGGAGCAAGGTTTACCTCCACAAACGCCGTATCCACATCGATCGCGCCACTGTTGTCCGTAACTGTCAGGGTCACAGTGTGATCGTCACCACCTGAAAATGAATGCTGCACCATCGCTCCTGTATCACCCTGTCCGTCTCCAAAATCCCAAGTGTAGCTCACAACCGAACCGTCAGGATCGTAAGAGGCCGACCCATCGAAAGTGACCGTCTCGCCTTCCTGCACCACCCGATCAGGTCCTGCCTCTGCGACAGGCCACTTGTTTGCGTCCGGGTTGTATTCGTACGCTCCCATGTCCGGCTCGGCAGTACCCGAGTTGTTGCCATCGATGGGCCTGGTGGCTCCATCTGCGTCAGAGGTAGAGGGGCTTGCCGGATCGCCTTGATCGATGGATCCGGATGTCCCGAGAAGCCTGTAGTTCAACAGAGAAGTGTCCACGAAGTTGGGATTATCGCTTCGGGAGTGAACGCCGGTAGAGACGCCTGAACGCTCGGTTCCGTTACCCCAGAC
>CAYSLH010000006.1:0-46219 GCA_964431605.1 uncultured Myxococcales bacterium
GTCGGAGGCCTTGTGTCGGTACACGTGAGTCCTCGTCCCCACGCTGACGTGGAAGGAATCTTACCCACTATGGAATAACTTGTGGAACAGCTTGTGAAATAAGTATTGGGTAAGGCTTCGATGAATGACCCCTTGACTGCAAAAGCGCGTCGCAGCTAAGGGGAATGATAATATTCCGCGCCGGACAAGGAGGATCCGGAATGGATTCCGACGACGTGGTCCGTACAATTGCATCCGAGGTACTCAAACGCCTTGCCGCGGATGGAACCGGCAAGCTATCTTCTGCCAATGGCAATAGCGCTCCAACAACGGATCGTCCACCCTTATCGTTGACGTCGAGATCGAAAGCATCATCGACTCAAGGCCACTCCCTGGTGCTCATGACCGGGGGGGACAGAAATCTTGACCACGCCCTTTCGCAGTTGGGACGGATCGGCGATTCTTGTGAAGACACCACGGTGGTTCTGTCTCCCACTGCATCGAAGGTGGTTGGAGTACCAGCCGTGCGAAGGGCTGCACCAAAAGCTAAAATCCTGATGGACGGAGACGTGGAGAATATTCTCGATGGAGTGACCATCGTCTATATGCCCAACATGTCCCTAAACGCCCTGGCAAAAATCGGGCGCCTTACACCCGACTCCATGGTCTGCATCCTGGCAGTACAAGCCTTGTTACGGGGTATCCCGGTGGTGGTGTCCAAAGACTCTCTCTTGCCTGCCAACGCAGATGAATCCTCTGTGCCTGCTGGTGTTCAGGAAAGAATCGACCGAATGCTAAGTATACTCTCGGACATGGGTGTGTCAGTCAGATCGGTAGACGATCTGTGCAAGACAGTCGGTAGTGCTTCCTCATCTTCGTCATCTGGCACCTGCTCTGTGGGAGATGATTGTGAAGGTTGCGGTCTGTGCCTGGACAAGAATCCTGTTGCCGTGCAAGCCATGGTCGATTCCGGAGCCGACAGGGTTGGTTCCAGCCTCGGGGTCAGGCCTCCTGCAGACAAAAGCATCGCCAGGATGATCGACCACACTCTTCTCAGGGCGGACGCCACTGAAAGCGACATCAGAAAACTTTGCGAAGAGGCACGTCAATACGAATTCGCTTCTGTGTGCGTCAATCCCGGCTGGGTCAGCCTCAGCGCCGAGTTGCTTGCACAAAGTCCTGTGAAAGTATGCACGGTCATAGGCTTTCCACTCGGGGCCACAACCCCCACTGCAAAGGCCATAGAGACCAGGGATGCCATCGCCAACGGAGCCAACGAGATCGATATGGTCATCAACGTGGGCGCTCTGAAATCCGGTGACGACGAACTGGTCAAAAGGGACATAGAGGGAGTGGTGGCTGCGGCCAAAAACAGGGGACTAGTCAAGGTAATCATCGAGACGGCTCTGTTGTCCAGGGAGGAGAAAGTAAAAGCATGTCTGCTGGCAAAGATGGCTGGAGCTGATTTCGTAAAGACTTCTACGGGATTTTCCACTGGTGGCGCAACGGTTGAGGATATTGCACTCATGAGACAGACAGTGGGGCCTGATATGGGAGTCAAGGCATCTGGCGGTATAAAAGATCGCCAGACAGCAGAAGCCATGAAAGCCGCAGGAGCCACCCGCATAGGGGCATCTGCATCAGTGGCAATTGCGACAGGGGGATCATCAGGTTCCGGTGGTTATTGAGGGCAAGGTGAATCTATTCGAGGCCAAAGACCTGGTTTGCGAGGTGGGACGAAGGTTGTGGCAACGTGGGTACGTTTCCGCAAACGACGGAAACATCTCGGTTCGTATCGACAACCAACGGCTTGTTGCCACTCCCACAGGGGTAAGCAAGGGGTTTATGAGACCCTCAGATCTCATAGTAACGGACATGAACGGACAGGTTATACAGGGCGATCGAAAACCGTCATCCGAGCTGAAGATGCACCTGGAGATCTACAACCTGAGGCGGGATGTTCAGTCCGTGGTTCATGCCCATCCTCCTTTTGCCACTGCCTTTGCTTTGGCCGGCGTGGCCCTGGACAAGTGTCTTTTACCTGAGTCGATTCTGTCCCTTGGCGCCATTCCCATAGTCCCGTATGCCACTCCTTCCACTGACGAGATTCCTTCCGCCATACGACAATTCATACCGTCTTGCCAAGCGTTACTGCTCGCTAACCACGGGGCCGTGGTATGGGCGGACTCTCTCATGGGAGCCTATTACAAAATGGAATCTCTGGAGCATTCCGCCACCATCACCCATCACGCCATGTCCCTGGGAGAGCCCAGAGTCCTCGATGAACAGCAGGTTCAAAAGCTGGTCGAGGTACGCGATAAGATGGGCCTTTCCGGCAGCATGATGCCATGTGAAGCATCCAAGACTTGTCCCGCGGAAAAGAACGCTGCAGATCCTTCCTTGAATCCAGATTACGATGAGCTTGCACAAAAGGTGACAGAGGAAGTGCTAAGAGCACTGTCTTTGCGAGGCAAGAAATGATTTTCCTA
Organism: uncultured Myxococcales bacterium; assembly: GCA_964431605.1. Taxonomy (GTDB): domain Bacteria; phylum Myxococcota; class B64-G9; order B64-G9; family B64-G9; genus JALVPF01. The sequence goes on from CAYSLH010000006.1 coordinate 2,469, forward strand.
TCTTCAACATAGCAAGACTAACAATCTTACCCGGAACGACGAGGAGACTTTGTAATGTTCAACAAACTGATGATTGGAGCAATGCTGGGGTCGGCATTGATGCTAACCTCCTGCGCCCACAGCGCCATCAATAATTCAAACCCAAAAGAGATAAAATCGACAGGGCAGGAGGAGATCATGATTCAGCCTGCGATTGATACAGCCATGTTGAAGAAAAAAATCGAAAGATATGCGCCTGTTCGGTTGGCTTTCGACACCAAAGGTCTGGACGACGATCAAATTCAGGCGGTAAAGGACTTGGTTGGGGCAGCGAAAATCTTAGACGATCTCTTCTGGGAGCAGGCCTCCGAATCCGGACCAATGCTAAGAGAACGACTGCAAAAGCCCAAGGATGACACAGAACGATTGCTAGCTAAGTATCTTGCCATCAATTACTGCGCTTATGACAGGTTGGATGCTTTCGAACGGTTTATAACAGCCACGAAGGGAGGAAAAAGTCTGGTGCCTGAAAAGGATCCTCTTGGTGCCACGTTCTATCCAGTGGACATGACCAAGGAGGAGTTCGATGCCCATCTCAAGGCTCACCCTGAAGACACCAAAGCTTTTCAGAGCAATTTTTCCGTGATCGTTCGAAAAGATGGCAAACTCGAAGCGGTGGATTATTCCGTGGCATACAAGGATAAACTCGCCGAGGCCGCCAAGTTGCTCAAAAGTGCCGCAAAGAAAGTCCACAACGAAAGCCTTGCAAAGTTTCTCAATTCGCGCGCAGATGCGTTTGCTTCAAACGATTACTTCCAATCGGACATGGACTGGATGGACGTGAAGGATTCAACTCTGGACGTCACCATAGGGCCATACGAAGTTTATGAAGACAGGCTTTTCAATTTCAAGGCATCGTTTGAGGCGTTCATAACGCGCAAGGACAAGGCAAGCTCCGACAAGTTGGAGAAAGTCAGTGCATACCTTACGGACATGGAAAAAAATCTACCCATACCGGACGAGCACAAGAACTTTCATAGAGGATCATCATCCCCCATCGTGGTAGTTGACCTCATCTATTCGGCAGGTGATACCAGAGCCGGGGTTCAGACCCTTGCTTTCAACCTACCAAACGATGAGAGGGTAAGGGAAAAGAAAGGCTCCAAGAAGGTTCTTCTGAAAAACGTAAGCCATGCCAAATTCGACAGCATCCTTACCCCCATCGCAAAAAAGGTCCTGGCAAAAGACCAATTGGACAAGCTGTCTTTTGACGCCTACTTCAATCACACCCTCATGCACGAAGTCTCCCACGGACTGGGTCCTGGATTCATTCAGAAGGAAGGAAAGAGGGTCACGGTAAACGTCATGCTAAAGGAACTGTATTCCACCATCGAGGAAGCAAAGGCTGACGTGCTGGGTATGTACAACACCCTGTACTTAGTTGACAAGGGAGTGTTGCCAAAGGAATTGTCTCAGACCGCACTTGTGTCTTTTCTTGCCGGTATATTTCGCTCGGTTCGTTTCGGTGTTCACGAGGCCCACGGAAGGGCCAATCTGCTGGCGTTCAACTACTTTATAGAGGGTGGAGCGTATAAGTATGACGAAGCAACAAAACGTTTCAGGGTGGATTTACAAAAAGCTCCCGAGGTCATAAGGGCCCTTGCCCATGACCTTCTCATGGTGGAGGCGTTGGGAGATTATGACGGAGCGCAGAAGCTCATAGACAAATACGGCAAGGTTGGGGTGCAGATGCAGGGAAGGCTGGATGCTCTCGTCCAGGTACCTGTGGACATAGTCCCAGAGTTCGAAGTTGAACCGTAAGCATTTCTCTTACATTCAGATAAAATTCTTATGCATAGGCACCTGGCTGGTGGGTGAGACGAACTGTTCATGTCCATGCTTCAGGCTATAGAGAAACTCGTTGACCTTGTGCTGCAAGCAAAGGGTTCCACACTGAGTATGTACATTGAATTTTCCAGAGGCCAGCTCGTTCATTATTCTCCAGTAGCGCTCTGAACGCACCATTTCGGCAAAAGACTGGTCTGAGATATTTCCGATGTGATACCTGGAAAACTTGTCATTGAAAAGCATTCCACATGGCGCCACGAGCCCGGTACCGGAGATCTGCAAAATGAACTGAGGACCATAACACCTGGAATACGAACGTGTCGATCCAGCCATTATTTTGGACCACTTGACCCTTACCATGTAATCCTGGGTGGAGCGCTCCTCGGCCTGGTGCAAAAGATCTTCCAGATCCTTGTATTTGGAGTACTCGATTCCCAACGAACCATCTTCGTCATCTGAGCAATGCTTTATTACCAGGTAGTCTACCCCGAGGTCTGCCCCCAAGTCTGCAAGGGGCAGAATCTGGTCCGCAAAGTCAGGCATGAGTACCATTTGCAAGCCAAGGGTCACTGGAAGATCCCACGTTTTTTTTATCTGTACACTCTTTGCTATGGTACCAAGCACTTTAGAATAACACTTTGGAGCACACCCGTGAATTTGACAGTATCGATCCTGTTCACCTGCCGAGATATTGAACCGGAGGTACGTCAAGGCAGGCAAGATTTGTTCGAGTTGACTATCCTTGAGAAGATATCCATTCGTACCAAGTGCCATGTCCAAACCATTGGCTTTTCCCCTAAGGATAGCAGGCACCAGGTGAGGGCTACAGGTAGACTCTCCATCACTGACGAAACTAACAGCCTTTACCCCAACCTCTGCAGCATCATCCAGAAATCGAAAAATTGCGTCACGATCAGGCTCTCGCCCCACGTTCATCTGAAATTGCCCATAGCAGTATACACACTTGTAGGTGCATCTCCTGGTCAGGGCCATGTCCACGGTAATCGGAACGATACGCTCTCCGTCCATCCATGACTTGACCCTTTCCCGATGCCAGGCCAACTTATGAGAATCCAATATGATGTTGTCTTGCATTTTAACCCTCCGGAGATCAAACGCGTATGTATCCCGCCGCAGGACTCCTTATCCATCTGTCCACCAGGAGACCAAAAGACTCTTTTGCCATGTATGGATCAAAAACGCTCATGCCAACCATCTGCATTATTTTCACATCATCCGAACCGCAACAGTGAGAAGGACCAAGAAACCTGAAGTAATCGTTACATCCTGTGGCAATGAACTTTACGTTCAACCCCTGCAGTACCACGTCGTTACGAATCTGCTCTAGAGCGCGATATGCCAAAAAGTTTACGATGCAATACACTATGGGAATCATGCCGGCCATGGCCATACCTGCTGCAATACCCGTGGCACCAGCCTCCATGATCCCGGTGTTGGTTATCCGGGAAGGAAACCTTTCACGAAGCTTGTCCGTGACACCGAATCCCATATCGCCCACCAGCAGATGATATCGCTCGTCCTGTTCGAAATACGGCACGAGCCTGTCCACAATCTCTTTTCGAGGGTTTATCTCCTGCCCATGTCCAGTTCTGCCTGGGTGGGTATGCGGAAGTGAAATTTTGGAATGTTCTCCATACATTTCAAACCATATCCTTTCACCGTTATTGCATTAACAACTCCTGGCTTATCAGAATCGATCTGTTTCAACTCACTAAGCACCGTCACCAGGGCTCCCAAATCGTGGCCTGGACAATCCACGGGATCCAATCCAAACCCCCTCATCCTTCTTACCAGGTCATCAGCATGAATGTTCATGATGCGCTCTGTGAAATCCATGGCCTGGAGCCGGTTGTTGTCCACCACCATCGTCAGATTGGAAAGCTCGTGCTTTACCGCAAACTGCACAGCTTCCCAGGTAGTACCTTCCTGCATCTCCCCATCGCCTAACAAACAATACGTATGCCATGATTCACCGCGAAGTCTCGCCCCGAATGCGGCTCCCACGGCCAAAGGCAAACCGTGACCCAGCGAACCACATCCCGCCTCCAGTCCGTATTCCGGTCGCCTTTCAATACAGCCTGTAAGAGTTGACGAATCCGTGTAGAATCCTTTCCATTCCTCGGGCGGAATGACTCCCAAGTCTGCCAGAATCGGAAACACGCCATATGCGCCATGTGCCTTGGAGATTATGAGGCGATCCCTTTGCGGCCAAAGGGGATCGGAATGCCTGTAATTCATCACGCCGTAATAAAGAGCCACCAGAATATCAGAACAGGAAAGAGATGGGGCAATATGCCCTGCGCCGTTTTTTACTGCAACCTCGATAATCTCGTCCCTGACCCACCTGGCTTTTTCTGTCAGAAACTCCAATTCGGGTTGATGCGTCCTTATTGCCCGCGAAGATTTCAAAACATCCCGCCTTTCTTCAAAAGGTCTCACCATTCGCATTCATATGAAATTGACATGCTCCGATGGATTCTTTAGCTCCCACAAGTAGCGATTTATGGAATCCATACGGCAATTGACCCGACAGTTAGATACGTCAAATTCCCCTTGCGTAAATTTCAAAGACTCAGCACGTCTTTGACCTAGCCAAATTTCCTCGAACGTATTTTGCTTGATGTCACCATACCTGAATCGGTCATCCGTCATGTGGACACTGCAGCCCCATACTGTGCCGCCCGCGTCGATGTACGACCAAAATGAAAAAGCCTGGCAACGTCTGTAGGCACTCGCTCCGCCCTCGTCCCATGATTTTATCGAGCGCTCTCTGACCACCGCGTCGAATCCGTCCGAGCACAGCGGATCCAACTCTTTTTGAAGATCGTCCAAATCACCATAATGAACGTCATCATATCGGTGGGTAGTGCTCTGAGTATGCTGAGAGAATGGTTTTACCACCAGGTAGTCAGCGCCTGCCTCTTTTGCCAGGACAGCCAGTTTCCCGACCTCTTTCCTGTTTTCGGGCAAAAGCACGAGTTGGACACCCAGGGTGCACGAAAGGTTTTGGTCAAATTTTATCTCGGCTGCAGAACGAAGATTCTCCATCACCCGATGGAAATCCTGTTCCTTGCATCCATGGAGATGCGCATATGTCTCCGGCGTTCCTGCATCTATGGAAAAACGAATCCACTTCAGGTGCTTCAATGCCTGTTGAGCCTTTTGCCTGGTAAACAAAACACCATTGGTAGAGACGGCGGCGTCTATTGCACTCTTGTGGGTCTGTTCGATGATTCGCACCATGTGGCTGTGCAAAAACGGTTCACCCTCTCCGGCAAACAAAATAGACCGAATCCCCAATCGGCCCATTTCCTCGATTCGACGACACAACAAGTCAGCATCCAGCTTGCGATGCTGGTATCCCATAAAATCCAACCCGCAAAAGGTACATCTGTGGTTGCACATGCCGGTGGGACTGACCTCCACGTAAATTGGAAATACTGTTTTGCCGGCCATCCACCGACTCACACGTTCTGGATGATAGATCAGCTTGTGATCATCAAACCTGTAAGTGTCTTGCATCTTGTGCCTCCGCTTCAATCAGCCGGCCAACGCCACAGGCTCCATGACCAAGATGTCATCTTGTTCTCGATCCAGGTTGGCCACTTCTTTCGCTACCCAGGCAGTCACCAAGTGACACAGCACATCGTGCGTACTCTCCACCACGCCATAATCATGGCTATGGACCAAAATGAAATCATGGGCGACAGATGAAGCATCTCCCCCGTCGAACCCCACCCATGCCATGGTATATAGGCCCATCTCCCTGCCTGTTCTTAATGCATTGAGTATGTTTTCAGAATTGCCACTGGATGATATTACGATGAGAACATCCTTTGGCTCCGCCAGGTTTTTGATCTGTTCTGAAAATACGTGCTCATAACCCTCGTCGTTAGCCCATGCGGAAAAAACCGACATATTGTCATTTAGACTTATGACCCTGAGACGTTTTTTTTTGCCTCTTGGGTTTAGTCCACAAACTGTTTTTGAAAGATCGCACGCAAGATGGCTGGCAAGTGCCGCACTCCCCCCGTTTCCCGCAATGAATACCGTCTTTGCGTCAGCATACGCTTGCAGTATGCGATTACCCATGCTTAGAATCTTTTCTTTATCCAGCTCTCTCGTCGCCTGCGAGCACGAATGAAGGTATTGTGAAACAAACCTGCTTGCATTCTTCATGCTGCCAACTCCTCTCTCCACGCAGGTAGGTAGCGACCGTGGCGCCATGCAAAACGAGCCTGTCCAAGTCTTTCCGGGGAATCGATTGCACATCTGTAACCCTGTAGTCTCACAGAGTTGATAAGTCCCGTTCCGGCAAGTTCCTGAAATACGTCGCGAGCGAGATCACAAGGAACACGGGAGGGAATATTGGCCAAGCATTGTTCGGATAACACGCAAATTCCTGAAAACACATTCACCGGTCCATCGCTCGGCACCAAAGGCCGCTCTTCAAACCTCTCCACCACTCCCTTGCTGTCGGTAAAAACCTCTGAATTGGAGCCTTGTCTGGTGTGGACCAAAATGGTGGCCCAAACATTTGTCCTCAAATGATGTTGGATGAGTATTCCAAGATCCATGTCTGTTATCACATCACCATAGTTTATAAGCAAAGCTCCTTCCGCCTTTCCTTCCAACCACAAGCGCCTTGCTGTTCCAGCCGTACCCAGCAGTCTTTGTTCACGCATATACTCGATTTCAACACCAAAGCGACTACCATCGCCCAGACGTGCTGGAATTGCTTCAGGCATATGGTGAAGATTGATGTTGACTTGGCTTACCCCAACCACGGCAAGGCTACGCAGGATATGCTCGACCAGAGGCCTCTTTCCGACCTCCAGCAAAGGTTTTGGCAAGGATTCGGTCAATGCTCCCAGCCTGGTTCCAAAACCTGCACATGGCACCAGTGCCCTCATGGTTGGACCTCCTGAAGTATTTTCTTTGCAGCTTGAAAAAGATCTTCACAAATCATGTCCGGTTCAGGAGGCGTAAATGGATCACTCGTCTCTATGGGCGGATCCAAATGTCTCCCTGTTTGCACCAAGACGGTCCGGCATCCGGCCGAATCTCCCGCACCTATATCAGTCGGACGATCACCCACCATGTAACTACGGGACAGGTCCACATCCAAATCCCTTGCCGCTGCCAACAAAAGTCCCGGTGAGGGTTTTCTGCATGAACAGTTGACACGCCATTTATCAATCGTTGCATTTGGGTGATGTCCACAATAGTAAAATCCGTCTATTGACGGAGCGCCTTCACGGTGCAAACGCAATTCCACGTCATGCTCTACCTGTAGCACCCTTTGCTCGTCCATTATTCCCCTGGCCAATACGCTCTGGTTAGTCACCACGATCAGCAAACAGCCGGCTTGGTGCAACAACGAAAGGGCCTTGCTCGCCCCTGGCATCAAGCTTGCGCTCTTTCCATCCGTTATCAGCCCAGTGTCTTTTATAAGCACACCGTCACGGTCCAGAAAAACAGCCCGACGCATTTGTCAACCTCCGTTGCGGCTCGCGGCCATGCTCTTGAGACCATTGGGCATCGCCGCCTTACCCATGATGAGGCTGATACTCTCAACCATGGGTGCCTTTCGAATCGAAGACCTATTGCCCATGACGGCAACAGCCTGAGCCCCTGCAAGATTTCCCAGCAAGTTGATGATGTCAGGAGCGAGTCCTGCGGCTGAGGCTAAAGACGACAGGGACAACACCGCGTCACCAGCTCCAACCCGTTCGAGAACCTTGTTTGCCAAAGCAGGACAGGAAAAAAATCCACCGGAGCGATTGTACAGCATGGTACCCCTGTTACCCAGTGTGACCATCAGAGAATCCAACTCCATTCTCCTCGTCGTCGAAACCATCAACGGACGTAGATCACCATGCAACTGCCTTGCATCCATCCTGAGCTCTCCTTCGTGCACACATACAAAATCCGCACGAGGATACTTGGACAAAGTGTGGTAACCGGTATTGGCAGCGTTCAACTGCGTGTTTACGGATAAAAAAGGAGAGAGGGAGACCAATAAATCATTCACACGCCGGGTAATTAATCCGTGGCCATAGTCAGCAACCACCACCAGGTCACACGCTGAAAGGGCCGTCTCGAGCGCATCGATAAAACTTAGCTCATCATCACCCTGTAACTCTTCGTCGGATATTTGATAGACTCCAAACATCTTTGCAAGGGAATAAGAGTCGATGTACCTTCGTTTCACGATGGTAGGCGCATCGTGCTGCGTTATGAAAGTTGCTTTGATCTCAGGTCTCAGGCAGGATCTGACAAAATCCTCGCGTGAGTCTTTTTCTCCCAGACAGCTTATCAACTCCACGTGTTGTGAAAACTCTGCCATGTGATTGGCTATGGCCAACGCACCACCACCTTGCTGGTCACAGGATACAAACCTGGTGACCAACATGGGTTCCTTACCTGACTTCCCCATGGCGTTACAGTAAGCGTACTCGTCCACGATGGTCTCACCCACAACACAAACCCTGAGCCTGCTCAGGCTCTCCAATCCATCAAGAACTTCTCGCAGGGTGTGCCTGGATCTTATGGAGCGCAGGAAATCTGATCTTTGGCTTGTTTGAATCATGGCATAGATCCTTGCTGCGGATGCTTTGCGTCAGAGCCAAGATGCTTGAACCAGGGTTTTGTGGCCTTTGCAATGGAGTCGGGAGTCCACACTGGAGCGTCTTTAAAGTTGGAGATGTCGTCGAGTAAAAAACCGACTCCTTCGCTGATGCCTACCGTGGCCTTCCATCCAAGTAACCGATTAATCAGGGTCACATCAGCATGGGTACGGTCAGGCTCCCCAGGTCGTTTGGGAATATGAACGCAAGGACCGTCAAGCAAGCTGGCAATGTGGTTGACAGACACGGGCTTCGAGGTACCCACGTTCATAATCCGCTGGTCCAAACCACTTTGGGCTGCCATCAAAAATGCCTGAACCACATCCGATACATAAGTGAAATCGCGGGATTGGTTGCCATCACCAACTATAGTAAAGGGCTTACCCGCGAGTTTCTGAGCTAAAAATACTCCGAACACCGCGCCGTAGGTACCGTTGGTCCTTGCCCTTGGACCATAGACATTGAACAATCGAAGGGAGACAGTCTGAATTCCATATACCTTACCCCAATGCATGACTATCTGTTCTGCAAGATACTTGGTCATGGCATATGGATACTGAGGACGACAAGGAGCGGATTCCGGTGTTGGATACGAATCCGGAATCCCATAGCAACTAGACGACGCCGCGTATACTACCCTTTCTATCTTTCCAAGTCTAGCAGCTTCCATTACCCCGAATGTTCCATCCACGTTGGAGTGAGCATAGTCTGATGGGTGCTCTATGGAAGGCACAATGTCCGCAAGGGCTGCAAGGTGAAAAAGCCACTGGGATCTACCGGTCAAGCTAATTAACGCGCTGACATCTGATACGTCTATTTCATGAAATTCAAATCTGTTATTTTTCCCGGCATCTACCAGGTTTGCCATCTTTCCGGCGCTCAGATCATCCACTCCAATGACCTCATGGCCCTCCGACAACAGACGATCCACCAGGTGCGAGCCAATGAACCCGGCAGCCCCGGTAACGATACAAGTCTTTTTTTCACTCATGCCGCCCTCGCTTTGTATTGTCCGAGTATATTTTTTACGTCTTTCAGAATCGTTCTCGCTCTTGCAAGGTAAGTATGTTCATTCATAACTCTTTTCTGACCGGCAGATATGAGTCCTTGTCTCCATTCCTCGTCATCGAACACTCTGGAAAGAATCTCGGCCAACTCACGGGCATTGCCAAAAAGCTCGATTTCTTTACCAGGCGTCAGACATGACGACAGCTCACCAGGAAGATCGTCATATGGGGTTCGTCTCGCCAAAACCAACCCGCCAGAAGCCAGGCACTCGAAAACCCTTTGGTGGGTATTGACCATGCTGTTTACATGTATGACAGCTTTCGATGTCCTGTATAGTTTCGCCAGGTCATGGCCCTGCGCCACCCATCCACGGGCCATGGTCTTGAACTCAGGATCACTATCCCACCCTCTTCCATACAATCCCACGGGAAAACCGGAATCCACCAACCAACGAAGCACCCTGCGCCGATCGTACCAACGCTCGAATCGCCAAGTTGCAACATCCACCAATGACGCAAGCTTTCTTTCACCTGGATGGCTCCCTAAGGCATTCAATATCAACTTGGACATGGAAGCAGAATCCCCATAAGTAATGTCGTCTTCATCGAATGCTGCCTGGAGTTTTTTTTGTAATCCTGGAAACTCCGGAAAATAGTCCTTGGAAGTCTCCATGTTGCTAACGAACACCACCTCGTCACATAGCTCCATTGGTTCTTCCAATGGATGGTAGATGTCCGTATTTGCGGCAAATGGAAGCAACTCCATGTGGCTGTAGCCCAGGGAACGAAACTGCTCCAGCCACACACTCGAGACAGTATAGCTAAAGTCATAGCCACCCAAGCCAGAGATGTTGTTCGTATCGAAAAGGTTGGGCAAAGGATCTTGGTTCCAAGAAACCCACGGTAAATTTGCGGGCAACAATCCCTGGTACTCTGGGCGAAGATGGTCGATGATGACAAGCAGGTGAGGGTGGTAATTGTATACTCCCTCCGCTACCACCCTGGTGTCACATCGCTCGATACCACTTTTTTCCTTCAGTATGTGGACATCAGCCCCTAGCTTTGAAAATGCTTGGGCCAAATCCCTTATGATGTACTGAACCACAGTAGAGAACAGTGAAGTAACAAGAAGGATTCTGGGCCGTTGTTGGTTGTTTTTGTTAAAAGCTTCATAGGCTTGTCTGGCGAAATCAGGGGGATAAAGAGAAGCCCAAGCCGAAGTATGGGTCTTTATGGAGTTGTTGCGTTTCTCTATAACTTCGTCCAGAATCGACCCCATTTCATGGTCGGTGGAAATCCTCATGGCTGGTAACAACAACCTGCTGTTTTGCTCAAACAAGTTTTTCATCTCATGCATGGCATCTGGTCCGATGAAACATTCGACCCTTTTTTCTTCCAGTACCGAGGAAAGATCCACGTTTTCGAGAACCAGTCTGGCCATGACGGGATCTTTTTCTACGAGGTAGATAGGCTGGAGTATATTTACCATTTGTGAGACAAGACGATTGGCCGTGAGGTTTACAATGGCGTCCAAGGCCATGAACGAACCTATGATTATGCCTGGAATCTGCCTGGTATAGAATTCGAACTTGTCCGGAGGCACCAGGAGCCTCGGATCGTGCGGAGGATTTATCACGGAAATCGCTCCAGACCTCCTCTGGAAGAACACTGGATAGTTTTCACGCTCTACGATCCCTGTCTTCAGGTCATAGAGCCATGGCACTTCAGGAAGACTTCCTACACATATTCCCTGGGTGCTGGCCTCATCGACCAGCTTGGCTCCGTTTGGCCATCGTGCCCTAATTATCTCCATATTCCTGTCCAGGACCTGCTTTGCCCTGGCTCTTTTGTGCACCATGGCCTGTTGGATTTTTTTTCTAGTGGTTTTTCGAACAGTTTTTTCCGCTGGCATCGAGTCCAACCAACCAAGGGTAAATTGGTCGGCGCAATCCATGTCAAGCAAAGACGGCAGAGCCAGCTTAGCAAGCTCGTCCCTCGACATCTTTGATTCAAGCAAGTTCACGAATTGCAATGCCTGCATGGGCTGATTGCTTTCCAGGAGGAGTTCGGCCCACTTGAAAAACAGATCCCCACCGCCCTGCGTTTGAGTCAATAGTTTGATGATTATTCCAGACTGGAACCACTGAAGATCCTGCATGGCTCGCACCACTGCCACGTCCGCATCAGGTAGGAAAAACAACGTCTTGTCCAATCGATGTCTTTTCTCCAAAAGAAACCGCATCACCGAGATGTAAGCGGCAGCCGAATAACCAATGGATTCACCTCCGGCTTCGGCAAAAGAAATTTTCGGACCCATGGAAGGGATGTTGGGTTTGATCGCATGGGGAGCAACTATGACCAGTATGGATTTCAACCCTGGAAGCGCCTGGTTAGCCGACACAATACTCTCTACCCGTGCGTCTGTGGTGACCAAGGCCTCGTACCAGGATCCCGACCTTCCCATGGTTCGAATCTCTTCGGTAATTTCTTTCACCTTTACAAACTCCTCCCCGCGGTTACTTCCCGCCACAGCACAGATAAGCATGTACCGTGCCATCTCCATCGAGGCAGACAATCCTTCATGATTTCAATTCATTACAGACTTACTTAGTGCCAACTTCATACGTTTGGCACAAATCTCGTCAGTTCATTGACATCATCTCGTGTCATTCCATTGGCGATTGGATTTCACCTTGTATCCACTCCATTGCCCTGTTTCTTGTGCAATGTTGCATCAACGGCTATAAAATTAGGATCTTCCCACGGAGTAACTTCGTCCAAGGGAAGAAGGGATCGGCCAGTGATCGAAAAATTTGGAAAATACCAGTTGGAACGAAAGCTGGCAGTGGGGGGAATGGCCGAGATATTTCTGGCGACTCATTCCGGTCCGGAAGGGTTCAAAAAGCACCTCGCCATAAAAAGGATTCTTCCATACCTGAACGATGATTCGGATTTCGTCACCATGTTTCTGGACGAAGCCAGGTTGGTGGCTCGTTTCAATCATCCAAATATCGTACAGATCTTTGAGCTGGGAAAGGTCGAGGGAAGTTACTTCCTGGCCATGGAGTTTATAAACGGCGTATCTGTCTCCAGACTCATGAAAGCATGCCGCAAAAAAAACATCCCCATCCCGCTGGAGTACGGAGTCAAGATCGTAAGCGGCGCGTGTGAAGGCCTCGATTATGCCCATGAATTTACGGATCCTGACGGCAAGCCCCTGAACCTCATTCACCGGGACGTAAGTCCGCAAAACCTCATGGTAAGTTACGACGGAGTAATCAAGGTACTGGATTTCGGAATAGCCAAGGCCGCAAGCAATTCTTACCAGACAAGGACTTCATCTCTCAAGGGTAAAGCAGCCTACATGTCGCCGGAGCAAATCATTCAAAAAGGAGGCCTGGACAAAAGATCCGATGTGTTTTCTCTCGGGATAGTTTTGTTCGAACTCGCCACCGGGCATCGGCCTTTCAGGGGTGACACCGAGTTGGAATTGATGATGTCCATTGTTAAAAAGCCGGCGCCAGATCCAAGGACGTTCGACAAGACCATTCCACCACAGATTGTAAAAATCCTCGCCAAGGCACTGGAGAAAAATCGATCCAGGCGTTACCAGTCATGTTTCGAGATGAAGCAGGATTTGGAAGAGTTCTTACTCAATCGTCGAATCATGGTGGACAATCACACCCTTGGCTCTTTTGCCAGGCAGGTGCTACCACCGGGAGATATCGGTGTAGGCTCGTCGAACCTGACCCCATCGTCACCGTCTTTCATCGAGGTGGCCAAGGTGGAGACAGGTTCAGTCATTCCACCCAGAACATCCACTTCACGACGTATTTTATCCAAGCAAGACAATAAATCTGAGGATTTACCGACTCAACATACACCTTCTTCCCAATTGCGTCCTGTCATGGAATCCGCTTCAATTCCAATAGACATAGATGTATCCACCGTTAGAGATGGAGAAATTTTTGACGGGCCGGAACGAAAGAGGCAACTCGACCGAAAAAAAATAATTACAATAATCTCTCTTCTACTCGTAACGTTGGCAGGATTGGTGTTTGTGTTCCAACACATGGACAGCCCACAAGACACATCGAAAAACCGTCCAGCCCCCAGTCAAAAAAAATCAGCCCATGCGCAGGTTGACAAGCAAAACATGGTCACCCCAAAAAAACATCAGGCACCAACACCTGTTGAAAAACCTAAAGACCATACAGGTACTGATCAGACAGAACCTGTTTCAGATGATAAACGGCTATCTCTGGTTGAATCTCCAGGAAATAAAATAAAAACCAATAGATCCACAAACACGCAAAATCAAAGAACTCACAAGCGAAGGAAGAAAAAAGCTTCTGCCACCAACAACACCAGGAGAGTGGATCGATCAACGAAAGTCGCTGTAACGCCAAGGCATGGCAATCTCCTGGTGGATTCCAGACCTTGGACCAACATCACCATAGATGGCACATCCTACGGCACCACGCCCCTTGGCCCGGTGGAACTGAAGACAGGTATCCACAAGTTGGTGCTGGCAAATAAATCAAAGGGAATTTTGCTGAAAAAAAGTATCAACATCCTTGCCGGACAAACCCAGAAAGTAAGAGAAAAATTTGGACGAGGCACACTGATGTTGTTCGTAAAGCCTTTTGGCAAAGTGTTCGTTGATGGAGAATCTCAGGGAATCACTCCTCTGGACAACCCCATAAAGCTCTATGAAGGAACCCACAGGATTAGGGTAGAGTGTCCCAAGACTGGCAAAAGCGCCGCCAAAACCATACACATAAATACAGGTGATGCCAAAGTATTGAAATTCGATCTCAGGTGATTTGCAACCATCGCATTATCAATCGACCAATCGCTGTGATGGAAGTGTGAGGTTTACAATTGCCACTGAATCCGGCAGAAGGAAAAACCGAACCGAGCCTAATATGATATCCGTAGAAGACTGCCTCGCCAGAAAACCTGCTTCGTTCATTACCGCAGGCACACCTACAGCAGCCCAGTAACCTTTTATCGAGGTAGCCTCCAGGCTCAAGTCCGGCATCAGGTAAGATTCGTTGGCAAAGTAATAGATTCTCCCTGGGCTTACCGGACCTACAGCAAGCCCCACAGTAACATTGCCCAGTGGAAGGCGTGCCTGCTCATTGCAGTCAAGCACCCTACCAATCACCAACCCTCTGTGTGGCTGAAGGTTTTCTATGGTCTGGGAGGTATAGGTATCGTAAAGGGATTTGCTCACCACCGAGATACCCCTTGTCATCTGCCCATCCGTGCAGTCATCCGCCCTTACTGAAATAACGCCACTGAGAGTCGTCACGGTAAGCCGGCCTTGTCCATCAATTCCGGAAGGAACCTCTATGATGTAATTTCTATTGGTGTGGACACCATCGAACCTGTAATAAGCCTCAGAATCGTCTCCCGGCATAGCGCTGCTCTCCATGAGAACCTGGTGAGGAGGATCGGCATCCAACAAGCGCACCGTCAATCCGGCGCAAGGAGAAGATTCAGACATGAGAGGGAACATGGTGATCCTTCCCGTCAGAGAACAGGTCTCAGGAAAAGAGGGGGGTGAAGTTATCTCCTGGGAAAAGCAATTCAAATCAGGTAATCCGTAAGGTGCCTGAACATCAACTAATGGCCTGGCAACACAGCTGTCATCAACACAAAGCCCCTCACAATCAGAGCCACAGGAACCGAATGGACGACACAAGAAAGTGCCTAGATCACAAGTATGCAAAGCGGGGCAATCTTCATCCGATTCACATGCCTCAGAGCATGCCAGGATATCCGGGTTGCAATATGTTTCGTTATCACATGTGACATAGATGGACCAGGAATGTCCATCCGGGTCACACTTCTGTACCCACTGCCTGCCCTGAGCACAGGACAAGTCACCCTCGGTACAGCCCGGGGCGCCTTGTTCTTCGTAGCACTCCCCCCTTACCGACTCAATGCTGGTAGGCGTGGTTACACAAAGGTAACCAGAGGGACAAGGGTGGTCCTTATCGCAATCCTTCCCCGTGAAATCCATCGACCCGAAGCTGCAACCAGTGAAGAGCAATACCAAAGGCAGAAACGTTTTCATATCTGTGTTTTTTAAATACCGCTTCATCTTGGGGCTTTGGGCTTTTGGAACAGGACCAGGCTTGCTGCACCGGGAAAGGCCCTCATGGGTCTTTCCCAAAGAGAAAGACTTGATCCATCATCTGATATCTGCACCAACACCGAGGCGATTCCCCGGATGGGTATCGCGTTGGCAGCTATAAAAAACCCGGTAGAGCCGGTGCTCGTCATGGTGTCGTCAGGAATGTATCCACGTAGATAATACAAAAGATCATGGGGCATGCTAAGGCCCCCTGTGGCGTGCTGAATTCTTTTCCCGTTGCAATCTCTGACCTGTCCGAACACAAGGCCCTTGTCAGGGTTGGACACCACGGACAAGGGATTTGAATATCCATCGTAGTTTACTTTGTACAAAGTAGGTGCTGCATAATCCACAACTCCGCCGCTCAGTTCACATTCATCAGAACGAATGTAGATGCTGAAAGTATAAAGTGTTGTAAATTCGCCGTTATCACCACCGCCCACTCGCATCACAAGCGGCTTGTTTGTGGGCAAGTCTTCCAAGTAATAAACCGCGTGTATCTGTCCATCGACCTGCTCTTGCGTAGCGTATGTGGAAGAAACCACACGGTTGGTCATACCACCAAGGACATCATCGAGGAGGTATATCGCTACAGGCAAGCCTACGGCTTGTTCACCGCAAGGTTCGCCATTGAGAAAGTTTACGAGACCTCCCTGCATATTGCAGGTCGCAGGGGAAGGTTCTGCCCCAGAAGGATCGCCTACGTAGCACTGCAGGTCCATGCCTCCACCACCAGGCAATGATCCGGTGGTGGTTGGGCCAGCTACGCAGGCGCCGGGACTGCCCACGCACTGCATGGAACCATCACACGAATCTGTGTCGGTGCACAGGTCCATATCCAGACACTTTTTACTGACCGGCTCACAGGAAGTATATTCCATTTGGCAATCGCCGTCATCGCTACAGTAAGACATGCACGCGACAAGGAAAGGATCGCAATAAGCTTGGGATTGATCACATTCTTCCACCAGCACCATGTTACCGGACTCCTCGTCGCACACCATTACGGATCTCAACTGAGGATCGCAACGTTTGACTCCTGGGTCCTCGCAGCTTCCCTTATCTATACAAATATCGTCAGGGCCACACCACGTCCCTTCATCACAATCATCACTGGTAACACAGTGTTGGTCGTTTTTGCATTGACCGTCTTGACAATGACCAGGTGAACAATCGTACGATTGCCAGGAACCGTCTTCGCAAACCTCCTGATAGAGATTGTCCACAGAGCACCTGGTTGCACCCGAAGAGCATTGTTCTCCACCATCACCATTACTCGAACACAGTCCATCATTGGTACAAGTATATCCAGAAGGACAAGGATGGCTGGTATCACAGGACTTTCCGTCGAAGCCGAGATCATAGGTACAACCGGAAACAACAATTGCTCCAAGCAACAACAATGGAAATAAAAAACGTTTCATATCGAATTTCTCAAAATCGGACCGTTGCACAGACCCCTGACAGGCCCACCTGGAAGCGGAAAGTTGATTTATCCGGTACGTCTTCGTTACTTCCGTCCTCCACAAAAAACAAGATCACCGCTCCAACCATGACGGCACCACCTACACCGAACAAAACATTTGCTGTCAGAGAACGTTGTTCTACCTCGTCACGTTTTTCAACCGCATCAGAAGCCCACTTGGCTTCATCAAACTCCCCTTTGGATTTCGCTGCAAGACCCGCGAAAACCCCGGCACTGACCAAGGCGGCTGAACCAACACCAGTCATGATCCATGTCCAAATTCTTCCACTCGATTTTTCCATGGGTTGGGACCTGCCGATATCGATATCAGTTTTACGGGAGGTCGATTTAATGCGGGATTCCATGTGAGTTTCTTCTTTTCGGGCTGGAGGAGAAATGCCGCTTTTTACTTTTTTGAAAGCCGAGAGGATCTTTGGCGAGGTGTCGTCCGGAGGATAGACATTAAAGTCAAGGCGTAAGGCTTGTGCGAATTCTCTTTCGGCCTGTTTTCTCTGTCCCAGGGTAAATCTTACCAAGCCCATGTACAGGTGCACCGAGGCCAAGTAAGTCTTGTCCGAAGACAGCCTATCTGTCGATGCCTTGGATAACAAATCCAGGGCCTGCTCAAAATCAAAATTTTCGTAAGCAGACTTGGCTTTCTCCAGATAAGATTCTTCCGCATTTGCTCCCTTGGAAAACACCAGGCAACAAAGAACCACAACCAGAAAAATTCCATGAAACAATTCGTTTTTCATACCTATATGGATAACATATTAACCAGTTCGAAAACAACATGATGAAAAGAAATTGAGATTTATACCGGTATGGTTATTATAACATTTCCAATGAAGAACCTATCGAAGGAGGACTTTATGAACATAAATATCCTACCCCAGGGGGTCGGTTTTTTTAAATCGGTCGCATGGTTCACAGTCTTTGGCTTGTTATCCATCGGAACAAACGCCATGGCCCAAGAGACAGGGGGAATCGACATCGAACGATTCAAGCCTTCCCTGGATAGTCAGGGGATGGTGCTGACCGAGGCCGGGCAGGGTGAAAAAAGCGGTGATCTCAACCTGGGTTTGTACCTTCACTATTCATACCGCCCCTTGGTCATACGCGACAGTGACGGAAAAATATTGCAATCGCTGGTCAAGGACAGAATCGCTGCATCTTTCATCTTGTCCATGGGGCTGTTCGACTGGCTGACGGTTGGTGTGGAAGTGCCATCGACTTTTTGGCAGGATGGTGCGTATATCGACAATGATGGCGCCGACCTTGGACTCACCTCAGCTGGGCTTGGCGACATACGTGTCGGCCTCAAGGTAACGATTCTCCGACAGCAAAGTCATGGAATATCCATGGCTCTCAGTCTACCCGTAACCTTGCCATCCGGGGACGAAGGCGCTTTTTTGGGAAGCGAATCTTTGACGTTTATGCCTGCACTTACCTTCTCCCGGAGTCTCATAGACGACTTGCTGGTGCTGGCATTGAACGTGGGTTCGTGGATTCAGGGTGAGACAAGCTATGGAGACCTGAATACAGGTAGCGAATTTTTTTATCGAGCCGGAGCCATGATGAATTTTACTCACGATTGGTCACTCAGCGCCGAGGGAGTTGGAGCGGCCAAGTTGGAAAGTTTCGGAAAGAACAAACCCAAGGAGACCCCCTTAGAGTGGATCTTTGCGCTTCATTACCATGCACCGGCCGACCTGAGTTTTACTCTGGGAGGTGCGGTGGGCTCTCTGCCCGGCTGGGGCACTCCTGTGGCCAGGGCGTTTTTGGGAGTAATGTGGTCGCCAAGGACACACGATAGGGATGAAGACGGTATCAGTGACCATGAAGACAGATGCCCCGATAGAGCCGGCCCTGCGGAAAACGACGGCTGCCCATGGCAGGATTCGGACTCGGATGGCCTCACCGACGACAAGGACCGATGTCCGCATCTGGCTGGTGCATTGGAGAATAAAGGCTGTCCATGGCAGGACGCGGATAAGGATGGTCTAAAGGACAACGTGGATAAATGCCCCAAGAAGGCCGGCCCCGCGGAGAACAAAGGTTGCCCATGGCCGGACACGGACAAAGACGGTCTAAGGGACAACGTGGACAAATGCCCCAAAAAGGCCGGGCCTGCGGAGAACAAAGGCTGCCCATGGCCGGATACGGACAAGGACGGTCTGAACGACAACGAAGACAAATGTCCGAAAAAAGCCGGTCCGAAGGAAAACAATGGTTGTCCTTGGGGCGACAGGGATTCGGACGGCATCAAGGATAATGTGGATAAGTGTCCAGACAAGAAAGAGGATATTGACAAGTTTGAAGACGATGACGGTTGTCCGGATCCTGACAATGACAAGGATGGAGTCCCGGATGAAAAGGACAAGTGTCCTAACAAGCCCGAGACCATCAACGGTTATAGGGACGAGGATGGCTGTCCGGATAAGGGCAAGGTAGTGGTCATCGTAAAGAAAGAAAAGATCGAGATTCTCCAAAAGGTCTATTTCGCTACTGGAAAAGCCGTCATCAAACGCAAATCGTACAATCTGCTAAACCAGGTGGCACAGACCATCAGGGCCCATGAAGAGATCAAAAAAATCCGGGTGGAAGGGCATACCGATTCACAGGGCAGCGACAAGTACAACTTGCGACTGAGCCAAAACAGGGCTGATGCGGTAAAAGCTTACCTTATCAAAAAGGGAGTAGACCCAAAGAGGCTCGAGGCCGTTGGGTACGGAGAATCAAGGCCCATAGCGTCCAACGCGACACGACGCGGTCGCGAACAAAACAGGAGAGTAGAGTTCGTCATAGTGGATCAACACTAGGAATCCAAAAACGGACTGACGGATGCCTTTTGGAGGCTTGCGGAAACCGCCCTGTTCAATAACTCCACGCAAACCACTATTTTTTCGCCCCTTGGTGTTTTTTCCACCACACCCACCACTCCCTTGAGAGGTCCATCCGTTACCATAACTTTCTGTCCAGTTCGCAGGTTTTGTTCTGGTTTGGCGTCACTGGTGGAGCCTATGAGCAAACGCACCGATTCCACTTGCTCGTCAGGAATAGGATGTGGTTTTGTGTTTATTCCTACTATGCGAACCACCGATGGAGTCTGGATTATCTTCAGCCTTTGTTTTGGCGCGAGGGAAGTGCGGACAAAAAGATAACCAGGAAACAACGGCCTGAGGATCATTTTCACCCGGTCTTTTCTCCTGGAGCGAGATCTGTACTCAGGTAAAAAGACCTCCAATCCCCGACTACGAAGTTTTTCAGCAACCTTTCTCTCGTGCCGCGACATTACGTGTATGGCGTACCATTTTCTTTCGGTTACCGAGGATGCATCTTCACCACTCCCCAAGACCATCACCTCACGAGTTATAGAAACCGGTTATGGCTTGCACCACAGTCTCCTGTGCCTCCTCAGTGATTCCGGCATAGCAAGGAATTGCCAGCACCTGCCTAGCAGCACCTTCCGCCACTGGAAAATCACCCCTCTCGTAGCCAAGGTGAGAAAAGCTGCCCTGTAGATGAAGGGGCATGTCGTAGTACTTTCCACAACCTATGGAGGATTGTGCAAGGTAATCCGCAAGCTCATCACGATCCGAAGCCCTAATCACATACAGCCCGAAGCTGTGTTCCCCTTGCGGGTCTTCAGATGGAGGTATCAGAGGATCAGAAGCGTGTCCCCTGAAACCAGCCTCGGCAAAAAGTCTATTGTACAGTCGTGCAGCTCGCTGCCTTTTTTGTCTCCATTCGTCAACATAGTCGAGCTTTCGAAGCAAAACTGCAGCCTGTACCGAGTCCAGGCGGAAATTACCACCCATGGATTCATAACGCCCCTTTTTTATCGCGCCATGATCCCTGGTGGACTTCACCCGCAAGGCCTTTTCCCGAGTAGAGCAAAGAAGCATTCCTCCATCGCCCCACCCTCCCAGGTTCTTGGTTGGAAAAAAGGAAAAGGCACCGAAATCACCCAGTGTCCCCACCAGATTTGAACGTGCCCTGGCACCCATGGCCTGGGCACAGTCCTCGATCACGACTAGACCGGCCTGTTCCGAAACAGCATGGATTTCTTCCATGGAACATGCCCGGCCAAAAAGATGTACTGGAATTATCGCCTTGGTTCTCGATGTGATCTTAGATGCTATGTGTTTCGCATCAATACAAAAAGTGTGTTCATCGATATCAACGAAAACCGGCTTCGCACCAACACGAAGGATCACTTCGGCGGTGGATACGAACGTAAATGGTGTTGTTATAACTTCGTCCCCTGGACCCACCCCCATAGCCATAAGGGCAACGAGCAACGCGTCTGTCCCGGAGGACAGGCCGACTGCGTAACCCGATCCGTGATATCTTTCGAAAGCTGCTTCAAAATCAGATACAGATTCACCATTGATAAAGCTGTTGCTCTTTGCCACTTGTTCCACTGCGGAGGTAAGTTCTGAAAAAATCGGTTCATGAACCAGGCTCAGATCAAACAGTGGTATGCCTGATGAATCACGATTCCCGGACATCTCTTTCCTTCTCGCTGTAGTAAGCTCCGTACTGCCTGTAGTAGTAATATCCGTAGTCTCTGTGGGTCAGGTCGAGATCATTTATAACAGCTCCAAGAATGCGTGCATTTACATCCTTCAGTTGCCTGACTGCCCTGCGAGCCATGTCACTTGAAGTGGAACCGCTTTTTACCACCAGCACCACGCCATCCAGCATGCTGGACAGGATCAAGGGATCAGCCACCACCAGAACCGGAGGGCTGTCAAATATGACCCGGTCATATTTTTCAGAAAGTGTCTCTAAAATTTTCCCGAACCGTTCGGTATGAAAAAGCTCTGTCGGGTTCGGTGGTATGGGACCGCATGGAATGATATCCAGCCCTGGTACCTCGGAGGGAAATATCACCTTTTCAAGCTCCGCCTCTCCCAGGATGGCAGTGGTCAACCCGAGTCCGCTTTTGATCTGGAAGGATTTATGCAACCTTGGGCGTCTCATGTCAGTATCCAACATAACCACCTTGGAGCCGCTCTGAGCCATGGTAATACCAAGGTTCATACAGACTGTGGACTTTCCTTCCTGGGGACTGGGAGACGTTATCAGCAACCTGCGGGCGGGATTCTCAGGAGACATGAACAGGATGTTTGTTCTAACCGTTCGACATGATTCGGCGACTGTGCTCTTGGGATGACTGATTAGGTAATTGTCCCTCAAGGACAGTTCATTGGCGTCATCCAATGAGTCGTCAAGCTTGATACTGGGGATGACTCCAAGGAACGGAATATTGAGTACTCTCTCGATATCGTCTTGGCCTTTGAATGTGTTGTCCAGATATTCGAGGAAAAACACGAGACCGATTCCACCAAGCAACCCGAGCACCGCAGCAAGCAAGATATTGAGCTTTACCCGCGGATACACCGGGATCTCCGGCAATATGGCCGCATCCAGCTTATAGACATTGTTTGTCTCTTCCCGTGATGACAGAGCTGTCTCCTGCTGCCTTTTTACCACCAACTGATAGAGTTGCTCCGCTGTGAGAGCCTCCCTCTTCAACCTTCCATACTCAATTGACTTCTTATTGATTTCCAAAGCCTCGGCCTTGGCTTGTGCAAGCCTTCGCTTTGCGGACTTTTCCTCCCGGAGTTTTGCCTGGTAATCCGTTTCCATGGCTGAAAGAACCTTATCGATCTCCCGATCTATGCTCTGTCTCGTAACTTCCAGCTTGTGTTCAATGGCTTTGTACTTGGGATGGCCAGGCAGGTACTTGGACGCCAGCTCCGCCTGCTTTTCCTTGAGGGAAAAATAACTCTCCTTGAGTTGCTGTATCAACTTGTTGCCAATAACCTGATCAATTGCGTCCAACGGCAATTTCGATGCCCTTATATCCAAAATCTGTTTTCGTTTTGACTCCATGGCATCCAGTTGGGCTTGAATTTTATTCAATGTCTGGTTTATGTCTTGCAACCTCTGAGAAGTAATACTCTGCCTGTCTTCAAGAGAGACCCGCAGGATTTTCTGCTCAGCCTTGAATTGGTGAAGCCTGTCTTCTGCGTCTTCCATTTTTTTCTTCAACGCCCTGGCCTGGTCTGCGAGCCATCCGGCGGCATCTTCGGTGATTTTGCGCCGAGTGTGCATATTGTGACTGATGTATGCGTTTACCGTGGCATTGGCAAGACGCATGGCCCATTTTGGATCATGATGCTTAGCCTTTATCCGCACCATCCTGCTATCCTTGACCGGTTCCACGGTCAAAGCGCTTCTAACCATCTCCACGTAATCGATGGGCTCCTGCATTATGGCAGCTTGTTTCTCTTCACTAAGGTCCGAAATGCCCAGGAAGTCCTTGTTGTTTTCCAACCTCAAAAGCTGCACGACTTTTTGAGCCACACTCCTGCTGGTAATAACTTTATACTGGGTCTCGAAGTATTCCTTGTTACTCCAGTACGAGCCGGGACCAAGGTTGTACACCTCCCGGACACTACCAAGCACCTGTGGTGCATCCACCTCTATGATTATGGATGCTGATGCCTCGTAGATCTTTTTTTGCCTTATGGTGAATATGGTCACCACTGTGACAGTGATGATAAAAAATGCCACTACCGTCCATATTCTCTTTCGAATTATTTTCCAGTATTCCCTAAGATCGATTTGGGCCTCTGATTCTACCTGCCCATGAAGATCTTCCATCTGTGTTTCCTCCATGCTCATCATCGAACCACCAGCCTAAGTCGCCTTGAAAGAAAAATCAATTATTGGAGCCTGGCCGGAAAGGGTTTATTCTAACGCGGTCGGTTTTTCTTGGAGGTGGTCTTATGGGTTCATGGTCGAGATACCTATTCCTGTCAATCCTCTTGTTCATTCCGGAAGGTGGATGCACCCACAAATCTTCCGACTCACCACACTCGACATCGTCCACCGAGCAGACAAAAAAAACTGGCCAACCTTTATTCGAAATGATCGAGCAGGGATCGCCTCCCTTGAAAACGCTCAGATACAAGCTTTCTGCCATGAAGACACAATCGGTTGAAATGCTGATGGATATGTCGGTTGGGGCCCAAGCAGGTGGAAGCGATGTTCAGCCTCCGCAAGACCTCCCGCCCATTTCAATAGTCATTTCCATCACACCTCGCCACATAACCCAAGATGGAAATCTCCCTTACGATTTCAAAGTTGTCAGCACCAAAGTCACCGGAGATCAGGATGATGAGTCCGACATGGCACAGGGCATGAAAGCAGAGCTTGGAAGACTTCGGGGGCTTTCCGGTTCAGCCGAAGTCAGTGCCCGTGGAGTCACCAATAAAGTCGATATCCATCTGCCGGCAAAAGACTCTGACAGGAACGAGCTTCTGAACAGGATGAAAGAGGAGATCATTGGCATGTCCATCCCCCTACCTCAACAACCGGTTGGAAAGGGAGCAAGATGGAAGGTTACTCGATCGGTAAACTCTGGCTCCATCAATATGCTACAGATTGCTACCTATACCCTGTCGAGACTCGACGACACATCCATGAAGATAGACGTGGATTTTGAACAGAACGCTTCACCTCAACCCCTGGACTCATCGAACTTGGCAGGTGCCTCGGCAAGGCTCGTGTCTCTGCACTCGGATGGAGGAGGCTCTTCGGTGATAGACTTCTCGAGCTTGGTGCCGCTGGCCAATGCGTTCAGCCATACCAACGTGGTAATGGAAATCAGGGCCCATGGCAACCAGCAGCGAGTCACCACAACTCTCGATCTGAAGATGACCATGCGTCCTGTGGATAAGCACCAGAAGAACACCGGGAATTCACCATGAGAGCGGGGAGCTTGATTTTTTTGTTCGCAATGGCCCCATTGCTGTTTTCTTCCATCTCCTCATCCAAGGATAACACGGACAAGTGCATGGTCTTTGCATACATGGATGAATCAGGAAAAATCGTAAAAACCACCGACAAACACTCGATTCCCTCTCGCTTTCTCTCTTCGATGATCTCCACCAGGGATTGTGCTCAAGCCCAATCCATTAGAAAATCGGGAGGAGCAATAAAGAAAAATGCACCGACACTGACAAATGACACATCCCTGACACAACCGGAGACATCCACGCAGATTCCTTCCATTGATTCTTCTTCTGATTCTTATTCCAAGGGATCGGACTTGAATACAGAAAAAAAGATCTACCGATGGTTTGCATTTACCGAAAAGTGGAAAGTGGCCCTTTTGTTGCTGTTTGCAGCAGCAATACTTGCAGGAGCCATTGGTGTGGTGGCGACGGCTTTTCACTGGAGCACTGCGTGGGGGGCAGCCTGCTTGTTGCCCCCTGTTATCATCGTATATCTTGTTTTTCACTGGGAAAAAGTCTGGCCTTCAGCGGTTGTTTGGCTTACCGGGATGGTTGGCGGTTCTATCATGGTTTTTTTCGTGCTTTCATTGGTATGATTTCAGCCTAGCAACAGGAGGAACATCCAAATGACCAAATCTTTTGAAGAGCAGATCCGTACCGGTATTCCGGATGAAATTCCACCCATGCCTCCGGATGACCCTTCGGTCAGTCATGCTCCTGCAAGACCCCTTATGCTGTCACCTTCGGAACGGGTCCTGGCCGTGCAAAACGCCTTGCGTTATTTTCCCCAGCGCCATCACGAGACATTGGCCTCTGAATTCGCAAAAGAGCTACTCACGGACGGAAGGATCTACATGAGGAGATTCAGGCCTACCTACGAGATGTACGCCAGGCCAATAGATCGATATCCATCCAAGTCCAAAAAGGCGGCCTGCATAATGCACATGATTCAGAACAATCTCAACCCGGCCGTAGCGCAACACCCACATGAGCTCATCACTTATGGTGGTAATGGAACAGTGTTTCAAAACTGGGCACAATACCTGTTGACCATGAAATACTTGAGCGAGATGACCGAACAGCAAACCCTCGTCCTGTATTCAGGCCATCCCCTCGGGCTCTTTCCTTCACACTCGCAAGCTCCCAGACTCGTTGTGACAAACGGCATGGTCATTCCCAATCATTCCTCCTCCGATGACTATACCAGGATGTCAGCCCTCGGGGTGACGTCCTACGGTCAAATGACCGCAGGATCGTTCATGTACATCGGTCCACAGGGAATCGTGCACGGCACAACCATCACACTGCTCAACGCAGGGCGAAAGTATCTCGGTGCAGACGGTCCCACTGCCCTTGCCGGTAAGTTATTTGTCACCTCTGGCCTAGGCGGTATGAGCGGAGCACAGGCAAAAGCTGCTGTCATAGCCGGGGCCATAGGCATCATAGCCGAAATAGACCCCAGAGCCGTGGAAAAACGACAGAAGCAGGGTTGGGTCATGGAGGTGGAATCCGACTTGGATAAACTCCTGCTTCGCATGGAATCGGCCAGGAAAGAAGCAAAACCCCTTAGCCTCGCATACCTTGGAAATATTGTGGATCTGTGGGAAAAGCTTGCAAAGGAAGGTATCGAGGTGGAACTGGGATCAGACCAGACATCGCTCCACCTGCCATACACCGGCGGTTACTACCCGGTGGGCATGAGCTTGGGCCAATCGAGACACATGATGAAAAAGGATCCCGAGGGATTCAAGCAAAGGGTACAGGAATCACTGAGGAGGCAAATCAGCGCCATTAACGAAATGTGCGGCAAGGGTATGGTCTTTTGGGACTATGGAAATGCGTTCCTTCTGGAGAGTTCCAGGGCTGGTGCCGATGTTCTCGGTCCCGATGGAAAATTCAGGTATCCTTCCTACGTGGAAGACATCATGGGCCCCATGTGTTTCGACTTTGGTTTTGGTCCTTTCAGGTGGGTTTGCACCAGCGCCACAGAGCAAGACCTGCAACTGACGGATAAAATCGCGGCAGACACACTGGCGAAGATGGCAGAGCAGGCTCCGGCAGAGATCCGCCAGCAAATGCTCGACAATCTTCACTGGATCAAAGAAGCGGGACAAAATCGAATGGTGGTAGGGTCTCAGGCGAGAATTCTGTATTCCAACGAGCCAGGCAGGATCGCCATCGCCCTTGCGTTCAACAAGGCAGTAAGGGATGGTATCCTGAAAGGGCCTGTTGTACTGGGTAGGGATCATCATGATGTAGGCGGAACAGATTCACCCTACCGCGAGACTGCCGACATTCGTGATGGTTCCAGCTTTTGTGCAGACATGGCGGTTCACAACGTCATAGGTGATTCTTTCAGGGGAGCCACCTGGGTAAGCCTTCACAATGGAGGAGGGGTGGGTTGGGGAGAGGTCATCAACGGTGGCTTCGGCATGGTGCTCGATGGGAGCGACGAAGCTGACCAAAGGATCCGCAGTATGCTCGCATGGGATGTCAACAACGGCATCGCACGCAGAGCATGGGCGAGGAACAAAAATGCCCTTTGGAGTGCAAAGCGTGCCATGGATGACACCGAAGGGTTGGACATAACCCTCCCTGAACTCGCCGAAGAGAGGTTGATAAAATCAGCGTTGGAACAAGCGGAAAACTGAAGCCACGAGTTACCAGTCATCTGGAAAGACAGGGCGATATGATGGATAACAAAGAAGCTCCCAACTCTACAGCCAAGCTCACAGAGTCCTTTGTGAAAAAGTATTGGGTACCAGTCTACAACCACAGCATGCGCTTGTTGGCCACTCCATCTTTGGCTCAAGAGCTTAGCGCACTTTGCCTTGCCAGGGTACTGGATGAACAAAACGCTTCCGAAAAACAATCTGTCAGCATGAAGGAGCTTTACAGGATCTCCACTGAATTATGTCTGGCAAAAATCTCGGGCGATAGGAGACGCAACACCGACTGGTTGCGTATCCTGGAATCCCAAAAGGAAAATGCCCTGAAAAATGCACCTGCGGATGAACAACGCAGACAAAACCTGCTGGATCTTTTGGAAATGTCACGACCGGAATCAAAACCTTTCGTCCTCTATCGATTCATCGAGGAGCTGGACCTTGAAAGTACGGCCATCTTGTGCAATCTGTCCAGGGACGAAGCAAAAGAAAAACAAGAAAAATTCCTCACCTTGGCGAACCGTTTTTTAAAAGCTAGAGGGCTCGATCCAATCGTTGCACCAAGGCAAAACGACTGCCCTGACGCATACGTAATGGATCGATTGATGTCCGGAGAGGATTCCGGTCTCGATGAAATAAAAATTCACGTAGAACAACACGAGCCATGCAGAAAAAAACTGGAATTGATGAAATCCGAGGCTGAAGATATTACAGAAGATCTCCCCAAGTACATGGATGAAATACGTATGGCAGGTACGAGACTTTCTGATGAAAAAACAATCCGGGTGGGTGCTGATACGAAAAAAAACCATTTCTTTTTGCCAGCCCTGATAGCCTCACTGGCGACAGGAGCCCTGTTGTGGCTCCTGTTTCCCAGCATCAGTCATTACAAAGAAGATCCATCCGAATTTTTGGGATACAGGTTGATGTTGTTGCAAGACGAAAACGGAAAAGATAAAGAAATCCAGCCGGGACAGGCGATAGAGACAGGTTCCGAGTTGGGCATCATGCTATCATCGCCAAAGCCAATGTCAGTAAGGATCCTTTCCTTGAAGGAAAAAGGCAAGCCCAAGAGCATTCTTCCTCCTTCCATATTCAGTTGGCCTGTAAACTCCTCTACTCCTCAGAAGCTTCCTTTTTCGTACAAGATCGACAGGGAACCAGGACCGGAACGGATATTTGCCTTGTTTTGCCCACAAGAAGGAATGTTGAAGTATCTTGAACAGGGCCTGGAGTTTGGGTACCCAAAGGACGCAAATGGGCAAAGACACCTGGACAAAGACCTACAGGGAGCACCCCCTCACTGCGAAATGAAATCCTTGCTCATACGTCGAACGGCCCCAACAATCAAAAACAAATAATATCGGTAGGCTATGATGTTTCATCTGACATAGTGCACCCTTATACCCCTAAACTCTGTTGAATAGGACAACCTTGAATCATGAAGAACGTGATCACTGGGTAAACTCCCCGTTGAAAATCGCCCGCCCCTGGGCCTGCTGTGCGTCCGAGTCACCGATATTCAGGTCCGACTCAGCCGGATCTACCCCTGGGAAAGAGCTGATATCATATGCAGGGATGAGATTGGCCAACTGGTTGACACAGACCCTGTCCAGTTTGCTCATCACCTGGGCAAGTACCAGGTCATTTACCACCTGCTTTACTTCCTCTGCCTGTGGGTCGGAAAAAGAAACAGCCTGTCCCGATACAACCAATGACTCCAGTTCCATCTCCGACCAGGCAGGTTGCATCTCCGTGTTCATATCAGGGACCTGGTTACCGTCCACTGTCAACTGACCATCCAGTTCCAGGCTCGCAAATCCACTCGCCTCAACCAGTTGTCCCTCCTTCGTGTAAGATACATCAAAATGAACATCGCCCCAGGCTGTGCTGACATCACTTTGCGTATCAGAACACGAATGCAACACCACGGGCAGCCATGGCTTCAGGTCAATGGAAAGATCCGAGACATCCGGCTGGCTCGAAAAATCGAGTTGGGACTGCTGCAAGCTCAAGTCCATACCTCCTGCCGCCCATACCGCGTACATCACCTGGTTGACCAGGTCCTCGGCTGCAGCCAGTTGGATGGCCTTCGAATTTGTGGGATACCCGTCAAAACCAGAATCCGGATCGAGACATCCGGAAGTCAAACCCACTCCCAGATTATCATCATCCCGGTGGCTATCGACCTGTTGTGACATTGTCGCAGAGGCCCTTGCCGCCAGGTTCAGCTTACCGCCGAATCCGGTTCTGAAAATAATGTCTTCGAGTCTCGTGCTGAGAGTAACATCTGCCAAAGGCGGTGCATCCTGTTGCGTGGTAAACGGATTCAGGACTGGTACATCGCCGTCAAACGAAAAACTCGAAAGCAAGTCTTCGAACATGGGCAGCACGAAACACGCCGGATTGTTAGGATCCCTACAACCCATAATCCTCTCCAGGGTGGGCTCGATGATGGGAATCAAGGCATCCACCAAAGGATCCAGCACTGCGTTTGCAATATCGCTTATGAACGTTGCCGGGAAATGATAAGTACCCAGGTTGGCTATTTCATACGAGGCGAAATGAATACTCCCCAGTTCGATGGTCAGATCTTCCAGCGCGCTTACATCGATGGCGCCCTGAGTAAGGCTGATATCGAGAGAGCCAAGGGTTGCAGTGGGTTCGTGAGTGGACTGGTCCAATCCCAGGACAATGTCCGACTGCATGGTCATGGACCCCACATCCAGACCGGCCAGCACGGGTGTAGAGATAACAGAGACCATGGACCCAACGGGTGTTGGAACCGCACGACATGACTCGATGTATTCGTCCAAGCAGTCGTATGGAGCATTGGGATTACAAATGTTCTGTGCCAGGGCACACAAAACAGCCTGATTGTCAGGATCAGTAGTGGTCAGATCCAGCCAAAGCAGTATCTGAAGCGTTCCTGTCATGCCAAGGTTGGTGGTAAGGCCCGCATGCTCGACTCCGTTGGAGTCTGTCCATGACTGGAACGCCACCTCGGAACGTACTCCTGATTCGATGGACGAAAGATTGGTAACCTTGGCCTGCCCCGCGGATATGTCACTATATGCAAAATCCAGGTCGAAAAATCCCTCTAGCCTCAAGCTCACAGTGGCAAAACCTGCAAGGGGA
Source organism: uncultured Myxococcales bacterium (assembly GCA_964431605.1). Taxonomy (GTDB): domain Bacteria; phylum Myxococcota; class B64-G9; order B64-G9; family B64-G9; genus JALVPF01. Next base: position 33,181 of record CAYSLH010000006.1, read on the forward strand.
AATGTGCCAAGCTGCTGCTCTATCAGGGGGAAGTGAAAAGACAGAGGATGGTGCATGGAAGCAAAATCTATGTTGTTCAAAGCAAGCTCCAGCAGCGAAGCTATATCCTGGACACCGTTACAGTGATAAGCGTCATCGGCTCCATGGGAACATGGATCGAACGAAGGGGGTTGGCCCTTATCCAGGGCGCGGTCTGTAATGAGCACATCTTCCATGTTTGGCACCAGGGCTTGTTCATCTTCATACGGAGAGAAAAATCCAGGGGCATAAACAAAAGACCTCGTAATCTCACTGGAGTTTCCAGCCAGATCCTGAGCATGCAATACCACCGTGTTGAGCCCGGCCTGCACTGGCACCAAAGTTGAAAATGAACCATTTGCCTGTAGCGGGACATCCACGGGATCGGTTGCCTGGGTTCGTACTGTCAAAGATGACAATCCAGAGACATCATCGGTAACGGTTCCCTGAACGGACACCTGAGCATCGGCAGTGTCTTTGAGTATGGTATCGCCTCGTTCAGGAGTATCGAGTAGGATGGTCGGGCTAGAGGAATCCACACGCAAAGTCACTGAATCACTTGCACCCCAGGGCTGATCCAGGGTTACGGTCCAGGTAAACGCACCTGGTTGAACAAAACGGAAAGAGTCCTGACCCAGCGGCTGCACCTGGGTAGGATCCGGTACTTGCCAGGTGGCACCTATATCATGTAACTCGTTGCCATCCGGATCGCGCACGATGTATCCGAGTTGCACCTCGTCTCCCAAAGAGTAGAAATCCTTTTGGGGATCCACTGTTATCTCCACGTCAGCAGGAGTAGCCTTGGCTTCGAGAGTCACAGAAGCAAAGATAGAAGGGTCTTGCGTTACGGTCACGGTCCACGAAAAACTACCTGGTTGGAGAAAGGTATACTGACCTTTATTGACCATGGATTCCGAGACACTTTCTGCTGCAGGCACCTGCCATGACACATCCACACCATCCACCACGATACCGTTTTCGTCCAACACCACGTAACCAATGTTTACCTGCTGCCCCACGTTGAAAACATCGTTTGGAGGATTTACTGTTATGCGCACGCTTGCTGGAATCCTGGAAAGATCCTGAATACGTGAATCATCACAAGCACCTGTCCAAATTGCAAACATCATTACTACCAACATCAGTGATTCTAACCTTCTCATTGTAATACTCCCGATATAATTCTTTTTATCATCCTGCGGTATCTTACATGGTAGGAAGATGTATACACTAATCCCATGATTTTAGAAACCCCTGATTTTTATCACAGCCAAGGGTTGCCTAACTTTGTTTTTTAAGTAAAATCAGTTGCAAGGATTCAAGGGGGATGTGGATGACGGTAGATACAAAAAAAGTTTGGCAGGTTTTAATCATCGAAGACGACGACAGGCTCAGGACCACCCTGAAGAAACTCCTCGAGCAAGAAGGATTCATGGTTCAGGATGCGGAAGAAGGAAATTCCGGACTTGCCCTTTTCAAAAAGACTCCAGCCGACTTGGTGATAACTGATTTGATAATGCCGGGAAAAGAAGGCATGGAGACGATAATAGACATCAGAAAAACAAACAAGGATGTAAAGATTATCGCAATATCAGGTGGGGGCAGGGTGCGGGCCGCTGAATATCTTCCCGTGGCCAAAATAGCAGGCGCGGACATGACTCTTGCCAAGCCTTTTTCGTTCAATCAACTACTGGGCAAAGTGAACAAGCTGCTGGATGGATGATATCTAGTCATAAAACCAACCAAGACGCAGGTTGAACATCTGGTACCTGTCAGAAGTGGCTCCAAGTGCCCTGTCATCCAAAAGAAATTGAACCTGTTCGTATCCTGCCTGCACCCTGAGAACATCAAAAAGCCACAAGCTCATCCCTGCTGACACACAAAACCCAGTACCTCTCCCGGTCAAAGAACCGGAAGGCCAAACGTCAATAATATACCCTGCCGACAAAGATACACTAAGCAAGGAACGAACCAACCACAAGGACGCATCCATGGCTCCGTAAGTATAGGTGTAGCGAACACTTAGCACGTCAGGAAACTTCCTGTCGATGGAACTCATGGAGTCACCATAGCCGAACCTTGCGACAAAGGTCGGAGCAGTAATGACCTCTTTGCTCATCAGCTTCTCGATTTCCAACCGATACATGAGTTGTACAGACCAGTGCTGTTCGCTGGCTGCCAGCTTTTCAGGCCGGATTTCTGACGAATATTTCAAGCCAAAAGCACGATCGTACTTTGCACCAAAACCAATATCTTTCACCACCGGTGTGCTCAAGAAAGTTCCAAGAAATACCTGACCATCCAGCCGAATGCCTGGATAGAAACCCGCTTCGTACCTGGGGCTCAGCCCGGCCCTGGTGTGGGACGACGATCCCAACGACACGAGCAAGTCCGGAACCGGACCAGGAGGAAGCTTCGTCGCAGCAACACTTTTTTGCGCAGTTGCATCGAGCCAAGCTGGTTTTTTTCTCTCCGATTTTTTTATTTGCGGTTTTTTTGTTCTTGTGGCGATTTTCACTTTTTCAGGTTTGACATTCGAGACCAAAACCTTGGATGATTTTCCCTTGATGGATGACTGCTTGGCTTTATGTTTCACTATAGCTTTATGTTTCACTATAGCTTTTTGTTCCAGCTTGACCGTTTGAATGGGCTTGTCCTCTTTTACTGGAACCAGGGGAACGAGGGGCACTAGTTCCATTTCATCGGATCCACCATCGGCAATCTGCTGTGGACTTCCCACGAGTTTCAACAAATCAGCAGCCAGTCTTTGCACCGTACCAAGCCTCAGCCATGGTTTCTTGTTTGAATATTTATGCGAAAACAATCTTTTTCCCGATGCCCCATAAAGGCTGAATTCGATTTTGAACCGGGAACCGGTTTTTTTCACCCTGCAGGTCACGACGGCATCAAGGTTCATGGCACCAGAGAGAACCTTTATGGACGAGGGTGTGAGAGCTTTGCGATCCAGTCCCTTTTTACGAGCTTTTTTCAAATATGACCGGTAGCTTTTTATAAGGGCTCCTTTTGATGAGAGTTCTTTTTTCAACAACTTGTGAACCCTTATCCCCATCTTGGACCCGGTATTATCCCAGCAAGAAGCAACAACCATTTGTCCGGCTTGTAGGGCTGGACAAAACGCAATGACCACCACACAAGCCAACAAACCCCAAAAAGCCTGCCTTTTACCTGAAAATTCCATCGTGGAAGCTCCTTCATCGAAAGGCCACAGGAATGAACGGTACAGCAGCATAAGGTCTATTCTACACCCTTTTGGCGCTTTCGTGGTATTGAGCGTCGATATTTATTTTCCAGACATCATACCGACCGCCATCTTCCAAGACGTTCCTCGCAGCCAAAATTCCCGAGTATAAAGAATGGTCCATGTTGTTGTACTTGTACAGACCACCTCTGCCGGCCGGCTGAAGGTTGCCGAATCCATCCAAGGTGCGGCGCACAATCGTATAGGGCTTTTTATAGCCAAGGTAATAGGTTGGGTAGGAATCAGTCTCGCGCAAGACCCATCCTCCGGCTATGGTCCCAGATGAAACGAGCCCCATGTGCTCCATCTCGTCGGTAGCCAGTTCTATCAAGTCCCGGTCTTTCATGCTCCACAAATCGTCTGTACGAAACACGAAATATTCCACACTTATTGGAGTCATGCCCGGCCTGGCAGCCATCTTGTCCGAGAAATTCGAATAATTGGCCAATCGTGCCATGCGGACTTGCGGTGCATGCACGTATATCCACTGGTCGGGAAACAGGCCCTCTGTGTCGACTATGAGATTGACCGTTATGTGATCCCGAAAATACAGATGTGAACACGCCTCTAAGACCTCAGCGTCAGGTGCAGGATTCAACATTGCGAGCAGCCTGGTCAATGCAATGGTGGTTATGAATTTTTCAGACCGGATTCTCAATGGTCCTTCTTTTGTCTCAACCAATATACTCTTTATCACGTTATTTTTATGATTTACCTTTTTCACCCGAGCGGAAAACAAAAAATCCACACCTTTTTCCTGGGCACGTCGAGCCAATGCCTCATACATCTGTCCTGCTCCCAAAACAGGATAGTCGAATTCGTCCACAAGGGTCTTGGGCCTTGTTCCAAGCGCTACGCCAAACGCGTTTTTCGCCACTTCCAGTAAATCGAGCCCCTTGATCCTCTGGGCCGCCCAGTCGGCACCAATTTCATTGCACGGTATACCCCAAACCTTTTCCGTATAGGTCTTGAAAAAACTCTCGTATAGTTTTGTTCCGAACTTGGCCGTAACCCACTGCTCAAAGGTCTCGGCTTTTGAAGCATCCTTTGCAACGAAAGCAAAAGCAAACGAAGCAAGGGCCCAGACCGCCTGTACCGGGCCCATCTTGGGAAGGGCATCGAAGGCCGATACCGGGTAGAGAAAAAACTTGTTCTTATAATATATTCTCGTGAGTCTTTGGACAGACCGAAAGTCGTCACCCAGTGTCTGGTGCCAAAGGGTATTTACCTCCTTGTTGCTGGTAAAAAACCTGTGAGGACCCACATCGAAGCGATGTCCATCAAAAATCTCCGTTCGGGCCAGCCCACCAGGCCTGGAGTTGGCGTCTATCACCAACACTTCCTTACCCATTCCCTTGTGAGCCAGTTCCCATGCGGAACCAAGCCCTGCCGGTCCTGCACCAAGAATGCACACTCCCACCTTGCGCTGTTTGATGGCTTTAGTCATTTCATCTCGTTCCAATCCGACTACATCAAACCTCGGCCTTTGCCAAATCTATTATTGCCTTTTGACCAGCAACCTTGATCTCCTTGCCCTGGTCCAGATTCTCCACGGCTTGCATTTGTATCGCCAGCACCTCTCCCCGTATGTAATCCTGCCACGTCGTGATGGCCTCGAAAATTTTTTCCCCTGCGCTGTATCGCAAGGATATGCGATCTTCGATGTTGAGCTGACGATCCTTCCTCAGGTTTTGCACATGCCGCACGAAATCCCGCGCAAGTCCTTCGAGCTCCAGGTCATGGTCGATAGTGGTATCCAACCCTACAAAGATGTTGTCTTCCACCAGTACCTCCATCCCTTCGGGTCCCTGATAAAAGAAACTCACATCACCTGGCTCCAGATCGAAAGACTCTCCTGCCACCTCTATGGAGTACTTTCCATCCGAATCAAACGCAGATTTAAGTTTCAACGGATCCAATTCGGCGATTTTTGATGCTGCTGTTTTTACTTCTGCTCCCAGTTTGGGCCCCAGTGCTTTGAAGTTGGCCTTGGCGGTAATTGTCACCATGGACGATTCGTCCTCGATGAACTCCAGGGCCTTGACGTTCAGCTCCTCTAACAGTACCGCCTGCATCTGCTTTCGACGGAGAACATCCTGTTGCGCCTCTGAGGCAGGTCTCACGATCAACCTGCCCAATGGCTGACGAACTTTTATATTCGCCTTGTTCCTCAACGATAGCCCAAGGTTCTTGTACTTGATGACCGTACCAAATGCTGCTTCCAAATCCTCGTCCACCAACGATTCGTCGAATCGAGGGTAGTCGAGAAGATGAATACTGACCGGGGCTTTTGGCTCCACTTGTCTCACCATGTTCTGGTAGACCTCTTCCATCAAGAAGGGCAACACTGGTGCCATGAGCCTGGCGCAGGTGTGCAGCACCTCGTACAAAGTGACATAGGCTGATTGTTTCTCCAGGTCAGATTCGCTCTTCCAGAATCGTCGACGGGAACGACGCAGGTACCAGTTGGAAAGGTCTTCTTCCACGAACTGCTCCCAGTGGTTCATGAGTAAGTGTACCTGGTAGTTTTCGAAGCACTCATGAGCATGCTGAACCAGGTGCTGAAGCCTGGAAAGAATCCACTTATCCAGCCTCGTTCGCTTGGATACGGGTACTTCGAATTGCCCTGGTTTGACCTGGTCGACCTGAGCATACTGAATATAGAAGCTGTAGCAGTTCCAGAAAGTCAGTATCTTTCTTCGAATCTCGTCATCCAGATGCCTCTTTCCCTTTTGCTTCTTAGAATGGTGAATATCCGGGAAGTTCAAGTTGTGTACCGGGTTTTGGGCTGCAAACAAATATCTCATTATCTCCGCACCGATGGTCTGTGCGGCTTCGTTGAACTCGATCCCGTTACCGAGGCTCTTGTGCATCTCCTTTCCGTACTCGTCACGCACCAACGCATGACCCAACAACGTCCTGAAAGGAGCACGCCCTTCCATCATGGCACTCATGGCCAAAAGAGCATAAAACCAGTTTCGGAATTGACCGGGAAAACACTCCAGAACCAAGTCAGCAGGAAACCATTCCTTCCAGTATTCACGATCCGTGTTGTAACCCATGGTGGAATAAGGAACGATACCTGCATCCAGCCATGGATTACCCACGTCCGGTATCCTGTGAGCCTTTGCGCCGCACTTGGAGCAGGAGATCACCACCTTGTCGATCCACGGTTTATGAGGGGTGTGTCCGTCGAACTCATCCCATCCCTCCACCGCTCGTTCCTTCAACTCTTTTCGAGAACCCATAACTTCGAAGTTTCCGCATTCGTCACAGACCCAGATGGGAAGAGCCAATCCCCAGTATCGCTTTTTGGAAATCATCCAATCGCGCATGTTGCGAAGCCAGTCCAGTTCCCGATCCTGTCCAAACTCCGGTATCCACCGGATGTCAGGGATGGTTTTTATAATCTCGTCCCGCCAATCCATCTTGATGAACCACTCGTCCACAAGGCGGAAAAGCACAGGGGTCTTACAGCGCCAGCAGTGGGGATAAGAGTGAGGATAATCCTCCCGGGCCACCAGGATTCCTCTCTGTTTCAGATCGGAGATTATCTCCTTGGCCACCTCGCTCGCTGCCTTTGTCTCGAGCCAGTCGAATCCTTCTATGTACCTGCCCCTTTCGTCCAGGGGAGCGACACAGACCAGGCCATTGAGCGCGCCCAGCTCGTAATCCTCTTTTCCGCAGCCCGGAGCGATGTGCACGATACCCGTACCCTCGGAGCCGGTGACCGAGTCCCATGCAATAACCTTGTGACAATCCACCGCGCACCTGTCAGACAGGCTTTCGTCTGTAAATGGATGACCACCCTTGGCGTTTTGGGCCGGCAAATCGTCGAAAGGACCGTGGTACTCCAGGCCAAGGAGTTGCTTGCCAGGCAAAGTTCCCACCACCTCAAGTTCGCCACCCACCAGGTCCGGAAGATTCCTCAACCCGGTGCGTTTTCCCTCCGAGTCTCTTGTCCTGTCTCCTTTCCAGTTTTCCTCACCAGCATAGTATGTCCACTCGCCTGCCTTTATCTTCAGGTAGGTCATGTCGGGATTGACTGCTGCTGCAACGTTGGAAGTCAGGGTCCATGGGGTCGTGGTCCAGACCAAAAGCGCATGCTTGTCCTTTTCTTTCAATACAAACCTGACCACCACGGAAGGATCGCGCACCTCCAGGTACCCCTCGTGCATCTCCATCTGGCTAAGGCCCACGCCGCAACGAGGGCACCAAGGCATGACATCCGATCCCTTGTACACAAACCCGCGATCGTTGCATTTTTTCAAAAACGACCAGATGGTGTAGTTGTTCTCCTCGCTCATGGTGTAATAAGAGTTGGACCAGTCCATCCAGTAGCCCAACCTTATGGACTGCTCTGTCTGGATAGCGGAGTATTTCTTTACCCTGTCCTTGCACTTTTGCACGAACTTATCCACGCCGTATTCCAGGATGTCGTCCTTGGTGCCAAAGCCCAATTCCTTCTCTACCTCCACTTCCACCCACAGGCCCTGGCAGTCAAATCCGTTTTGGTAACGCATGTCATAACCACACATGGCGTGGTAGCGCTGAAACATATCCTTGAGGCTTCTTCCCCATGCGTGGTGTACACCCATGGGGTTGTTTGCGGTAATGGGGCCGTCGAGAAAAGACCAGCGTTTTTTCCCCTTGTTTTTTTCCCGAAGCAAGTCAAACGCCTTTACCTCGTCCCAAAACTTGAGCAGGCGGCTTTCCATAGAGGGAAAGTCGGGAATACGATCCACCTTCTTGTACATTTGACACCTCTGAGTGTTCTGATTTTCCATATTTCAAGTTCACCGTCGGCAAAATTGCCTAACCGCCGATGACACGACACAGCTAAGGGGGGTTACCACATCCTGAACCATCGATCCAGGATCAAAACCTGTGTTTCGGAATCTCTTTCGCTAAATTGCAGATGGGAGACCGGGAGAAAGGGGATCCAAAAACAACTGGAATCCTATCCCGGAAGATCCTATTCTTCCGGATAGCCGAGGTGTGATAATGCTCTGCTGCATCGAAACCAGTTCAAAAATCAAGCAGGGCCCTTGGAGCAAAAACTGTCGCTCAGAAAGAAGAAGAGAAGGACAAAACCGCCAAAAGAGATTACTCGCAAAACGTGGAGGAACACAATGTCAGTACCCAAGAATATCGGAGTAGTGGGAGCCGGGACCATGGGGAGCGGTATCGCCCAGAAAATCGCCCAGTCGGGCTTACCTGTCGTGCTCATGGATATAGGAGAAGAACAAATCCAGGCAGGTCTGGACCGCATAAAAAAAATGCTCAGCCAGGGTGTAGAGCGAAAAGTTTTCACCCCAGAGTTCATGCAAGAGGTACTCGGTCGCATTACAACCACCACCGAAGCCAAGGACATGGCAGGATGTGACCTCATAGTGGAAGCCGTGTTCGAAGACATGAACATCAAAAGAGATATTTTCACAAAACTCGAACAACACGTACGCGCTGACACGGTGCTGGCAACCAACACCTCGTCGTTCAAAGTCTCTGCCATCGCTCAGGGGGCCAAGCATCCGGAACGATTCATAGGGCTTCATTATTTTTTCCATCCGGCAAAGAACAGGCTCCTGGAGGTAATACCCCACGAGACCACTTCTTCAAAAACCCTGAAAAAAGCATGGGCATTTGCCGAGGCCCACTCCAAGACAGCCATTCACTCGGAAGACGCTCCCGGGTTCGTTGTCAACAGGTTTTTCGTCCCCTGGTTGACCGAATCGGTGCGACTACTTCAAGAAGGTGTTGCGGATTTACCCACCATCGAGCATACATGTAAGGAGCTTTTCGGCATCGGCATGGGACCTTTTCAGCTCATGAACGTAACAGGTGTTCCCATCGCCATGCATGCGGCCGACGGCCTTGCTTCAGAACTGGGACCTTTTTACAAGGCCGCAGACCTGTTGCGAAAACAAGTGGAATCAGGACAAAACTGGCCCATCGAGGGCAAGCCCTGCGAGCAAGGCGTCCAACTAGTACGCCAACGCATGCTGGGAGTGGTGCTGATAGTGGCAGCGGCCCTGGTGCAGGAAGGTGTGTCGAGTGCAGAGGATGTGGAAATCGGAGCAAAGGTCGGACTTCGTTGGCCCATGGGTCCGTTTTCCCTGGCAAACAAACATGGCATCGAAGATGCTGTTTCGGCCGCTGCCAGCGTGGCGCGTCAATACGATCTCCAACTTCCTGATTCCATCGCAACCAGGCTCAAAGATCCCAAGCCGTTCGAGATTCGTACCGTGTCCATGACCGTCCAGGATCATATCGCCCGGATCACCATGAACCGGCCGGACGCTCTAAATGCTCTGGATCCCGACACAGTGGCCGACCTGGACCGAGCTTTTTCCGATGCTGAAAACGATCCGGAGGTAAAGGCGATTGTAATCGATGGAAGGGGCAAAGCCTTTGTTGCCGGAGCTGACATCAAGTTCTTTGTGAAGAACATCGATGATAAAAAAATTGATTCCATCGTCGACTTCACACGCACGGGCCATGAACTATTTCTGCGTATCGACAAGTGCAAGAAACCTGTAGTTGCAAGGCTAAATGGCCTGGCTCTCGGAGGAGGACTGGAACTCGCCCTTAGTTGTGATGCAATAGTCGCTGACTCAAGTGCTGTCATGGGCTTTCCTGAGACTGGTATCGGTATCTATCCCGGGCTTGGAGGCACCCAGCGGACGGTGCATCGCTGTGGTCTCGAAGTAGCCCGCTACCTGGTGCTGACAGGTCAAATGATTTCCGCAAAGACAGCGGCGGACCTGGGCCTCATAGACAGGGTGGCACCCTCGGGAGACACCATGACAGTGGTGGAAAAGCTCTTGGCGCAAGGAAGTATATCTGCCGGCCCTGGTGCGGGTGAGTTGGCTAAACCCGTCATGAAGGTAATGAAACCCATCATTGATCTTTTCAACGACACCAACACTACAGCCATGATCAATGGCGAGTTTTCATCTGATGACAAATTTGCCCAACAAGTGGCAAAAAAAATATCCCAGAAGGCACCAGTAGCATTGAAAATAGCCGAACAACTAATGGACCAGGCATCGAGTGCTCCCATCGAACAAGGAGTGGAGATGGAACTAGCCTCTCTGCCGGAAATATTCGACACACAAGACGCAAGGACAGGGCTTGGCTCGGTGGGACGGGCGAGGCCGGAATTCAAAGGAAAATAGCCATGACCATACGGTGTGGAGAGCCTCAGCTCCCGCTGAGAAAACCAGTCTCAGATTTTGATTTCGTCCAACCACAGACCATGGACGAAGCTTTGGAAATCCTGTCGGAACGTGGGCAGGAGACGAAAGTCTTGGCCGGAGGTACCGACCTGGTTCGATTGCTCAAGCTCGGCAATATAGATCCTGGCCTGGTGATGTCCATAGATCGACTGCAGGAACTGAAAAAAATAGAGTCAACGGATGATGGGGGCCTCAACATCGGCGCCTTGGTTACCATGGCGGAGCTTGCAAGAAACGAACAAGTCAGAAAAATCGTGCCGGCACTCGTAAAAGCCGCCGGACAACTTGGTTCTCCACTGGTTAGGAACAGAGCGACTATCGGCGGTAATTTCGTAAATGCAAGCCCTTGCGCTGATTCCGCACCTCCTTGTGCCGTCATGGACGCGGTTGTAGTTCTACAGAGCAAGAAAGGCAAAAGACGTCTGTATCTCCATGAGTTCATGACCGGTCCAGGGCAGACCACGAAACAACCGGATGAAATTCTTGTCCAAATTGAAATCCCCAATCCTGGTGACCACACGGGATCTGATTTCCAAACCCTATCCAGGAGAAAAGCGCTGGAAATCACCATAGCCTCCAGCACCGCCAGGGTCTCCATGGATGATGATGGTGTCATTACGCACGCCAGAGTATGCCTTGGTTCCGTGGCTCCCACCTGGTTATTGTCCAAGGGGGCACAAACTGTTTTAGAAGGGCAAAAGCCTGACGACGAGCTGGTTCAACTGGCATGTGACGCAGCGGTCAAAGACGCAAGCCCCATCGACGATCTTCGCGCCGCAGCACAGTATCGCAGGATGATGGTGGAGGTCTTGACCAGAAGGGCGCTGGTTGGAGCCATTGAACAGGCAGGAGGTGGAAAATGAAAAAACAACTCCTCTCCCTCAAGGTAAACGGTGTGGAACGACAAGTGGCAGTAGCCCCAAATACAACCCTGGTGGAGATGCTGCGAAAAGAACTGGGTCTTACCGGAACCAAGGTGGGTTGTGGTGAAGGTGATTGCGGAGCATGCACAGTGCTGCTGGACGGCGAACCGGTAAACTCCTGTTTAGTGCTGGCCCTGCAAACAGAAGGCAGAGACGTTATGACCATAGAAGGATTGAGTGATGGTATACACCTCCATCCCATTCAACAGGCCTTCGTGGACAATGGCGCGGTCCAGTGCGGTTTTTGCAGTCCCGGAATGGTTCTTTCATCAAAGGCTCTGCTGGATTCGAACCCAAACCCTTCCCATAGTGAAATCCGGGCAGGGTTGTCAGGCAACCTCTGCCGCTGCACTGGTTACCAAAAAATCGTAGAAGCCGTAGCTGATGCAGCTCAGAGGCTCGGCTCGGAAAAACAACGTTCATAGGGAGGCCGGACATGAGCAAGTTCAAGGTACTTTCAACGCGCGCCCCTCGACTGGACGCACCTGCAAAGGTCTCGGGACGAGCCGTATACACAGACGATATCACAAAGCCCGGAATGTTATATGGCGCCATACTTCAAAGCCCCGTAGCTCACGCCAGGATAGTCAGTATAGACACCTCACGGGCCGAAGCAGCAAAAGGAGTACATGCGGTACTGACCCACGCGAATACGCCTCAGATTCCGTTTGGAGTTAGCCCTGCTAGGTATGACGAGCGAGTGCTTGCAAAGGACAAGGTTCTTTACGTTGGTGACGAGATCGCCGCTGTTGCCGCAGATGACGAACAAACCGCCATACGTGCCCTGGAACTCATAGACGTGGAATTTGAGCAACTTCCCATTGTTCTCGATGCGCAAAAAGCCCTCGAGCCTGATGCGGTTCAAATCCATCCCATGTACCCGGGAAACGTCAGTGCCGAGGTACACCAGGAATTTGGAGATTTCGCAAACAACAAAGCCAAGGCCACCCATATACGCAAAGGAAGGCTCGAGAGTGAAATGCAGGACGGAGCCTTCCTGGAACCACAAAGTGCTATCGCTGAATTCGATGCACACGGCAACCTGACTCTGACCACGTCCACCCAGTCTGTCCACTACGTACAGAGGACCATCGCCATGGTCCTTGGCCTTCCCATGGACAAGGTCCGGGTAATAAAGCCGTACGTTGGCGGTGGTTTCGGCCCCAAGGCCGCATGTTCCACCATGGAGCTTCTCACTTGTCTGTTGGCGCAGAAGACTGGTCGTCCCGTAAAGATAACTTTCTCCCGTGAACAGGTGTTTTTACATTCCAGGGCGAGACACAAGTTCATACACGAGATGGAACTGGGTGCAGATGATGATGGAAACTTCCTGTACCTCGAGCACAAGGCTCTCCTCGACGGTGGCGCGTATTCGTCTTTTGGTATTGCTACCGTTTACTATGCAGGCTCACTGCTCGGTGCTCCATACAAACTGCCGTCCATGAAGTATGACGGCATACGCTCCGTCACCAACAAGACAGTAAGCGGAGCACAAAGGGGTCATGGCGGAGTGGTTGCCCGCGCACTGTTCGAACGATTGGTGGACGAAATGGCTGAAGAACTTGGCAACCCATTATTACAAAATACGATAATGATCGGCG
>CAYSLH010000007.1:0-16789 GCA_964431605.1 uncultured Myxococcales bacterium
CTCACCGGCCGGGTTCGTGAGTTGGCGAAGAAACTGGCAGCGGCAAACGGTACCACGCCTGAGGAAATGGAAAAGAAGTGGGCTTCGCAGAACGTGCTGGGAAGGGTCGCAGATCCATCCGAGTTCGGACCTCTTGTGGCTTTTTTATGCTCGGAGCGTGCTTCTTACATGACAGGATCCGCCATCGCCATAGATGGAGGCTTGTATAAGGGCTTGTTGTAATTAGATGGAGCTGTGTGCTATCGCTTAGTGATCCAGTTGCAATCTGGGGCACGACCTTCCTGACCGTCGCATTGTTCGTCGCTATCCACAATGCTATCACCGAAACGTTCAGAAAGGCAGTTGGCGCGGTGCTTGATATCAGATTCGTTGCGGCTTGCTTGACACGGTACGGATGGAGAAGTAGGTTTCTTTCCGGTGCTTGATGAAAAAGGCACTTGGTTTTTTTGGGAGTAATCGCTTGACGGAAAATCTCCATAGACTTGGAAGAAGGTCAGTTCTTCGCATAAGTGAAAGCTGGTTGGGATTGATTTTCCTGGTCGCTGCCTGGTTTGGACAGTTGCCTGTGATTCATCAACTGCACCTGGTCTTTGACCACGTAGAGCACGTATGGTGTCCTGTCCATCATCGCCTGGAGCACATGCAAGAGTTCCCCCGGGTCCATGGGAAGAATTCTGCAGGCGATTTGCTTCTTGTGTCGGCCGAGACGAAAAACATTCACGATGTCTGTCCCCTGAGCCTCATGCACCAATCGCTGTTACCATTGGTTGCGCCCGCAGCAGACCAGACAGTTGCCACAAATGCACAAGGCGCCGTATTAGGCTCCTTTGTCTATTGCCGCGAAAAAGTCATTTCCTATTCCCCCAAGCTGTCTCCTCCCTGCGCATAGTCAGAACAACGATTTAGACGATTGTAACGTTTTTGTTTTTACCTCTTAGAGCAGGAGGAAAAGATGGCAAGAACTGTTTCTGTTTTTGCACTGGTGTGTTTCTTTACATTCAATCTATCAGGCCCCGTCGCTTGGGCTGCAGATGAAGGGCAAAAAAAAGACACGGAGAAAACCGACTACAAGGCAGGTTCTGGCAGTGACGAAGAAAATGACTCGAGTCAGGTTGATGATTCAGACGAACTAGAAAAACTTAGGCAAGAGGCCGGCCTTGCCATAGATCAGGCGGAAAAAGGCTCGGACAGTGAATTGCCCGAGCTTGACCCCAACACGGTTTTCAGTAGCGGAAACCGTGCATTGCAGGCCCTCAATCCCGAGGCCAGCGTGGTGGTGGATGCAGGTGGGCGACTGAAGATAACGGATTTCAACACAGACACGCTTGGCGATGATTCCCAGTTTTATTTCCGGGTGCTCGGGCTGCATTTTCAGGCCAACCTGGACCCGTTTTCATTTTTCAAAGCAGCAATCGAGTTTCACGTGGGGGAGGTGGAACTAGGCGAGGCATATGCCACATGGACGAACGTGCTGCCCGGTTTGAACCTTACCCTGGGAAAATTTCGTCAGCAGTTTGGTGTTATTCAGCGATGGCATGCGCATTCGCTGGACCAGTTCGATTTTCCTCTGGCCATAACGACACTCCTGGGACCGGATGGTCTGAACCAGATCGGCGTGTCCATAGAATGGATCGCCCCGGCCCTTTGGGCCGACGACCAAAGGCTGGTGCTGCAGGTGACAAATTCTTCCAATGATCATCTGTTCAACGGCCAACAGTTCGGGGTTCCGGCTGCCTTGCTGCACTGGAGCCAGTATTTCGATTTGAGCGACTCTACGTACATGGAGTTTGGCCTCACTGGCATGCTTGGGACAAACAACAAGCGCAACCTGCTCGACTACAACGGCGCTCGGCAGGATGAGCCCTGGCGTACCACTACGTTGGGTGGCGCAGACCTGACCCTGTCATGGGCTCCTTTGCACAACGAGCGATACAAGCACCTGACCTGGCGAAGCGAATTTTACTGGGTTGGCAAGGAGACAGATGGTGGCTACCTGGCAGCTGGTGGAGGCTACAGCTATGTCGATGCAGGTCTGAGCGAGACCCTTGCCATAGGAGTTCGTGGGGATCTCACACAGCCATACGCGGTTGACAACGACGGTCAATGGATTTGGCAAGCGGTGGCTTATCTAACCTGGTGGGAGAGCCCGTGGGTAAAGACGAGGTTCCAGTTTGCCCACAAGGACGGGGACAACCTTCTGCCCGAGGACCTGTTTATAGTACAGGTGGTGTTTGCTGCCGGACCTCACAAGCACGATCGTTATTAGTCAGGGAGGATAAACAAATGCGAGTTTTTATTTTTAGTTTTTTTTCATTGTTATTGCTTTCCTCCGGCTCTTTTTCCAATGCTGCAAACGGGAAAGCAAAGCTCAAGGTAGTGACTTCCCTTTCCAGCTACGCGGCTATTGCAAGAGAGATAGGCGGAGAGTTCATTGATGTGGACTGGATCGTAAATGGTGATCAGGACCCTCACTTCGTGCGTCCTAGGCCGAGCCTGGCGCGCAAGCTTGCAAACGCGGATCTTTTTGTAAGCACGGGCCTGGATCTGGAACTGTGGGCTCCTTCGCTCATAGATATCTCAGGAAATGACCAGATCCGAAGCGGGCAGAGACGATACGTATCGGCAAGCCAGGGTGTGCGTTTGCTGGAAGTACCAAAAGTAAAAAGCCGATCTGAAGGTGGCGTACACATTTACGGCAACCCTCATTTCATCACCAATCCTCTGGCTGCCGAAGTCGTAGCAAGAAACATCGCCACAGGTCTGAGCCGCATAGATCCCGACCACAAGAGACAATACGAACGGAATCTAAAGCAGTTCGATCGTGAAATAGACAGTCGTCTTTTTGGTGACGAATTGCTCCACATCCTGGGGCCTAAAATCCTTCATCGTTTGGCCCAAAATTCGAATAACATGATCGAGTTTCTCAAGACAAAAAAATACAAAGGCAAGGCACTGATAGAAAAACTAGGTGGATGGCTGAAGAAGGGACTGGATTTTCGCGGTAAAAAGGTTGTCACCTATCACAAGCAGTGGGTGTACTTCGCGGACCTTTTTGGTTTGCGAGTGGTCAACCACGTGGAGCTACGACCTTCCATTCCCCCCACTCCCAGGCATATCGATCAGCTCATCAAGCAGATGCGTGAGGAGAAGATACACGTAATACTGGCTGCCAGTTATTATGACCTGGCAAAGGTGAGGCTTATCGCCAGCCAGGTGGGAGCAAAGCCGATAATCACGGCCATGGGAACCGGCGGGGACACTGGCCTGAAGACATATTTCGATTTGATTGATCACATGGTCAACCAGCTCTCTGAAGCTTTCGAGTGACAAGAGGAGTATCCCATGCACCAACTGGGCATATCGGATCTGATGCTTCGGGCTTTTCTGGAGTGCCTGATACTTGTGGGCATCCACGCCTATTTGGGCCTCCACGTAATACGCAGAAAGGTGATCTTCGTTGACCTCGCCCTGGCCCAGGTGGCAGCCCTCGGCACCACGGTGGGTTTTGTTTTCGGCATGGCTCCCGACTCCACAGCCGCGTTGTTGTTTTCCATGCTGTTTACCTTTGTGGCAGCGGCGCTGTTCGCCATCACGAGAACCCATCGGGACAGGGTACCTCAGGAAGCAATCATAGGAGTGGTGTTCGCCATTGCCGCATCGTTGGTAATACTGGTGGTGGATCGGGCTCCCCATGGCGCAGAGCACATAAAGGAGGTCATGACAGGCGCCATCCTGTGGGTAAAGTGGGACGCGATCATCCTTGCCGCCATTGCATACAGCGCGGTGGGCTTGTTCCATTACGTCTTCAGAAAGCCCATCCTGGCCATAAGTGAAAATCCCGCCGGTGCCAAGGAGCAGGGACTTCGTCTGTGGGTGTGGGATTTTTGGTTTTATCTTTCCTTTGGCCTTGTGATTTCCATATCTGTACGAACCGCAGGAGTGTTGCTGGTATTTGTGTTCCTGGTGGTGCCGGCGATCATAGCCAGTCTCATAACCCACAAGTTGAAGTACCAGCTCATCATCGGTTGGAGCATGGGGCTTTTGGTGACAGTGCTCGGTCTCGGCACATCCTACGTGGCTGATATGCCTGCAGGTCCCAGCGTTGTCGCGTTTTACGGTATGGTGTTGGCGCTCGCAGCGATAGTCATTCACACGATTCACTCCCAGTCCAAGGCCCGTGCTTTTGTTCAACTGGCAGTGGGAGCAGCGGTGACCGTGGGGTTGGTGGGAACGGTTGGCGGGGTGGGTTACCTGCTTGCAAAATCCAGCTTGGCAGGATCTGGGCATGGCGAAGACCATACCCATCATCATGCGTTGGAACATGAGCATGAAGTCATGGCAAAGGCTCCATCATCCGCCAACAATGTCAAGATCGACCTTGCCAAGGTTCCTGCCGGTTCTAGTGGTAAAAATAAGAAAGGATGCTGGCTGGTCGATGGAGATGACACGGACCCAGGTGCGGATCTTCATGGTGATCTGGACGCGCTGGAGAAGGCTTTTGACAAGGCATCCGACTCGGAGGCCAAGCTAGCCTATGCGCTTCATATCGCATGCCACGATTCCATGAAGGGAGCACAGCGCCTATTTGATGTGCTCAAGTCGTCCGATGTACCTTTTGTTCGAGACGAGGCCCTTTCGGCTATCTCCAAGATTGCCGGCCAAAAATTTCCCGGAGTCGATCCGGATCTCGAGGCAAAGCAAAATAAAGAGGGTTTTTCTCAGATCGAAAAATGGCTAAAAGCTAAGTCTGTCCTGGAAATACGAAAAAACGGATGAGCAGACCTTTTGTTTTTTTGCTAGAATGATTCTCCATGATCATCAGCGCATCCAGGCGTACGGACATACCCGCATTTTACTCCAAGTGGTTTATGGACAATATAAGAGCCGGTTTGTGCGAAGTACCCAATCCTTATAATGCTAAACAGATCTCCCGAATTTCTCTTCAACCCCGGGACGTGGATGTGATCGTTTTCTGGACCAGATACGCTCGGCCATTATTTTCATACCTGGATGAATTGGATGACAAAGGCTATAGGTATTATTTCCAGTATACCCTGGTTGACTATCCAGAGGTCCTGGAGCCAAATGCCATCGCCTTGCAAAAAGCCTTGGATACATTCAGGCAGCTTAGCCATAGGCTCGGACCCAAACGGGTCATATGGCGTTATGACCCTGTGGTTTTCGGCAAAGGATTGGATGCTGAGTATCATTTGGAAAAATTCCACCATATCGCAAACTGTCTGCAAGGCTATACCCAAAGAGTCATGGTTAGTGTTGTGGACTTGTACCCAAAGGTCAAAAACAGGCTCAAACGATTGAGTGAATTGAGGATCACTGACCAAAGTGGAGTGACACGAGAGTCGTTGGTAAAACTCATGGAGAGTTTGCGTAAGACAGCGGTTTCCAACGGGATGGAACTATACATTTGCGCTCAGGATCTTCAACTCGAGCCACATGGAATCAAACCAGGAAAATGCATAGACGATGAACTGATAAGGGACCTATTCGCAATAGACATAAGTTCCAAAAAAGATCCATCCCAAAGGAAAACATGCAGGTGCATTGTCAGTAAAGATATAGGCAGATATAATAGCTGCAAATTTGGTTGCAGGTATTGCTATGCGAGCAACTAGTTTTAGAATTCAGATGATTGCAAATATATGTCGCTTAGAAAAGGGCAATCATTGGAATGGGGATTATCATGGTGAGAGTTCTGGGTTTTTCCTTGATTGTTGTGGCAGTGACTTCCTGTGGTGTATTCGTCAATGATGGGCCATGGGATTTGGAGTTGGGCACGGGCGTAGCAGGCCAATCCGTGCCGGGTGACATTGTAGCGGTTTTTCCAAACCAGGCCAGTCTGGATAATACATCTTTCCTGAGAGTTTGGGCATTCGATCCGGCGGGATTAAGATGTGAGGACTTCATTTCAGGAGACATTACAACCGAAAACATAGAAAGCTTTGGTTCGTTACAGTTGAAGTTACCGCTTGCTGAGGGTGCGATGCTGAAGAATATGCCGGATCAGAAAATGATGTTTTTTGTCCAGGCTCGCGATGAAAATGTCACCCTTTTGAGAGGTTGTGTCGTATCCAGATCAAGGAAGGGGCTACATATAGAAATTTTCATGGAATGTGTCTGTCAGCCCATACCGGGGATATGTGCTGCACAGCAAGAGATTGCAGGTAATTCGATAGACGATGATTGCGATGGCATGACGGACGAATGTCTCTCAGGTAAAGATTGTGATGACGGCAACAGTTGCACGAGCGATTCATGTATCGATGGCAAATGCAGTTTTTCTGTGCTGGGCGACGGAGTGGATTGTAAGCAAGGTGATAAATGTGTTCAAAGCAGTAAGTGTAAAAACGGAGTATGCGTGACCGGGAATGCCAGAGATTGTAGTAGTTATTCCCAACAAGACTCCTGTCTGCTTGGGGTCTGCGATCCCATCACCGGCGAATGCAAAGCCGTAAAAGCCCCAGATGGAACCCATTGCGATGACCAAAGGTACTGTACTGTCAACGACTCCTGTAAAGACGGTAAATGTGAAGGCCAACCTCGCGATTGCTCTGACGGTGATATTTGTACATATGATAAGTGTGACGAAGACGCTGACAAATGCAGCAATCCGCTACATCAAATACCTGGTGCAGAAGGTCCCAAGGATGATCCAAGCTGTTCTGACGGGCTTGACAACGACTGTGACGGGTTTACCGATTTAGCTGATGGTAATTGCAAGAACTGTGATGCGGACGTTCAGTGTGACGATGGTAATCCATGCACGAAGGATGAATGTGGTGGCAACAGAGAATGTATCAATACCCTGCGTGAAGATAATTTTCCCTGCGATGACGGCATATATTGCAATGGACCGGATTTTTGCTTAGAAGGTGTCTGCGCTGGACATGCGGGTAATCCATGTACAGGAGCGGACTTTGATGGTGACTGCGCCGAGTCTTGTGACGAAAGCCAGAACAATTGCAAGGCTGATGATCCCGACAACTCTCCGTGTGATGACGGGCTGTGGTGTACTGTCAACGATGCCTGCCACGGTGGTAGCTGCCATGGGGTCGCGCGGGATTGTTTCGATGGTGACAGGTGTACGGATGATGTTTGCAATGAATCATCCCAAATGTGTGATTTTCCACAGACCAGCGATACGCAACCCGAAGGCCCGGTGGGTGACGCTACCTGCGGTAATGGAATAGATGAGGATTGCGATGGTCTTACTGATTACGATGATTTTGATTGCCATGACTGTTCTGCATCATCAGAGGCTCCGGACCTGTGCTCAAACCAGATAGACGATGATTGTGACGGCGTTAGCGACAGTAACGATCCGGATTGCGGTTGTGTGTCGAATTGTACGGACAAGGTCTGCGGTGATGATGGGTGCGGAGGAGTGTGTGGACCTGGTTGCAGCGATGGGCTGGACTGTGTGCATGGTAGGTGTATGGCTTTGAACTGGACTACCATCCTGGGAGGGACTTATATGATGGGCGTGGAAGATGCAGAGGGAGATGATTGTACATCATTCTTTATCTTCCCCGATAGCCCACCGCATGAGGTAACCGTTCCATCGTTCCAACTGACAAGAACGGAGATTACCGCAGGTCAGTACCAGCTTTGTTATGATGCCGGCATGTGCACTGCGCCTGAAGTGGGTGACACCTATAACAAATGCGTTTGGGGTCGGAGTGATGAATATGCCAACAATCCCATCAACTGTGTGTCCTGGAACCAGGCTGTGGCTTTTTGCGAATGGATAGGCGGGAGGTTGCCTTCTGACTCTGAATGGGAATTTGCAGCTCGGTCAAGAGGTGCTGATAATATCTATCCATGGGGTGAGGATGATCCCAACTGCGATTTTGCAAATTTTGGAAGTGGATCGGGATCCGGCTGCAATAGTTATATTCCTGGACAAGATTGGGTGTTTGTAAAACCGGTTTGTAGTTGCGTACAGGGCAATACCCAGCAGGGATTGTGTGACATGGCTGGGAATGTCGCTGAATATGTGCAGGATAGCTATCATTCAAGTTACTGTCCCGAGGAAGAAGTTGGATATGTTCCGCCAACGGATGGTAGTGCGTGGATTGGAGGACCACAAACAAGGCTAACCAAAATCATTAGAGGAGGAGATTATTACTCGAGAGATGATATTTCCGATGAAAACGATTTGATGTGTACTAGACGTGACCATTTCATGATTTACGATACCATCGATCACGAGGATACACATTCATCCAGGATCGGCTTTCGTTGTGCCAGGTAGGTTTTTTGCCTGAAAATCGTTTTAGTAGTGATTTGCGTGCTTTTTATACAAGGTTGACACGCGGTGGGCTGTAACATAAAAAAATAAGCAGTATCGAATCTAATCATTGGAGAATTTTCTCCAGGAGGGTGAAAAGATGAACAAGCTCGGTATTATTGTTGCGTTAGTAGTGGCGTTTTCTTTCCTGACAGTATCTGCAACAGCAAAATGCTATCACTTTTCCAAAGGTGGTGACGTGCAGGTATGCGTGAAGGGCGATTCGTTTGCGGATCGTAAGAAAGCCAAAAAGATCTGCGATAAGGCCAAGGGATCTGACTGTGGAAACGTGGGAAGCTACTCCAGCTCCTGCCATTCCAATGTCAACAAGTGCTATGACGAAAACGGCAAAGCCCACCGCAGCCTAAGCGG
Source organism: uncultured Myxococcales bacterium (assembly GCA_964431605.1). GTDB lineage: Bacteria > Myxococcota > B64-G9 > B64-G9 > B64-G9 > JALVPF01. The sequence goes on from CAYSLH010000007.1 coordinate 8,681, forward strand.
CTATTGATTCTACGTACCAGGCGGACCCCTATAGTTTTTTTCGGGTCTGTGTAAATCCAATTCCCAGGTTTTTCAGCTCTTTTAGGATGGGCTCGTAAATGGCAGGCTCTATGGGAATGTGAACTCCCCTGGACGATATCTTGTTTTCCAGAATCATCCGAGCGCCTATGGCCGCAGGCAGTGACACAGTCCTGGCCATGGATGAATCGCCGTGGGCAATACCATAGTCAACCATGATGGCGGTGACGCATTCTTTGTGTCCGGCTTTGTATTCGAACGTGAGATCGTGGCGCATCAGCAGCATGTCCCTCTCTCCGTCTTTATAGGTCAAAGTCGCTGCCATGCGGTTGGCCATGAGATCCAGCGTGGAGATCTTGTCCTGTCCAATGGGTTCATCAGAGAACATTCCGATATAATCCAGAGCCGTTAATGGGGAGTCATCAGCTGCCACACCCAGCTTTTCCGGAATTATCTTTTGGGGATCACCGCCAAGGAATTTTTCCATGAACTGTGCATGGCTAAGCCCGGCAGTGTCGTGTTCGGGCTCAGCTTCGATCAATCCAAGATCGATTATTTGTGTATATAGTTTGCAGTGCCCCAAGTTTCGCAAGGTGCCACGGAATATGTTTTTGACTTTTTTCGGATCGAAACCATATGTATCCATGTACGAGACAGAATCCCTGTTGGGGTATCCCTCGAAAGTCCCCACACCTGGAATTTCCACAATGGCAGGATCGCCGAAGAGATTCTTTGGTTCTACGTCTACAACTTTGCCGTCTTTGAGATACCGAGCAGAATTTCTCGCAGCGACCAAGACGCCCCTGGGACTCCACGAAAACTTATAACCAAAGGGATTGTCGTTGGCCTCTGGAGCAGGCAGCCCGCCGCACCAGGAATTGAACCCCACTAAGGTGGCGCCCTTTTTCTCCTCTGCATGGATGACCTCCATGGCACTCTTGTGATCGATACCCGGGTCCACACCGATTTCGTTCAGAAGCAGAAGGTCGTTGTCCCTGGCTTCATTATCCAGTTCCATCATCTGTGGACTTACGTATGACGTGGTGACCATGTGTTTGCCCAGCTCCAGGCATGCCTTGGCTACAGTGGGATGCTTGGGGGCCGGTAAAAGGCTTACGGCCAGGTCCGCATCAGCCACAAAGGACTTGATGGCGGATTCATTGTCGGCATCCAGAGTCTCGGCCCTGCCCTGAGGATGTCCATCGATGAGCTTTTGGGCTTTAGACACGGTCCGGGAAGCGACAGTGACAAAGAAACCATGGTCCAGCAAGTAACGAACCAGAGGCCTTGCCACCAGGCCTGCTCCAAAAACGACGACCTTTTTCACGATGCTCCTCCTTTTACCTCGATTCCCTGCTTGCGCAAGTGGTCATAGAGGTATTCATAGTCCGGGGCAAGCTTTCCCCTGTGAGCGATTACCGCTCCTTTTATGGGTTTAGGAAGCGGGAGTTCATCAAAAGACTTATCATAGTCAGCAGATGCGATCTCTTTGGCAAACGGTAGCAGGGCGTTTCCAAAATCGGTAGATGACTCCACCGGCAGCTCGCATGGGAGGTTGTCCACAGCCATGACCACGGGACCGTGGCCTCGTACTCCGTCCTTTATTCGGTCCTCGTCCGGAAGATAGACATACACAGGATTTCCAGGGTCAGTGGATTTCAAAGAACACTCGATGGCGCCCTCTATGTCGATGCTGATATCGCCTATTACCCGTAACCTTGGTTTTTGACCTGCTCCGTACAGACCGTGTAATAAATCCCTCGTCACCAGCCTCGGGTACTTAGGAGTCCAATAAATGCTGTTGATCAATACGGTCAGATATGGGACATGGCGTGCAAACACCCCCCTGAAAAGCTCCGGGTGATCATAATATTCTTGGAGCGCGAAGCTCTTGGTCGCTTGGGTGGGCACTACCATGTGCTCTTCTTTGAAGATGACTTTGAATATTTTTTTTGTCTTAGTGTGTTTTCGCACACCGGCAAGCTGCTCGGGTTTGATGGTTTCGTGGGGCAACAGATCAAGTATCTCCTGGGCTCCCTGGGAGACGTTTCCGTACCCTGCAAATCCCACCACCACAGGTGCCATGGATTCATCGAATCCCTCTTTGGAAAGCTCTTCAGCCGCCTGCCTGACCGAGGCTTTGGCTTCATCGAGATCGGCATATTCGTGGGCCATGCGTATGGACGACAGGGGGTTTGAGAGGCCCTCGGATTCCATACGCTTTCCCAGTGCCCAGAGGGTATCGAGCATCCCTGCAAGGCCCGCGTGTCTGCCAAAAAAGATCAACCTCCGTCCCTTGTCGTCCACCACCTTTTCATAGTCGATGAGAGTGGCGCCTAGTTCCAGGATGCGACCCAACATGGGCATGTTATAAGGTTGGCCCTTGATGACATGGGCAAAATATACATAGGTACGGTTTGCTTTCAGTAGCCTGGTGGGGATCTCTTTGACAGCAAAAAGAACGGGGCAGTCTTCTATGGGGCCAAGCTTTGCGCCGGCTGCCTTATATTCATCATCGGCAAATGCCCTCGTGGGACTCGGCTCCACCACTACTTCGACACCTTCCTGCACGAGGCGTTTCACGTGCTGAGGATCTAGCGGAACTCTGCGTTCCCACTTATTTTTATCTTCTTTGCGAATACCGATTTTCATGCCTTGTTCCACCTTTCAGACTAAGATCTCAAGGTGTATTACAGATTGTGAGGAGCTTGTCAATTTAGATCCATGATGCGGCAATATAGGTGTAAGGCTGACTTGACACTTGGTATATACAGATTGAATTTTTTTCACTGGTTGAATTTTGTTGGTGTTTTCCTAAGGCTTCCAGCAGGGGTGTCAAGTTAGGATTACATAGCTGGACTGGGCCTACTTGTTATAATTTGGCATTATCCCGTAAAAACGATTAGTTACGATATAAGGAAGATGGCTTTTAGTCTGTGGCACAAGTGTTGCTTTCACAAGTGGTATGAGAAAAAGGAATTTAATTTCCAATGACTAGGAGGATGAGATGAAGAACATGAGATGGAGTATGGTCAAGGCCCCATTGGCCGCCCTGTTGTGTATGGGCTTGGTTGCATCAGGGTGTGTTGATTATTCAGCACAGGACAAGCAACAATATCAGGCACCGTTATTGACAGGAACCACTGATGCAAAGGACAAGGTGGACATCAGGGGTACTTTGGACTTCGGCCAGGATGTCAAGGATGAATTTTCCAAAGTCAAACCTTTGACAGGGTATGTTTTCGACTCATTGCCCGGCGCCAGGATTACCGCCAGTCTCGTGGGAGACAATGGTGAAGATCCCGTGCTCATTCTTTATGGTCCCATGCAGGATAACGGAATTTGGGGTAAGCAGGTGGCATTTGACGATGACGGCAAAGACGGTATCAATAGTCTCCTGTCTAATTTCAAATTGCCATCGGCGGGAAAATACCTAATCGCGGCAGCTACCTATGATGGAGTTTTCGGTGGGGGCTTTCATTTGACGTTGGGTTGCGCGGGCAACTGCGAAGAGCCTCGCTGTCCGGACATGGCTTGCGATCTGTATTGCCCGAATGGTTTCATGACCGATCCTGATGGCTGTCCCCTTTGCCGTTGCGCTGATGTGGAGTGCGAAAATGATGGGGACTGCCCTGTTTTCGATTGGACGGATTCCCAAGCAAGGTGTATCGACGGTCAGTGTGTTTACGATGCAGGTGGCTATTGTGATGAGAGTACTCCCTGTCCCGAGGGCTTTTGGTGCCAGTTTGATATATGTCCTGAAATGCCGTGCCAAGAGGGTGATGACTGTCCTCCATGTGCAGGGCATTGCGTAGCTGATAATCAGTGCGTGGATGGTGAATTTTGTGAATTGCCGGATGGCCAATTAGGTCGGTGTCTCGATGGACAGTGCCTGCCGGATGCAATCCATTGTGACGATGGCATGACGTGCCCGGATGGAATGGTTTGCCAGGAGCAGTGCTGGGACTGTGCACCCGAAGATGACTGTGTGCCTGGATGCGAAGCCGTATGTGTACCAGAACAACCACAAGAATGTGCCAGTGATGCTGATTGTCCTGAAGGTAATACCTGTGTCCAGGAATGCTGGGGCGCATGTGATCCGAACGGTGAGTGTTATGATGAGTGCCGAAGCTACTGTGTTCCATATGAGCCGGAATGCCGGGTTGATGAAGACTGCATGATGCCGGGCGGTGAACCTGCCAGGTGTATCGATGGCAGGTGTGTATTCGACCAAATCCAGTGTGATGATACCACACCATGTCCTGACGACATGGTTTGCCAGATGCAATGTACCGATTGCGACTGCGATCCTGCGACGGATCCCAACTGTGAGTGTCAACCATACTGTGAAGGGGTGTGCGTTCCCGATACTCCGCCCGAATGTTATTCAGACCAGGACTGTATCAGCACTGATGGCACCATGGGCCATTGCGTGGACGGATATTGCACTTTCGAGCAGCTTCAGTGCCATGCGGATTTCGAGTGTCCTCCAGGTCAGCGCTGCGAGATGCAGTTCTGCTATGACTTCTGTGAGGAAGGCGATCCAGAATGCTGCTTTGGTGTTTGCGTGCCGGACTATCCGCCTGAGTGTAATTTCGACGACGATTGCCAGTCCCCGGATGGGCAGTTGGGTAGATGCATAGATGGTCGTTGCGTGTTCGACCCCTGCGCATGCCCGGACGTGTGGGACCCTGTCTGCGGCGAGATCTGTTTTGATGGTCCATGTGATCCCGATACAGGGGACTGTGGTGAACCTTGTCAACAGGTGACATATGCCAACCAGTGTTTTGCCCAATGCGAAGGTGCTGTCATCATCCACAACGGCCAATGCGATCAGCCCCCGCCACAGTGTCTCTCGGATGAAGATTGCGAACCAGGAGAGTATTGCGAACTCAACTCCTGTGGTTGCCCTGAAGACGATCCCACCTGCGTGTGCGATGGTGCAGGCGTGTGTTTACCCCTGCCCCCCATGGAGTGTATGGACGACTCTCAATGTCCCGAGGGCTTCAGGTGCGAGCCAGGTCTATGTGGTGATGAACAAGGAGATCCAACCTGTGATCCGGACGATCCCGATTGCCTTCCGTGTATGGGCCAGTGCGTACCTGCCGAGGGTGACTGTATCGTGACAGGCTGCTCCGGCGAAATATGTGCGCCTTTCCCTGTTGCCTCTACCTGCGTGTGGTTGCCTGAATACGAGTGCCTGCAGTTTTCTTCGTGCGGCATGTTGACCGATCCTGACGGTCAGACCACCTGTGGATGGAATCAGACACCTGAATACTTGGAGTGCTTGCAGAACATTCACAACTCCAGCGAGTGTTCTTCCGATAACGAGTGCGAACCAGGACAGTATTGTCAGGTGGAATGCTGGGATGACGGTCAGTGCGAGGGACGATGCATGGATTCCGACTGTGTGTGCCCGGAGTATTTCGACCCGGTGTGTGGCGCCGATGGAGTCATGTACGACAATATATGCTTTCTCAACTGCGCTGGGGTTGAGATGGGACAGGATGGTACCTGCCCTGGTATGTGAGTAATCCAGATTGCATGAACCGCCCGCCGTCCTTGGGGAACGATGGGCTGATGAATGGTCCCGCCCTGACAAGCATTCAGGGCGGGGCTTTTTATTGCTGTATCAATGGATAACACAAGGACCAGCTTGAGAGTCCAAATCTTACTTGACTCTTACACCTCCTCGGGGATAGATGGGCGCTGAAGCACTGAAGGAGGTACAGGGTCTTTGGTTGTAAAAGCAGCAAAACGGTTCATTCCATCCACCCTACGAAGCGATTTGTGGCGCCTTATGGTTCTTTCCGCCATCGTAGGCGCAGTTGCCGGGCTTGGTTCGGTAATGTTTTACACTCTCCTGGACCTGTCGAAGTGGTTTTTTACCGAATATGCAATCGGGCTTCATCCACTTCCTCCTGGTGGAGAGGCTCCCCTGCTGGCCGCGCCTGCTGTTGAGTTGCGAAAGTGGATGCTTTTTATCGTCCCAACCCTGGGTGGTCTTGCGAGCGGCATACTCGTGTATTCTCTTGCGCCTGAAGCAGAAGGACATGGAACAGATGCCGCCATAGATGCATATCACAAACATGGGGGCAGGGTCAGGGCAAGAGTCCCCTTTGTCAAGACCATCTCATCGGCCATTACAATCGGCACCGGCGGTTCGGGAGGTAGAGAGGGTCCCATCGCACAGATAGGCTCTGGTTTTGGCTCCATGCTGGCAGGATGGCTGAAACTTAGGCCTCACGATCGAAGGGTTTTGATGGCAGCAGGCATGGGAGCGGGTATCGGTTCGATTTTTCACGCCCCGTTGGCCGGGGCCCTTTTCGCCGCAGAGGTACTTTATAAAGAACTCGACCTGGAGTACGAGGTTCTTATTCCGGCGGTCATCGCATCTATAGTGGCCTATGCTGTCTTTGCGCTGAATTTTGGTTGGGACCCACTGTTCGTTACACCCAATTTTACATTTCACAATCCAGCCCAGCTTCTTCCTTATTTTATACTTGCCTTGGTCGTGTCCGGAGGCGCTGTAACATATATCAAGGTTTTTTACGGTATTAGAGACTTGTTTGCAAAATTGCTGAAAGTTCCCAACCATGTAAAGCCGGCCATAGGCGGCTTGTTGTTGGGATGTATCGCTTTTTTCGTTCCCGGAGCGTTGGGCACAGGTTACGGTGTGGTTCAGGGGGCATTGTTGGGCAAGGTGGGCGCCTGGACCTTATTGCTCATCGGTGGTGCGAAAATTCTGACTACGTCTTTTACCATCGCTTCCGGCGGCTCCGGAGGAGTGTTCGGTCCAGCCATAGTCATAGGTGGTGCGTTGGGCGGTGGAGTAGGGATCTTGATGCAGCAGTTGTTTCCCGGCATGGGTATACAGCCAGGGGCTTTTACCCTTGTGGGAATGGCTGGCTTTTTCGCGGCTGCTGCAAATACGCCCTTGTCTACGATTATCATGGTCAGCGAAATGACGGGAAATTATCATTTGCTGGTTCCATCCATGTGGGTTTGTGTCATTGGGTTCATGATTTGTAAGAGATGGACAATATATGAAAAACAAATCGGCTCCAGGTTTGATGCCCCGATCCACACTGGAAACATGCTAAAGGCGGTCCTGAAGGGTATATCGGTTCAGCAGGTGCTGGATTACAAGAATCAGAATCATGAAAAATTATTGCCAGTGCCTGAGCACATCACTTTGGACGAACTACTCGACAGGTTTTCCAATTCCGGAACCAACGGATTTCCGGTGGTTGATGAATCAGGCAAGCTTACAGGTATGATAGGAGTTTGCGACTTGCGCTACTCTTTGGGAAAACCTGAATTGAATTCTCTTATCGTAGCTTCGGACCTGGCGCATAATCCCATCGTGGTCTATCCGGAAGACTCTCTATTTCGCGTGATTCAACTCATGGCAACTCACAAGGTCGAGGAGTTGATAGTCGTTCGCGAAAAAGATCCAACCAAACCACTGGCTGTCATCAATCGTCAGGACGTGGTTGTGGTCTACCAGCAGGAACTGTTTTCTTCAGCACAGAACGAAGTCAAAGCCTGAACCAACAAAGGGGCCGTTTATGTCCTGGCAAAGACTTGTCCCGGGAGAACGAAGCCAAGGTGGCTTGCCATGCGGGGTAGTGATATATCCTGGGGCTCAGGGCCTCTTTTGCCAGGGCAGTCTTTGCATGGCTGAAGCACCCAGCTCGTGGCGTTTGCCTCTTTGAGCTGATGGGCCATGATCTCTAAGTGAGCCTGTTGAAGAAGATTCGGCCAAACAGTTGTACGGATTTCGTAATCGACTCCTGATTCAACCAACGAGTAAAGTGAACGCTTCGCTCTTTTGCCGGAGCCTGGTTTTTTTGTCACCTTTTCATAAAGCTCCCATGGTGCTTTCATGTCGAAGCCCACCCAATCCACCAATCCGCTGGAAAGAGCCTGTGAAAGTCTTTCTGGAAATGCTCCACCAGTGTGTAGTGCAACTCCAAATCCAAGGGATTTGATCTCTTCCATGGCATGCAGCAATGCTTCGTGCATACACGGCTCTCCACCGGTGAACACCACTCCGTCGAGTAGTCCCCGCCTGGTGTTGACGAGTGC
>CAYSLH010000007.1:16889-45932 GCA_964431605.1 uncultured Myxococcales bacterium
AACTCGCTCACCGGACGATGATATCCCATCACCCTGGTCCACACCTCGCATTTTTCACCGCACTTGGGACAGGTGGTTTGTTCTCCGGGTAGATATCCGTGTGATGGACAAACGGAGAAAGTTGGAGTGATGGTCAGGTAGGGAATACGATATTTGCTCAATACTCTTTTTACCAGTAGTCGAGCCTGGGTAGCGGAAGGCACTCTCTCTCCCAAGTACATATGAAACACTGTTCCACCGGTATACTTTCTCTGCAAGTCTTCTTGCAGGTCCAGCGCCAGGAAGGGATCATCAGTGGCGCCCACAGGAAGCTGAGATGAGTTGGTGTAATACGGAGCATCCGGTGTTCCTGCCTGAATGATTCTTTCGAAACGTTTTTTGTCCTCTTTTGCCAGACGATAGGTCGTTCCTTCTGCAGGCGTTGCTTCCAGGTTATAAAGGTGTCCTGTCTCCTGTTGGAAATCCACCAGTCGCTGCCGGATGTGGTCCAGTATCCAGGATGCAAGCTCCTGTCCTGCCGGTTTAGTCAGGTCCTGAGTATCTTTTGTAAAATTTTTAATGCATTCATTGATACCGTTTACCCCGATGGTGGAAAAATGATTTCGTAATGTGCCAAGGTATCGTTTAGTATACGGAAGCAGGCCTGCGTCGATCTGGCGCTGGATGACCTTGCGTTTGATCTCCAGGCTGGTTTTGGCCAGTTCCAGGAGCTTGTCCAGGCTTTTTTCAAAGGCTGCCTTATCTCCGGCATGTACATAGCCCAGCCGTGCACAGTTGATGGTTACCACCCCCACGGAACCGGTTTGTTCGGCAGAGCCGAATAGACCGTTGCCCCTTTTCAAAAGTTCACGCAAGTCCAGTTGTAGTCTGCAACACATGGACCTTACCTGGTGAGGGCTGAGATCAGAGTTGAGGAAGTTTTGAAAATAAGGCAGACCGTACTTGGCTGTCATCTCGAAGAGAAGCTCCGTATTTGGATGGTCCCAATCAAAATCCGGAGTGATATTGTACGTGGGAATGGGAAAGGTGAAAATTCGACCTTTGGAATCTCCACGGGTCATGATTTCGATGTAGGCCCGGTTGATCATGTCCATCTCGTTCTGAAGATCGCCATAGGAAAACGGCATTTCCTCGCCGCCGATTAGTGGCACCTCGTTGCGAAGATCTTCGGGACATACCCAGTCCATGGTTATATTGGTAAAAGGAGTCTGAGTGCCCCAGCGGGAAGGAACGTTGAGGTTGTAAACGAACTCCTGGATACTTTGCTTGACCTCTTCATATGAAAGTGCGTCCTTTCTTACGAAAGGTGCCAGGTAGGTGTCAAAGGATGAAAATGCCTGTGCACCAGCCCATTCATTCTGGAGCGTCCCGAGGAAGTTGACCATCTGCCCCACGGCGGAAGATAGGTGTTTTGGAGGGTCGGCTTCTATTTTACCTTCAACCCCGTTGAATCCCTCCATCAAGAAGCTCCTCAAGGACCAACCTGCGCAATATCCACATAACATGTCGAGATCATGAATGTGCAGATCCGCCTGCCGATGGGCCTGGCCGACTTCGGGAGGATAGACTTCAGAGAGCCAGTAGTTCGCAACCATCTTGCCGGAGATATTGAGGATGAGACCGCCAAGACTATAGCCTTGGTTCGCATTGGCGTTTATTCGCCAGTCTTGCCGATCCAGGTATTCATCTATGGTTTTGCCCACGTCCACCACAACACGGTGTTCATCCCTGAGCCTTGCGTGTTGTTCTCTGTATGCGATGTAGGCTCTGGCGGTTCGGATGTGATTTGAAGAGATGAGCACTTGCTCCACCACGTCCTGGATGGTCTCGATGTTTGAAGGACCATCCGAATGGCGATAGGACAGTACCTTCAGAACCTGTGAGGTGAGCAGCTCTGCTTCAGGTTCGTCGAATTCTCCCGTTGCCTGCCCTGCTCGTCGAATGGCTGAACGAATTCGACTCAAGTCGAAATCGATGATGGAACCATCTCTTTTTTGGACGCTGGTCGGCGCGTGGGATTTGGGTGGAAATAACTGATATTCCTGAGGCGAATTACTCTCGTTACGTACGGCCTGTTGCATGGCGGACGCTCTCCTGTCAAAATCTGTGAAATTACCCGTTTACGGGAGAGGCACAATATATTGTGGTTTAAGTTTTAGTTCAATACTAAATAGAGGGATTTTGAAAAATTTAAACTGCTATGCACTCAATGTGTTATGAAGCCGTGACGGAATTATGTTGAAAACTGAATTGTTGCTGATTTATGATATAAAACTTCATGGAATTTTCTCCTGACAGGAAAGGAGACACAATGACCGCCCGCAAGAATACAATCAACGGATTGACATCCACTCAGATGAAGGAACTCAAAAAGGTTTTGACGGACAGACGTAACGAGCTTCGTCGAACGATTTCTCAACGAAAGAATCGAGACTCCACAGTGGATCCCAGCGAGATCATAGAAGAGTTAGAGCATGCTTCCACCGGGCAGCACCAGGACGTGTCCTTGAGAATTTTAGACAAGGAAGTAAAGCTGCTCAGGGAGGTGGAACGGGCGCTGAAAAAGTTCGAGACGGACGAGTACGGACTATGTGAGGGTACCATGGAGCCCATCGGTTATGCGCGGCTCAAGGCTCGCCCCTGGGCCAGGTATTCGGTTACTCACAAGGAAGAACTGGAGCGCATACAGCGAGAACAGTCCACCTTGCGACCTGGCAGATAGAGTTGATAAACCCCGCCTGCCATGAATCGGCACCTGAGTTTCTGTGGCTGCATTTTTCAAGGCTTGGCAGTTGTCCTGAGTTTTTTCATAGCACCAGGAGCATTTTGTAAAAATCCATCCGGCAAAAACGTCGACCCTGTCGTCTCTCAGAGAGATATATACGAAAATAACCTTATATCGAGGGTCTTGAAGTCTAGAGGATTAGTGCTGGATCCTGATCCAGACGGCAAGATCATCGAACGGCTGGAAGTGGTGCGATTGCCCATAGTCGAACCGTCTGATCCCTGGCCGAATTTAGTCAATTATTTTCACGTGGTCACACAGGAGCACATAGTCAGGCAAGAGCTGCTGTTTGCGGCAGGTCAAAAGTACGATGAAGAAAAGATAAGAGAGAGTGCCAGGAACCTGCGAGCCATGCCCCTTTTATTTTCAACCGTGAGGATAGTTGCAGCCAGGGGAAAGTCGCCCGGAAGTACTGTGGTACTGGTGATAACCAAAGACCTTTGGAGCATCCGTCTCAACTCCAATGGCAATTTCGGTGGTGGTCAGTTCAACTGGTTTTATGTAACCCCCTCGGAACAAAATCTTTTGGGCTACAATCAACAGTTGAGTCTTCACTATTATATGGACAGGGACGTAGAGGCTATCGGGCAGATATACCAAGTGCCCAGGTTGCTTGGAACGAGACTTGCCCTTTCCCAGATGGCAGCTGTTCGTATCAATCATCATTCGGGAGACATGGAAGGAGGCTGGGCTTCTGTGAGCTTACAGCGTCCGTTGTTCAGCATAGATACAAAGTGGGCATACTGGGCTGGAATCTCTTTTGATTCCGGCATAGACAGGTTTTACCAGGGCACAGATTACAGAAGAGTGGTGGTGGACTATGGCGATACCAGTTATTCTTTGCCCCAGATCTACAAACACACGAATTTCAATCTCAGCGCAGGTGTTGCCCGTTCTTTTGGTCACAAGTACAAAACGAATCTTTCGGCGGGATACAACCTCAGATCTCGCAAGTATGAACTAACCCAAAGCTATGACTTGTTACCACCTGATGTAAAAAAAGCATACGAGCAGGCAGCGGTGCCAGTACAGGACCAGGCCGGATCATTGAGCGCCGGAGTATATTTTTACGAAGCCCGCTATATCCGTTTGCATAACATTCAGACCCTCGGGCTTACCGAGGATTTCAGGCTCGGTCCCAGCGTCTCGCTGGAGGCCAGTTGGGCAAATCCAGCTTTCGGCTTTGCTCAGCATTCTTTGAGACTTGATTTGAACCTGGGTTATCGCATAGACATTTTGGGTGATCTCTTGAGTGTTTCCATGTCAGCCGGGGCCAGGTACATGCCTTCGCATGGCATGGAAGCCGTGTCCACTTCCTGGATAGACCAAGTCTACCAGGTAGAACTGGAAAACGTCAGCCAGAGCCTTTGGGGAATCGGTAGACTGCTGGTGCGACTGAAGTATGCATACAGCCAGTATTCCAGGACCAGGACTCTATACACCTTGGGAGGGGACAGCACTTTGAGAGGTTTCGCCACTGGCTTTACTTCCGGTCAGAGACTTTTGAACATAAACCTGGAATTTCGTACCAGGCCGTGGGTGATTCATACCATGCATCTGGGACTGGTGGCATTTTATGATGGGGGAGATGCATATGGATTTAGCGCAGGTGAAGACTTTCATTATCACCAGGCTGTGGGAATAGGTATCAGATGGCTATTTCCGCAGTTCGACAAGGGAACTTTGAGAATAGACTTGGGCATACCCATGGGCGCGGATTTTCAACCACACGTGCTCGATTGGGTAACAGTGGCGTTCCTTCAGGCGTTTTGAATATTACCTTTTTTGAGCCGCCGAAAAAAAAGTAACAAAACCAAAAAGACTTCTAAGGAACCATGATTCGATTGTCCGCAGGCGCAACCATCAAGATCCGTGTCTTCGTCTCCAGCATCAGGGGCGCCTCCGTCTGGTCGGCCTCCTAATGGCATGTGGTCTCTGGCGTTTGGAGAAATGCTCGCTGCGCCCATTGAGTTGATTTGAAAATATCTACCCATCCAATAGGCTGCCAAAAGATCTCCTCCCGGGTTGAGTAAGTTTGAGCCGCCGCCGTTTACCACGAACGGGTTGGATCTCGAGTTGAAGTTCGATGGTGGACGTATGGATGGATCCAGCGCCTCGTCCGCCATCCATTCTCCCGAGCTGGTTTTCCCAATCAAGTGCAGGACTGTCTTTCCGTCTATGGCAAGACATTCCTGGGAAGCTATTTCATCTTCGTCGCAGTTTTCCACCCTGTCGTTGAAGTAGGGGCCCAAGGAAAAACCCAGGAGAAGTCGAGCAGTCTGAGCAGCCAGATCTAGATCCGTACCTCTTTCGGTCATGCTCAGGTAGACGAGATGCCAAAGTGGTTGCTTCGCCTTAGAAGCGCAAAAGGTAGGCTCGTCCCTGGGAGCCCACCAGCCATTTTCCAAAAAATCTTCAAGGGGTTTTCTTACATCTGGATCATTCTCTGTATAAAGAGCCAACCATAGGGCAATCGCTGTCATATCCGGGTCGTCGAAGTTAGTGCCCTTGCCCAGGTAGATATAGTCCACTGCGCCCTTTTCCCTCGATAGCATGTCTAAAAACTCGCGTTTGTCCAACATGTCTTCATAGATGTATCGTTCCAGTTCCGGATCTCCTGAGACATGATATAGCCCCTTCATTACCCCCAAGGCTGCGACTGTGTTGAACCTGTTGAAGGTCGACGAATCGTTGGGCATGTAGATCTTCTCCACCGATTTGGGGTTCAGGTCGTGGTATTTGGTCGGCCTTCCATCTGCATCCATGATGATCAAGTCGTAGTTGCCAGTACCTAGTGGGTTGCCCCCAATGCTTTCGAGTTGTGAGATGTCGCGCTCTGTCATCAGCATTTTGGCTACCAGGGTCGCGTCCTGTTGCATTTGATCAACAAGTGATTGGTCGATGTCCGGATCTCCTTTTATGGCGTCGTACAAAACCACCATGCCGAACACCTGTCCAAGCATCTGATCCTTGGAGCATGAATCCACCCACACCCACTGGCCCACAGGTAGAATACCTTCCGACAGATCCTCTCGCCACGATCCATTGCTTTTGGGTCGGGGCTGGGCGACTCCCTGGTCGTCGAAAAGAGGTTCTATGTCGGGAGGTGGACCGGGAAATGGCGGATCTTGTGGGTTTTGGGGAACAAGGCGCCTTATGCCCCTTGCCACGATACCCTGTGCTCCGGTTACTGTATAAAAAACGTGCCAGCTTTGTACTGCTCGCACAAGTCGTTGCCTTGCTGTGGCCAATTCGGATGACTCTGCTCCATCGCGTTTTTTTACCATATACTCGAAAGCGGTGCCGGCCAGGGCCACTCCTCCGAAAAATCCCAAGTCACCGAACTCTCCATAACTGGAAAGGATTTCGTGGACGTGCTTAGAGGTTACAGCCTCGAAATCGTCACTGGCATCCTGAGACAAAAATTGCTCTATGAGATTTCTTGCCTGATCGTCTTTGTAATGAGCGTCTAAGCTGAGACCAAAAGGGCGGGCGTTTATCAGGTAAAACTGTCTTTCCTGCCTTTTCATGTTTGCATCGAGTTGTGGATATTGGCCTTTTTCGAATATGGGATCTGCAAAGGCATGGCCAAGTTCCAGCAACGACAAAATAAAGCTGATTGTAGTGATCTTCATTCTAAGCTTTGCCTCCTGGAGCCTCAGGGAAGTTTCGAAAGAGTTTAGTCGTCTGGAACACAAACACCGTTTGCGTCGCATGATTGGCCCTGGGGACAATTATGTGAGCCCTGACAGGATGAAATCTCCAACAAGGGCCCGAATTTTCCGGCTAATCCCGGTTGACCTGTGGCGCCTGGGCCCACAGAAATTCCTCCAGGTCCCCGGTTGCCTCCAGTGGCTGCCGAAGCAGGAAGTGGCAGAAGGTTGTCTTGGGTGTAAGAGGATGGCGCAATATTGATCAGCATGATGTCAAATGAAGGGCCTCCTGTTCCCCCGCCGCCACCACCACCAGGTCCACCGTTGCCTCCATCGCCGCCTTTTCCTCCCTGGCTGGAGATCCAGCTTGGTTGAGCCCCTCCGAATCCGCCAATCCCGCCTTTTCCTCCTTGGCCGCCTGGTCCACCCGGTCCTCCATCTCCGGCTTTAGCCCTTTGAATCACGTTGTATTCCACAATAGGGCCCGGTGCACCATTGGAGTCGCTTGCCAGGATGACACCAATGGATGCGCCTCCCTGTCGTCCGGGACCGCCAGCTTGTCCCCCGCATCCACCAGCTCCACCACCTCCGCCCGAAGGTCCCAACTCGTATTCTTCGCATCCACCTGAGTAGTAATATGCGGTTCCACCGCCACCCCCCCCGCCACCACCCCCATGACCATACATGCCGCTCGTTCCTGATGTGGCAACTCTGGGTGATGCAACCCACATTCCATCTGAGACGGATCCGTAGCTTCCTGATCCACCGGTCCCTCCCTGGCCGTTGTCTCCATCCAATCCATCCCTTCCATCATGACCTACGTTGAGCTGGATATCAGAAGGAAAGCCGGATTCGGTTGCATGGGAGCATCCGGCACCACTGATCGTGTCGAAGCTCCAGTCATATCCGCCCAATCCATCTCCCTGTGCCTCGGATGTAAATTGTGCCTGTTGACCCCTTACGGGATTCATGTCCCAGTGAAAAACGGGACACACGGTCGTTCCGCCCGTTCGGCCATTGGCTTGAGGACATACGGTGTTGAGACCTGACTGTCCGCCCGGGTTGGAGGAGCCGGAAGGACAGCCATTGGGAAACTGGCCGGTGGTTCGTATGCCGTCTCTGCCTGCTCTTCCATCCAGGGCCTGGTCCATCTCCCTGCCGTAACCTGGGGCCCCCGGCCGCCCGGTTCCACCGTCCCCGGCCCTACCGGCTTTTATTTGGTTTGAGAATAAACGAAGACTATCGTCGCAGTTATATGTCCAAACCGCGATGGATGATAAACCTGGTTCACCCTGGGGTGCCGGTCGGGCCACGTCCCGGCCTTGTATTACGAGACCGGATACAATGGTAGGGGTTTGTTGGTGCTCTATGCCCTCGGCAGTAAGGGTTGCATAGGCGTTTTGCCCTGTTACCACCGAAGCGTGAAGCACCACGTCCCTGGAGATAAAATCGGCGGCATATCCGCCATGGATTTGGATTCCCGCGAGCAGTTGGATGTCTTCGTCATAGTGACCCTCAGCGACCAGGATAATTTTTTTCGAAGAAGATTGCGTCGCTTCAATGGCCTGTGAGATGGTTCCAAAGGGCGCTTCCATGGTACCGTTGCCGGCTGTGGAACCTGCGCGTACAAATATTGATTGAGAGATCACGCCGTCTATTCCATCACAATTTTCGTCTACGAAATCCAGGCCTGGTTCAGGGAAGTGGATAAGATCGGGTGGATCAGTTTCCATGTTACCTGCTACCCTTTTGCATTCACATCCATCATCCGGATCATTGTTTACGTCTACCCATTCGTATTCGACTCCTCCAATCGTCTCTGTCATACATGTCCCCATGGTGCACACGGGCATGGCAGAGGATGATGCATGGCAAACCCCGTCCACATGATCGATGGCAGGTATCCAGTAAAGTGAACAGTCATTGTTGCAAAAACCGCAATGTTCGGAACTGTCATACTGTCCCGTGGCCTGGTTCAAAAACCCCTCGTCAATTTCTCCGTTGCAGTTGTTGTCTATTCCATCGCAAATTTCCACGTTGAAGTCCTCGACGTTGCACTCCGTCCAGGAAAATGCCCCAGATAAAGCCTCGCATGTCTGATATCCAACGCAGGTGTCTACCATGCACGAGCGAACCGTTCCAACTGTATCAGAAGTGCAAAGACACGAACCTGTAACGGGCATACACATCGAGTCGCCCTGTGATGATACACATTCATATCCTTGCGGACACGACGTCCCGTATGGGGAGCCCTGGGCACATGACCTGGCGCAAAAATGTTCCTTGCCTACCTCGACACATTTACTTCCAGGGGCAAGGCAGTCGAGGTCTGTGGCGCATGGCAGGCACAGGTTTGCCGGAAGCGCGAGGCAGGTCAAGCCAGAGTCGTATACGAACCATCCCTGCTCGCATTGCAGGGCCCGACACACTGGTTTGCCATCGGATATGGAGCATTCGGTACTGGTGGCATGTGAGATTGCCTCCAAACATTTGACCCCGCATGATCCACAATGTTCATCATCCACATATCTTCCTTGCTCGTCGACAAAATCTTCATCCGTGGCACCATCACAGTCATCATCTAGCAGGTTGCATTTTTCAGCTGCAGGTTGCTGAACCTGGCAAACCCAGCCTTCAATCCCATGACAAACCTGCACCCCTTGGCATGTCCCAAATTCGTTCGATTCAGAGCATGTGTCGCCCTGAAGTTGTTCGTCAATGAACCCATCGCAATCGTCATCCTGTCCGTTGCAGACTTCGTCTTTGGGTTCCTTGGCGTTGCATTCTGACCACCCGTCCTTACCCAGGCATTCGGAGCTACCGCTGCATGTGCCCAGATCGTTGGTACGGCTGCAACCCCTTATCATGCCGGCAGAAGCTTCGGTGCAAAGACAGGTCCCGTTGTCCGGTATACATTGGTGTGCGGTCTGAGGTCGGGAGGTGATCTCACGGCACGAATAGCCATCGGGACAAGAAGAAAACGAACAGTCGATTCCACAATACGTCGAGTCATCAAGTCCAAGACACAGGTCCGAGCCGGTTACGTTGCAGCCCAAATCGTTCACGCAGGGTTGGCAAAGGTGGTTTTGGATGACAGCGCACAGACCGATGGTCGTGCCAGGTCCATGGGGGTCGGGAACGTTCTTGCACTCCCAACCGGACGGGCATCCTTCGACGCATGGTTTTGTGCAAAAAGCACCATCTGGATGGGCCAGACAATAGGTGGATTTGCATTCCTGGTCGTCTTCGCATCGTTCGCCGAAATCCTTCAACCTGGTCCCGGCATCCGGATCCCCTAACTCCATGTCTACACATCTTCCATCGATGCATCTTAGGCCCTCGAAACAATCGGAATCAAAAACGCAGGAGCCAGGGTTTTGAGCGAGCCAATCTTTTCCACAACCTGCGCTAATGAATATTAGTCCAAAGCAAAGGCCCGGCAGCAGCAGGTGCACGAGGACGGAAGGTTTTTGTTTGTTCTTTTTCATATTTCAGATTCCTCAAAAAGTGCCCAAGTTGCCTGACGATCCCCTGGTTCCGGGAGTTCCAGCCGCCTGCGGTCCTGCCGGAGAGGGGCCACCTTGTCCACCTGGACCTCCTGTGTCAGGAGTGCCGGGATTCGCAAACGTGTTGACCGAGGTGTATCCCGCCTGTTGCAGATACTGACCGGCTATGGCATAGGATACGCCACCGCATCCACCACCGCCTCCACCTCCGGCGCCGCCATTGCCTCCTCGTCCACCTCGGCCGCCTGCGCCTGCACACCAGGCCGGCCATACTATGTTCCCGCCGTATCCACCTTGACCACCGAGCCCTCCAAGGGCGGCACTTCCTCCGTCTCCTCCCGATCCACCGAAGCCCCGTCTGATCAAGTTACCGAATATCTTTGGGGTAGACGCGGGAGAAGAAGAAAAGACGATGAAAACACCAAAGGATCCTCCGGCACTGCCTCCGGCTTGCCCCCCTTGTCCTCCGCAGCCGCCAGCGCCGCCACCGCCGCCTGAGCCACCCAGGTCTGCCCACGGTTGTCCTTCGGTGCAAGGTGGATTGTCATAAAAGTTATCGTTGTATACGGCGCCACCCGCTCCACCGCCACCACCTCCATCGCCTGCTTGACCCTGTCCTCCGGGAGAGGAAGAAGAAGGAATCCATCTGCCGCTGGAGACGGAGCCTGTGGCTAATTGACAGCCTAAGCCGGGAGAGCCGGGGGGGCCTGCTTGTCCGGCGCGGGCATCGGTGCCGTTGTTACTGTCTTGCATTCCAACCTGGCAATCGTATTTGCACAGGGTCTGGTCTATACCGTCGTTGACGTAAGTGCTGTTGTATCCTCCTAATCCGTCTAATCCACCCCCTTGGTAGTCTTGAGGATCATATTCTGTGCCACGGGCTGTTGCCCCAGGCCTGCCCTGGGCGGATGGACAGTGTTGGTTGGCGCCTCCCTGACCGCCGGGATTGTTTTGACCAACACAATCCGGCGAGTTTGGACATTGAATGGATTGGTTTCCGTCATATCCGTTTTCACCATTTTCTCCGGAAGTCCCCGGCATCCCATCGGCACCGTCTCCTCCCTTGCCTCCAAGTATCCAGTTGTTGGAAATTTCCAGGGAACTATCACAATCTTTGATGTAAACGGCATAGGACGATGAAGCCTCATGCCCGGGTTGCGCAAGGGTAGTGACATCATAGCCCTGTATGACGAATCCACTCAGGACGGTCCTGGTGTGGATATCAATGGCGTTTATGGTGCCTGGAGCGGATAATGCGTTTCCATCCGTAGGTTGTATGCCTATGATCATGGAGGGAAACAACACCACGTCCCTAGTGGAGAAGTCAGGGTGATAGCCGCCGTATAGTTTCGTACCAGCCTGTAGGGTGACATCTTCGTGGTAAACTCCCGATGCCACCAGGATGGCACTGTGGCGTGCTGGATCAAAAGCATCCAGGGCTTCGGTTATGGTTTTGTACGGTGCACTCCTCGTACCCTGGGAGCTGCCAGAGCCTGACCATACAAAAATGGAACTGGCTCCTTGCCCGTCGATTCCATCACAGTCAGTGTCCGTGTAGTTCATACCAGGTATGGGATAATCGGATGAGACATCCGGTTCATCAGGAGGCCCGTTTAGTTTTTGTGCACATTCGCAACCATCCACCTCGAGTTCGTTCGCGTCATTGAACTGGAAAGTCACCTGGCACGAATTGGACGAAAGATCACATGTGGCCCCTTGGCCGTAAGCTGTTTCACAAGTTGTGTCATCGTTACATGGGATACCACAGTCATCACCGCTGCATTGTCCTGGAACATCGAGTGCGCACATCCACAGCACCTGGTCACAATGGCTGGTGGCGGCGCAATCGTCATCCGAGCGGCATGGTACTGCTGCAGGCTTGGTCTCTGTGGTGCATGCCACTATGTGACACTGAAAGGAATCGTTTTGTACGCAGCCTCCTATGGCGTGTTGTATGTCGCGATCCCACCTGGCAAGGCAATTGACGTTGCACGAACCACAATTTTCGTCGGTGAAATAGTTTCCTGATTCATCTACGAAATCTTCGTCCACCTGACCATCGCAATCGTTATCCAAATAATCACATACCTCCACAACCACATCGCTCTGTTCACACAGACCCCACGTATAGTCGCCATCGGATACCTGGCAGGTTTGTTTTCCCTGGCACAACTGCCCTGCTGCTCCGGATATGAGGCAGGTCCTGTTCTGGCCAAGATGATCCTGGTCGCAGGTGCACGAACCGGAATCAGGCATGCACAGGTATAATCCCTGGTTCAAAGAGCAAGTGTAATCAGCAGGGCAGCAGTCTTGTGTGCCCTGCTCGGCTCTACATCCGAAATAAGGTGAGCCGGGATCGCAGCTTTGTGCACAAAATCCGCCAGGTTCTCCAGGCAGGGCGATACACTTGTCGGAACTTATTCTGCAGTCCGTATCGTTGGAACAAGGTTGGCATGCCGGCGATACCAGGGGCGCACAGGCGGAAGGCTTGTTTTCCGGGTAAGGATAGAATCCAGGTTCACACAAAAGTGGCACGCATGTGGGGTTGTCATCACGAATCTGGCAAACTGCGGCGCTCGGTAAAACCTGTCCGGCCGAATCACTTCGCAGGTGATGGAGTAACTCGACGCAGTTTGTTCCACACGCGCCACAATTTTCTGTGGTAATGTACCTGCCCATGGCGTCGATAAAGGGATCGTCCGCAATTCCATCACAATTGTCATCAATGCCATTGCACGTCTCGTTTTGTGGGTCTGTGGCTCCACAAACCCAAGCCCAGCCTTGGACAGGATCCGGCTGGCAGTGCCAACGACCCATACATTGGCTGTCATCAGATCCGTTTTTGCAATTGGGATAGGGGGGATCCTCGGAAAGACCACTTGTATCTATCCCTGGGTCCTGATCATCGGTCAGGCCGTCGCAGTCGTCATCCACTCCGTTGCAAGTCTCCCTGGTGGGAATCCGTGCATCGCATGGTCCCCAGTCAGGGGTGGGTACAGTATCGAGGCACTGTTGTTCCCCCAGGCAAGTGCCGTATTCGTTTGACGTTGCGCAAGCTCTCTTGAGACCTATGGTGCTATTGGTACAATTGCAGGATCCACCATCCGGAATACACTGCATGACACTACCTTGGGCAACCTCCACCTTTTGGCAGGTGTACTTGTCCGGGCACGGAGAGTTGGAGCAATCTGTTCCACAGACGAATTCACCGGCCAATTCAAAACAGATGTCTCCAATGGCATTACATTGAGAGCTGACGGAGCAAGGCTGACACAATCTGGAGCCTATGCGTTGTACGCAGAGGCTGGTCTTTTTTGTCTCGTCGAGGTGGGTTTTGCATTCCCACCCTTCGGGACAGGGCTTTTCGTTGCACTCTATGGTGCACACACCGCCGTTTCCCGGTCCTTGCGGAAGACACAGGCCGCTGAAACACTGGGCATCAGAAAGGCATGGCTCTGCAAAAAACCTCTGGGGAAGGTCGGATGTGGTAACCTTGCGACAGTTTCCATCGACGCAGTGTTCGCCTTCGGGACACTGCTGTTCGTCGATGCATTCACAGGTTCCTTCTTCGATGCAATCCGTTGCCGGGTGGTGGCAGGCGCTTGCGAAAATGATCATAGCCACAACCACGCCAAGAGAAAAAGGCAGCTTTGAGGAAAGGGATTGGTTCATGGATCCCTCCCGGGATGAGTGTTTAGTAGACTATGGAGACTAACCTTTTTTGGGGTGGCAGTCCATATACGATTTGAAGCTCGCACCAAGGATGTCCATGGTATGCTTCGAGCATGTCCAGCCTTGATGCTCGAATGCAAAAGCGATTGCACCAAGTACCGGTTCGTCTAAGAGTTTTATGAAGTTGACGTTTTCGTGTCTGGAATTGATGAACCGTTCAACGGTGTTTCTAAGGATCGGGCTCGATCCTTTTGCAAAAACAGAACCCCCGAACACCACGTCAACCGGTTGTGTATCTTCAAAAAGCCTGTCTATGATAACCATGGCTGCGAGCCCGATTTCCATGCCTGCATGTCTCAGGACATTTCGGGCAACCTCGTCACCCTGTCTGGCAGCTTCGAATACCAAGGGAGCCAATGAGCCTAAGTCCAATGAGCCCCTCGGCAGATCGAAAAATTCGTACTCTATGATATCTTCAAGCTTCGAAAGCCCAAGGTGTTTGCAGAACATCTCCGAAAGGACCGTGGGGTTCGCACGACCATCCAAGCCCTTGAAAGCCGCCACTATGGCGGCTTCGGCCAATTGACCGGCAGAACCATAATCTCCTGTCAGGGCCCCCATGCCACCAACTGCCAATGTGATCCCTTTTGAGTTTCTGCCTATGGCGTTTGCACCTGTGCCTGCTATGAGAGCGATTCCAACTCCGTCATCAGTACCAGCCCTGAGCGCGACGATGGTGTCATTGACCAGATTGAATTCGGAGCATGGGCTTATGGGCTTCAGTATTCGCCTGACCGTATCGAAGTCTTCGTCGCGATCAGCGCCGGACACTCCGTAACACGCACCAAGTAAGTCGTTGTGGGATATACCGGAGGTGGCCATGGCCTGTCGTATCGCCAGGTCGAGCTGTCTGCCTGCTTCCTCTTGACCGCATGACTGAAAATTGGAACCTCCGGATTTGCCGACGCCCAGGATGAGTCCATCCTTCGATGCTACGACAGCAAGGGTCTTGGTACCTCCTGCGTCTACTCCCAGGACACAATCGGTCATGTACCCTAATCCTTTCCGCGGCGAAGCCAGAGTTCCACAGGGGCTTTTATGTCTGTGGGTGGTTCATATGGCAGCTCTATTCTGCACCCTCTTGCCGCTGATTCGTAACAAGCATGGATGATCTTGAGTACTTCCAGTCCATCTTCCCCTGTCTCTGTGGGTTGGGATCCGTCTCTTATGCACTGGAGAAAATGTGCATCTTCTTGCGGGTAGCCGTTGTTCCAGTTCCACTCGTAATCCGGCCAGGTCCATCCACGAGTCTGTGATGGATCTTGTCCGAATCCAGCGGTTGAATGAACCAGCAGTCCTTGACCCTTGAGCAGGTCCACGTGTATGACTCCCGCGTCTCCCAGCACGTGGCCATACGAATCCATGCCACCGTGAAGTGCCCAAGATGATTCGAGAAGCGCGCTTCGACCCCCTTCGAATTCCAGATAGATTACGGTGTCGTCTTCCATGTGGGTGCGTGCTTTGTGCATAACCGTGTTCATCATGGCAGTGACGGCTACGAGTTTTGTTTTTGAAAACATCCACCTGGCCCACTCGATACTGTGGCAGCCCATGTCCATTACGATACCCCCACCGGCTGTCTCTGGCTTGAAAAACCACTCGGAATATGGTCCTGCGTGTTTTTCCACCTGGTTGACTCGGTAGATGCGACCGACAGCACCATCATCAGCCAATTGCTTGGCTTGCACGTATTTCGGAGCAAAGCAAAGCTCTTCTGCATAACCGAGCAACACCCCGGACGAACGACATTGGTCGATCATGTGTTCGCCCTGCTCCAGTGTCAGGCAGAGGGGCTTTTCCACGATAACGTGTTTTCCGGCTTTCGCAGCCTGTATGGTCATGGGAGCATGAAGATGGTTTGGAACGCAGAGTATCACAACGTCTATATCGGATTCTTTCAATAGCTGACCATAGTCTTTGTATGAATTTTCAACGTGATGTTTTTTTGCGAATTTTCTGGCCCTGTCCGGTCCGAAGCCGCAGTGTGCAGATACCATGGCATGAGGTAAGGTCGAGATGGCTTGTGCGTGAACATCGGCAATGAATCCGGATCCAACTATTCCAACCTTTATTTCCTTCATGGTTCTCTCCGCTGTCATATTTACATGAAATAATTCACAAAAGCTCCTGGACGTTGTCCTTTATCTTGATGATGGCTTCAGCGATTTTTTCCATCTCGGTTTTTTGTGCCATGAATAATGGGTGATGAAGCCAAACGGATTCTCGATATGCAGCTTTTTCGGATATCGGACAGAGGCTTGAGTCAGGGCCAATTCTGTCCCCATATCGATCCTTTATGGCTGGATAGTTCTTGGCCTCCACGGCAAAAAGCGAGCTTTTGTAGACTGGCTCGTAAAAATCACCTTCGCACGGGATACCTTCAGCGTTCAAGGCTTGTACGAACCTGTCTCTACTGAGCCCGCAAAACGACTCTTCGTCATAGCGAAACACATACTGGTAGCAACCATAGTGAGTGATCCGTTCATCTCTGATCAAGGGACGAACGCCGTCGATGTTTTCCAGCAGAGATGTGAGGTGGTTGGCGTTTTGTTCCCTCAGGTTTCTTTCGGATTCCAGGTACTTCAGCCTCACCTGTAAAATCGCCGCCTGCCACTCGGTCAGCCTGTAGTTTCCCGAGAATAACTCGCCTTCGAACTTGTCGTAACCAGGCTCTTTTCTGCCGCAATTGACCAGGGACTGACATCGCTGGTAGAGCATATCGTCCGATGTGAGGATGATCCCACCTTCGCCCGCGGTCATGAGCTTTGAACTCTGGAAGGAGAAAGAACCCATGTGTCCGTAAGATCCCACTGCCTTGTTTTTCCATTTGGCCCCGTGCATATGAGCGCAGTCCTCGATCAACACCAGGTCGTGTTTTTTTGAAAGGTGTGTGAATTCATCCAAATCAGCGATGGAACATCCCAGGTGTACGGGGATGATGGCCCTGGTCCTATCGGTAATCAAAGACTCCACCTGTTTTGGATCGAGGCAGTAGGTGTCAGGGTCGATGTCTGCAAACACAGGCACCGCGTTTACCGCGACCGCAGCGCCGGCCGTGGCAATCCATGTGTATGGTGTTACGATTACCTCGTCACCGAACTCGATCCCGGCAGCCCGAAGCGCTATTTCGAGCGTTACTGTTCCGTTGGCTGCACAAATGCCGTGCTTGGCGTCATGGGCTTTTGCGAACGAGCGACCAAAGACGGAAGCTCTTTCATTGGGGCAAGGGTATCCTCCCCAATTTCTCGAGTGAAGAACATCTAACAGGGCCTTTTCGTCTTCCTCCGTGTACACGGGCCATTGCGGCCACTGTTGATCAAAAGTTTTGCTGCCGCCACAAAGAGCCAGCTTTGCCATTATCGACCTCCAGATTTTCAATAGTCATATGATTATTCGTCCATGCTGAAAACACCCGATCGTGGCAAGCTGATACTTTCTGCCTCGGTTCTAACCGTGCCACCGCAGTTGGGACAGGATGTGATTTCTTCGTCCAGGGGAAGTTCTGCTCCACAAAATTCACATCTTTTGATGGCAAGCCTGGGCAACATGGCCTCGAAAATGTAATAGTCCGCTTGGTTCTTTGCCTTTTTTTTACAGGTTCCACCGGACAGCATTTGCTGTAATGGCTTGCGCGCATACATCCACCTGGAACCGAGAAGGGCCATGATGTCCTGCTCGGACACCACGCCGTTTTTTTTTCTCGCCAGTTCCAGGATCTCTTCGGTTATATACGATGGGAGAAGCTTGTTGGCGCGCTTGAAGAGCTTTACTCCGTAGCCCAGCGAGACTGCACCAAGGCCAAGGCAAATGGCTCCCACTCCGATCCTATACGGTTTTGCTCCAGAGCCCACCAAAAACAAAAGCCCGAGGGCCATCAGTAATAGTCCTACGAATGCCAGTATTACGGATGCGGTTCTTTGCATGACTTCACCACTGGGCGTCGGCTTGCCGGGAAAGCTCTTGGCCCATGCTCTCGAAGAAGGATTTTATTTTTTCTTCAGTAAAAACCTTATCTACGAATTTGTTGATCTGTGATGAAAACTCCACTGGATGCAGCGACTTGTCCAGCTTGTTCACCATTGATTCGAGTGCTTTGAAATTGTCGGCATAGTCTTTCGATTGTTGTGGCACATCGAGTCTCAGTGTGCTGAGACTGTATTTCCTTTTCGTCTCGATCATGTCTAGTATGCTGTCTGAAAATTTATCCAACCCGCTCTTCAACCCGTTGAGCAAGCCGATTATTTCCTGGGATGACTTCATTCCGTCGCTGAAATTTACATAATGCTGATTGAGTTCAGCGATTTCTTCCAGGCTTCCTGCCAGGTCCAGTCGATCCTTGCCAAGCCGAAGTGCGCAGATCCTGCAAAAATTCGCTGACTTGGGATTAGGCACGCCGCACCTGGGACACTTGGGATCATCCGCAACAGGTTTCGGAATGGAAACACGGCGGACGAAAAGGATTTTTTCAAGAGCGCTTCTTTGAATTATCTCTTCTCGTGCTGTGCCAAGGTGATCGATCTTGGCCTTTATGGCGGCACTATCCGTCGTCAACTCGATCCATTTATCCTTGCGTTGCTTTTCTTCCTTGGTGAAGTTGGAATCCAATTCTTCCCAGCTTTTTCTGATGGTGTCGATTCGAAGAACCAGGTTTGTTTGTTCTTCGTCCAGAACCTTCCGCTCTTTTTGAAGCTGCCTCATTCGGAATATGTTCCTGAAGAATCCAAACCCTCTGCTCATCTCTTTGATCCTTCGATTGTATTCATTGATACGCTTGAGAAGTTTTTCGTTTCGCGACTTGAGAGCCTCTTCCTTCTGGTCCAATTCGATATTCTTTGCCCGAATTTTCTTTTCTTCTTCAGCGCTGGCGGCACGAAGCTTTTCCGCTTGTTCGTCCAGTTCCTTCTTTTTCTGTTGCAATTCCGAAAGCTTCTTGTCGAACGCCTCCCTTTCCGATTTCAACGCAGCATCGAGTCGCTGGTTCATGTCCTGGCCTAGTCTCGATCTGTCTGCCAGTACGTGCTCGGTGATTTGTGCCAGCTCGTTCTCCCGTACCTTTTTGACCTCGGTGAAATAGGTCTCGAATTTTTCCTGTTGCCGAGTCAATTGCTCCGAGACATTGGCGAGAAGCATTGAGTTGCTAGTAACGAAACTGTTGAAATCTTCGAGTGTGCCCTGGCTCATGTGGTTATTCTCCCATCAATATCCAAGTCGCAGGAAGAAGGAGGTTGAACACCGAAACTAACCCCCTTGGCCCGACTCTTTGCCCATCGTTCGTAGAGTTCAGGATTGTCAGATCCATCTACCGGAAGCTCCGCAAATGAGCCGGCCGCATCCCAGTACAGGGGGCAGGCACCCCCACATACGTCCAGGTCCGGGCAGTTTTTGCAAACGGGAGGAGCAAATCGTTTTTCACGCCAGTACTTCGCCGCCCGGCTGTGAAAGATCTTGGCGAAATCTTTTTGCAGTAACGAGCCGATTCCAGTGGCAAAGGAAGAGCATGGCAGAACCTGACCCGCCGGATCCACTGAAAGTATACCGTCTATGCATGCGCAGGATTTTGCACCCATGCCGTTGAGGACCGGATTGAATATGCAGTAAGGAATAGGCGAGTACCAGACCAGTTTGACATCCTGTCGTTGAGCCTCTGAAATGATGGAAGGAAGCACCTCAGACACCTGGGTATAGGTCAAACCTATGGGGGTGCCGTCCAGGGCGAGGCCCGTCCGTATGACCATGTTCATGGACATGGTGCGTAGTCCCAGGTCATTGGCCACAAATCGTACTATGTCGGAGGCATGGTGCAGGTTGGCTGCACAAAGTGTGGTGTTGGTGTGTACGTGAATACCAAGACTTTTGAGATGGCCAATTCCCTTCACTGTCTTTTCAAAAGCTCCCGGATGCCTGACGATATCGTCATGAATTTCGGATTGGGCTGCCTCTAAGGACACCTGAGCAGAGGCAAGATGGGAATCTGCCAGGAGCTTTGCGTATTTTATGTCGGAAATCCTGATTCCGTTGGTTATCAGGTTTACCCTCAGGCCCAGATCGACACCGTACCTAATCAACTCCGGAAGGTCAGGCCGCAAAGTGGATTCGCCGCCAGTGAAACTCAAAGATGGAACGTGGGCCTGATGGAATATCTTGTCCATGACCAGCTTGACCTGGTCCGTGGTCATGGGTTTGTGCTCGTCTTTCCTGTCAGGGCTGGACGCGTAACAAAACTGGCACCGGTTCTGGCAACCATAGGTGAGGGCTATTTCCGAGAGAGTAGGGAAAGCCACCCTGGAGCGTTCAAAAGAAGTAAATTTTATGTTCTGCCTGGGAGAAAGGTCGTCATTGAGGATTGAGCCCAGCGTCTCTAAAAGGCGTTGAGCGTCCTGGATAAGCCTGTCTCGTTCCACTCCCATCCTGTGGGCCAGGTCGTCGAATGATTGTGATAGTGGCTTTCTGTCCCTGGAATAGAGAGAATCCAGAATTTCCAGGGCGGTTGCGTTGAGGCCCATGGTCTTGTCGGGACGGATCATAAGGAGGCTGTCGGCTCGCCGTATAAAAAGAGCGTCTTTGGTGGAGTCGATAAAACTCTCCATAGCGTCTAGGGTGGAGAAAATCCTGTTATCATAACTCAAGTTTTGCTGTTCGTTGGTTGTGGGCAAAACAGGGGCCTCCATGGGACTAGAATCCACCGGCGCAGGATGATACGCAGGCCGAGTGACAAGCCGAGTGACATGCGCAAGCCGAGTGGCAAGCCGAATGGCAAGCCGAGTGGCATGCCGAGTGACAAGCCGAGTGACACGCCGAGTGACATGCGTCATAACCAGCCCAGACAGATGTGGCGATTGAACTTGCATCCATACCATCGGGTCCTAGGGACGAAAGCTTTTCTGCTTGTTGCGCTATTGCCTCGTTGTCGAAGTTGAAAAGCCCTTCGAGTTTTTCCACCGTGGCTGATGCGGTGTTTTCGATACTATCCACGACTCCTTCTGCAAAATCTGATACGGTTTGTACCGGGCCCTCTATGGTCCTTATCTGCCGGGATGCAGCCAGGGTATCGAAGGGGGTATCCATTGATGCGCTTTCGTCAAGAGTCCCGAATGTTCTCGTCATATTTTGGAAAAACCGGTCATGCAAATAAAGCCAAGAGTAATTGTCATTGAACCATGTCTGTCTTTGAGAACGAGGAATACTAGATACGGATTGCCATTTGTCGTTTATGATCTGGCGTTGTTTGTCTTGTGTCGCCACGGTGTCCGCACGCCACATTTTTGTTTGGAGCTCTTCGTTCAGGGCTTTGAGTACGGCAGTAACTCCTTTACGGGGCAGCATGCCCCGTTCGTTCAAGTTGGTTACGAGAGCCTTTTCTGACTGTGTCATGGCAATAGAGGAATTTATCACTTTGAGTTGGAGGGGATTTCTGCTGAGTATTTTTATTGCGCCTAGTTTCTGGAGCTTCAAGATGATCAGGTTTATGGCCTTTATGGGCCTGTCCATTACCATGGCTGCTTGTTCTGGGGTGAGTTCCGCCGCATAGCCTGGTTTTTGGAACGTTGCGACTTCGATCTCGGGTTGAACGTATTTTATCGTCGATGCTTTTTTCTTGATCATCAGAGCCAGGGCTGGGTGCAATCGCAGCAGGGCTATAAACAGTGCAATCACTGCTGAGACTAGTAGCCAAATAAGCTTGAATGGTACCAAAAAGCCAGTCCAACCGAAGATCGTTCCCTTTGTGGGATGGATAATCCTGAACTTTCCATCCGGCAGGAAGATGTCTTTGGTCATGGTGGTGTCTGCTATGGAATCTATGATGAACAGCACCCAGCCCAGCACCAAGAACCACGCGAGCAATATCAGGGAGTTGAGCAGGAAAAAATACAATCCATATTGAACAATATCTCCCAGGTAACCCCATGCGTCTTGTATTTCCTTTCCTGTGACGTCTCCACTAAACAGGTGTCGAAAAAACAAATAAAGGCCGGTAAATATGCCTTTTTGCATATGCAGCACATCCGACGGCATGTGAAATTGAAAGCTGAGAGGTTTGCTGAGATCATCTGTGCGAACCA
The DNA here is from genome assembly GCA_964431605.1 of uncultured Myxococcales bacterium. Lineage (GTDB taxonomy): Bacteria > Myxococcota > B64-G9 > B64-G9 > B64-G9 > JALVPF01. The sequence continues at coordinate 38,626 of CAYSLH010000007.1, forward strand.
GTCTCGCCACGAGTTCAGGTTGGGAAGGGTCGAATCCCTTTATGCTGTATTTCAAGTTCAGAATTTTCATTGCCGAAGCCCAGTTTGTCTTTTGGGCTGAAAGTGAAATGGGGATCTTTGCCTCTTCGGGATTTTTTCCGAACAGGGCCAGTACCTTTGCCCCATCAGCTATTGCGGTAGCTGCCTTCGTCATGCCCACAACTGGTAGCCCTGTATAGATTGTCAAGGTGGAGCGGGTGACGCTGTCGCGAGGGGCATAGTCCCCGTCCACACCCTGAAAAGAAATGGATGCATAGGCAAATCCATGGATCAACTCAATTGGATATTCCATGGGGATAAAAAAAGCCTGCGTGAAATCCAATTCGATACGCTGTCCCGGTTTGGTCCTGTTTTTGAACCTCAGACCTTTGTCCGTGATTACCTCACAGGATTTGAGCTGACCATCAATGGATAACCTGCATTGTTCCGACCGATATTTCTTTTCCATATTTTTGATGTAGATTTTGGGAATTGGAAAAAAATTTCGAGAACCATCTTCTTCGAATATCAATCTTGCAAAACACTTTATGCTGCTGTCGGACGAAAATGATATTTCGTAATCCTCTGTAAGTAGTTTGGCAATCCCGGTGGCCGCGAGTCTTTCTGAATCAGCAGATCCGGATGATTCTATGTTTTTGCCCTTTGCAACATCTGGCATGGAACCAGCAGGGATATATAGCTTCACCAAGTGGAGACCTTCGGCTGGGATATTATTTTTTTCAGCGTATACGGTCAGCCTTCTTTGATCTCTGTAGTCCGTATAGACAAACGCCCAATGATCTTGTTCACTCTTGTTTGAATCATCCGTCAGAACTCCCAGGGTATTGACCATCTGGGGGGTGATGTCTTCGTGCTTTTTTACTATGCTCTTATCCAGTACAAGGGGGAGCACCAGCTTTATAATAGATTTTTTTACCGGAAGCACCCATCGGACCGGATTGAACCATACAGCCAGAAGCTTTTCGCTGCCTCGCTGGGTAGGATCCGTAAACCTGTGATTGCACCTGTAATGTAGCTCCAGCGTATATTCGTGACCCGGTTTGGTGCGAACACCATTGAACTCGACCCGGTAGTATCCGCCTCCAGCATTTTTCACCTGTGCTTTTTTCTTGATATCACCACCGAGGAGCCAGGCCCTTGTGAAATGTATGGGCTCATAAAATGGACCGATCTTCCTTATGAACTCTCTGCCCTGGTTTTCTCTGAACTTGAGAGAGTAAATAACATCCATGGCCCCGTTGTCCTGCACGAATGCCTGGGTGTCTGCTTCGAGCAGATCCACCGGCGATGCCATGGCCATCGTGGATATGCTAAATAATAAAACAAGTATTGTGGTTATCCGCACTTTCATCATGTTCTCCACGGACAGGAAAGAAGGAAGCTCAAACTGAATGAAAATCTTGGATTTTCGTCAGGTAGCTATTCGGTAAACTGGGTGAAGTTCTTCTTGATGGAATCAACGAATGCACCATCGAAGATTATTATGAGTTCTTTTTCCGTCACGTATGTTTCCATGTTTATAAACAGTGCGAAGGTCTTGGAAAACTCTTCCCTGTAATAATAACGCCATTTTTCACGCCTGGGAGCTAGTTGTTCCTTTTTGTATGGTTGTCCCAGGAGTTCTTCAACCTGGCGTTTTGTGCTACGACCTTCCTGTATGGCTGAAAGGCGTTCAAAGTGAAATTTTTTCCCAATGGTTACTTTTGGGTCGCTGGTGCTGCATGCCGACATGCCACCGGCCCATGTGAGCATGGCAAGTGCCAGGAGCACACCCGTGACCGCAGACACAACCTTATCAAACGCCATGACGTTCCTCCGATTGTTTTAGACAACAATTGGATAAAGAGTAGTCGTCATGGTGTCTCAAGTCAATTGTAAGGCGAGCAATCCATACCGTCGGCCCTGCCCCAGGTTCTTAGTGTTGTGGGAGATGTCTCTTTGATTGGTAAAACAATACAGTCGTTCAGGCTCCGTCCAGTCCGGATCGTTCCTTTTGGGCGAACCATGTATCAGTATCTTCCAGGTAAGCCAGGGAGTCCTGAATGGAAAGCATGTGCTGGCGTTCGATCCTCGAAAGCACGCTGAAGAATTCTTTTTCCTGGGGATTGTCGCAATCTGCGGCAAGGTCACCGTAGAATCTGGAACCCTTGGCCTCAAACTCGATGCCTTTCTTCAGAGCCTCGATGTCATTCATGTCATGCTCTTGTGCCGACTCTTTGTCCCTTTTGATATTTTCCAGCACGGATTCGATGTTCGTGCCTTTTACCTCGATCGGCATTTTTTCCGGCCACGAGCCGTCCTTCGTGAGTTTTTCATGGAGAACCTGCAGCCGGGTCATGTGTTCTTGCTCGTCTTCAGCCAGGGTCTTGAACAGTGCTTTCGCCACTGGATTTCGAGAGCGGCTCGACTCGCCAAGATAATATTCCATTTCCGCTTTTTCGTTTTTCATGGCCAGTTCTATGGAAGGAATGTGTTCCATTTTTTAGCTCCTGTGGTTAGGTCAGCGTGTCTGATTTTTTAGTTTACGCAGATAATTCTTCATTTGTGAGTCCTGCCAATTCGAAAATATGCCATACCATTTTTTGCGAAAATACCCTTTTCGAAAAATCATATACTTGAAATTCATGTTTTGCACCTGTTGTGTATAATATTTCAGTTGCATGATCTTTTATGATGCCTGGGGATGTTGGAGCCAGTCGATATAAGGCTGCAAGGGCACTGGGCCTGAACGAATCCTCTTTGACGAACTGAGGAAGCAATCTGGCGTATTCTTCAGATAGTTGGGGAAGATTGATGCAAATTTCTGCTATTGCTTCTGGTGCGTGCCAGCCAATGCCTCCGGATTCTTCAGACATCAGCCATAAGAGACTTCGTAAGAAATTTCGTACTGTCTCTTCGTCTTTTTTAGCCATTCGGGAGGCGAGTAGGCCTATGGCCTCGATGGCCTGGTAGCGAATCTTTCGATCCTTGTCATAAGTTAGTGAAAAGAGCTTACGCAGTGGTGCTCGTGTCCATAGCGACCACTCCACCAGTCCCTGGGTGTTACGCAGGGAGAGAACTTCTTTTAGCATTTTTTTGTCTGCCGCCTTCATGTCCTGTTTGGCCCGGTCATTTTTCCGTTTTCCATTTGCCCAGTTGACGATGGCTTTCACACTCTTGTTCGGCCAGTTTTCGAAGGCGATAGGCCGCGTCTCGCAAAATACCATAGATTATTCCACATGAATCATCGTCTCTTTCCATGTCTCCTTCGTCCGCCAGGGCCAACATTTCCCTGGAAAGCCGGATAATCCTGAGGAGGTTTTCATTGAAGGGTTCTGCCATGAGATCACAGACCTTTCTCCTGATTTTTCTCGCTCTTTGTACTATCTCCACCCTTGTGTACTGCGAATGCCGTGCCAGCTTGATTTATGGACTCTTTTTGTGTGATAACAGATAGTTAGCCTTGCTTGGAAGCTTGTGGGAGTAAGACGAGACTAAAATGAATTGTCTCGGTTGTGTCTTTTGAGACAAAATCGGAGACAAAGCAAACGATGGAAAACAGGAGACATACATGTATAAAAATTGCCTTTGGCTTGCTGCCTTGTTCTTTTTCGGATGTGGTAGTGGTGAGCAGAAAATGGAGTGTGACGAGGGCCAATGGACATGTTCGGACGATGCCTTGGTGCTCTCTTCGTGCATCCAGGGAAAATGGGTTGAGACCAATTGCATGGAGCAAAAAGGGTTTCTTTGCGAGCAGGGAAAATGCATCGCACCTTGGAGATGGGGTTCTCCAGTGTTCAGTACATGCGATGATGAGTCGGCTGCAACTTCCGAATCCCTTCATGACAAGATGGTATATTACGAAGATATTTCCCGAAGGCTCCATATTCATCCAGCGCTGAAATGGATGACAGGAGTTACACTGCCATGTGATGGAGAGGATTGTACGAGACCCAATCCTCCCGAGTCCTCTGCTACCTATAAGGATGTCGAGTCCTGGCATTCGGGTGAAAACGATGGGCTGTGGAGTGCGTTATATCTTGCGGCTGAGGCATTCAGATATGCGACCACAGGAGAGGCCGAAGCTCTGGATACCCTGAGACTGCTCATGCAGGGGGAGCAGGATCGTATGGCAATAACAGGTGTTCCGGGAGTTTTTACCAGGCAGTATATTCCACCTGGCGTCAGTGGTGTAGGTTGTCCCGATGATCCAAGCAGATATGTTCCTGACGTGGAAAAGGATGACAACCAGTGGGTCATGGTGGGAGATGACGGCTGCGTAAAGGTTGTGGATGCAGATTCCATGGAGTGGGTTACCACGGACCACTGCGGCCTGGATGCATATGCCGGTTGGTGTTGGTTGGATAATGTAAGCCAGGACGAGTATGCGGGGCATATGTTCGCCCTTGGTGCAGTGGTGAAACTGGTGGACGATCCCGGCATACGCTCCATGGCCGTTGAATTGTTACGGCAAGTAGGGCACATGCTCGTGGATACAAGGTTGGAGATCACCGATTGGGACGATAGAGCAGTGGAGCATGGTAGATTGTATGCCATGGCTCTGGATAATTTCCCCGGCTTCAACGCAGCCATGGCCTTGGACTATGTTCTCATGTCTGCTGTTGCCACCGGGGATGAGGAATTGTGGAATTTTTACAATGATTGCCTGTTGCAGAAGCATGGAAAGGTCGACTGCATACAAAGGCCCATAGAGACTCCCCGCCCATATCCTGAATACCTTTCCAATGCCGGGTTGTATGTCGGGCAAGGATCTTGTCTGTCTAATTGGAACAATATTTCCATGCATTTTACCTCGTTGCACAATCTCATATGGTTCGAACACGACCCAGAGCTTCGTGCATTATACCAAAAACATCTCGAAGATGATGTTTTCTCTCCCAAGGATACTCCAAAGCCGGTCAGCGAACAGCACAACGCCTGGTTTGATTTTATCTATGCGTCGCAAAAACGACTGGGCCCGGATTCCGATGGTCCTGCGTACGATGCAGTGCGAGACGGCATATGTATGCTAAGGCAATTTCCTTCATCCCAGCACATTCCTAATCTTCAGTGCCCTGAATCCAAATGCCAGGCCTCATGTGTCGATCGGCAGGGAGGACAGATAGGTGATTACCCACGTACTGTATCAGAACGTTGTCCAGGTACCTTTTTGTGGTGGCAAAATCCTTACGATTTAGGAGGATGTAGCGAAAATTTACGAGTGATAGCTCCTCCCGGAGACTATCTGCTGGCCTATTGGATGGGACGGTATTACGGATTTATTCCCGAGACATTGTGATGTCGGGTCTCTGGTATTTGAAATGAACGATGCTTAGGCTTTTTCCGAATTTTCTGTTGGTGAGACAGGGGGAATGTTGACACTGTTTGCTTCTGCTGATTCCTGTGCTTTTAGCGCGGCAGCCAGGAGATCCTGAGATTGGGTTCCATGATTCGGAAAGGACACAGCGCCGATGGAGATAGAGATATCTAGATTGGTGCCGTCCGCGATGGAAAAGGCTCTTTCCGAAATGGCTGAAAGTAGTTTTTGTCCAGCAGCCATGGCTTGCAACGGCTCCTGCCCAAGTAACAAAATGGCGATGGTTCGATCAGACCACCGACTCAGCAGGTCTGATGAACGAAGGGTGCTGCGTAACCTACTCGAGAGGCTTCTAAGAAGCTGGTCCAAGGCAGGTAAGCCGTGATCTTTTGATATTTTTTCCATGTCGTCTATCTTCAGCATCAACAATGAAAAATGTTGATTATACCGCCTTGCTCTGTCTATCTCCTGGCCCGGCCTTGCCTGGAAATAGCGTTTGATGGTCAAGCCGGTCAGCCCATCTGTTATGGCGAACTCGTACAATCTGGCATTCTCAAGTGCGAAAAGAAGGTGTGCTGTAACACTGGACGCGATCTGCCTTGCGGATTCATCGAACTGCCGGCCTTTTTTACAAGATGCCATTAGAGCTCCCAGGGGCCTGTCGTCTATGGCAAGGGGAACGAAGATATCAGAGTCGGACGGGCCCAGGTGCTTTTTGATGAGCATGTCCAGACGAGATACCTGGCTGAAGTTATCCAGGTCGAATGCAGCAGGAGATTCACTACCCGAGGCGAAGCCTGATGGGCCTATGGCAAAGCGATCAAGGATTTCCCGGTTGGTGTCCAGGGCCAATAATTCACAATGTTCGGCTCCGAGGACATCGGCTATGACCTCTAAAGCTCCCCGCATCATAGCTTGCCGATCCATGGTTGTCACAAGCTTAGACAGGACTCTGTAGCCAGCTTCGATTTCAGGCGTACGGTTTTTGGTCTTGTCCGCGTGCTGTTGTAATGCTGTGACTGTGCGGTTGAACGTCTCCTGAATATGCCTAATCTCAGCCGCTCCCGAGACCTTGCTCCTCATGGAAAAATCTCTTTCGGCCAAGCGTTCCATGTTATCGCAAAGAGCAAGTAAGGGTCGAGAAATGGAAGAAGACAACAGGCTGAGCATCGCAATTGCCAATACCAGTCCAAGCAAACCTATCCAGAAGAATTTCCAGAGGATCTGAACGTGTGATGTATCCAACGGCTGTGCGTCGATTCCCATCCGAACCGTTCCCATTGTAGTTCCGTCCAACACGAAAGGAGTGGCAAAATCCAGGATGGGTTTCGAAAAGATCGTATCTTTGACCTGGCGGGTCGAATCCTGCCCTGAGTTGAGAAGATTCTTGGGATCGGGCGCTGGTCGGTCCAGGGGGAAGAATGGTTGCCCATCAAGTACGCTGGACGACATCGTAACCTTGCCCTCTCTGTCGATGATGGCTGCAAAGACCACTCCGGGCTGAGTGGTGATCCAATCCAGAACCCTTTGCAACTCGACCCTGTCTCCTTTTCTGGAAATGACAGCGTATGTATGACTCAAGAGTTCCACTAGACCCTTGCCCCGTTTTATTTCTGAGTTTTCAGCCGCAGACTTCCAGAGAGGAACCACCGATGCCATCAGGACTATGACAAGGGCGGCCACAACAAGCCCCGTGAACAGACTGAGTGAGGTACGCAGGCGCATATGTTGTCCTCCTGCGCGGTCGGCATGATCTCGCTTCAGGTCAGCCCCCGCTCATCATGTGTATCACTTCCACTCGATCCCCATCCTTCAACAGCATCTTTTCATACTCTGCCCTGGGAATACGTTTGCCATTTATGAAAACCGTCTTCATGGGAAAAGAAAATTTCATTTCATCGAGGACCCGGGACACGGTAAGTCCTCAGTCCACTGTCTGTGTTGACCATTTACAACAATTGGCATCAATCGA
>CAYSLH010000008.1:0-15191 GCA_964431605.1 uncultured Myxococcales bacterium
CGTTGCTTCCTTCGATTGGTCTTCATACGAATGTGTTTGTCCGGAAGGAACCCTGCCCTTTGACGGAGATTGCGTAGATGATCCTTGCGATCCCAACGAGTGTGTACAGGAACATAAAAACAAGTGCGTACCAGACCTTCCGGGCGCTTATCATTGTGAATGCAACACGGGATATATTCCAGATCCTGTAGATCCTGACACTTGCATCATGGATCCTGACGCCAACGAGTGGGCCTTTATCGTGTATCTGAACGCCGATAATAACCTTGAAAGCTATGGATACGAGGATGTATCGGAAATGGGCCAGGCCGGTTCGTCTCCGTACGTTCATATCGTCGCTCTTTTCGATACCTATGCCGGGCCTGCCAATGTCATCTACATCACTCAGGGCGGTTATGACGTGGTGGAAGAACGAGGCGAAATAGATATGAGCGATTGGCAAACTTTGCGGGACTTCGGTATTTGGGCCATCGACAATTATCCCGCACGTCACTATGCCATGATTATGTGGGATCACGGTGGTGGATGGAAAAAACCGGTGGACAATCCTGTAACCAAGGGGTTTTCCAATGACGATCACGGTACCGCATACGAGATCTCAGTCTCCAATGGTGATTACGCCCAGGCCCTGGCAGGTATAACACAACACTTGGGCGACAAGTTGGACATAGTGGGTTTCGATGCCTGTCTCATGGGCATGTGGGAGATAGCAGACGCCAGCGCTCCGTACGCTCACTATTTGGTCGCATCTTCAGAGACAGAGCCAGGCCGTGGTTGGGCCTATCACGGGTTCCTTCCCGGACTCGTGAGCAATTGGCAAATGTCACCACTGGAACTGGCCACGTCCATTGTGGATGCTTTCTATAACGAAGATGCAGGCGACTCCACCCTGGCTGTCACGGATCTGGACACTATGGACGCCTTGAATATAGCCATTACGGATTTTGCCAACGCTCTCATGGCTCACCAGGATCTATATGGCAGCATCAGCTCTGTCAGGGGCTCCACCCAGGCGTTCTATCTCTCCGAGTTCCGTGATTTACAGGATTTCGCCGAGAGAGTAGCCGCCATGAACGGTGCTCCTCAGGACTTGGTGGATGCAGCCAATGCGTTGGTTGCTCAGTTGCAGATCACCATCGCATATAACCGGGCACAGTCTGACTATCCTGGAGCAAATGGTTTGAGCATTTACTTCCCGTCGCGGGGAACCGGACCGGATAGCGAGTATACCGACGCCGGCGCTGTGTGGAGTTTGCATACTACGTGGGATGAGTTCCTGGAGTCATTTTAGGATGTACTCAACTGACAGGTGAGTAATGTACGGGGTCGTTTGACGGCCCCGTTTTTATTTCACTCTGGTCAGCTTGAATCCTTTTTTTCTAAGCAGGGATACGACCCCCTGGTCCCCGAGAAGGTGTCCTGCTCCGACCGCAAAAAAGAATGAGGATTTTTCATTTTTCTTGAGCTTGGCAGCCATTCTGTCAGCCATACGTATGTTACGATCGAAAAACAGTCTCTTCATGATCTTCTTGTCCAGGGGATTGGTGGGGTCGTATGTTTCCATCATGGTGTCATAGAGGTTTTTTTCGTCACCTTTCAGATACGCGTCAAGAAGTTCGGTCACAGGATCGGAGCCCTTCGCACGGAACTCGTCTAACTGATCGAGGGTTTGTTGCAGCATTCGCACTTGTTCTTTTATCGTCAAGCTGTCGAAAACCGATAGCTGTTCCTCAACCGTCTCTATGCCGCCCACTCTTTTCCCGTTTTTCTGTGCACGTAAGTAAATTACCATGTCCAGGGGCTTCTTGGTTGAAAATTCCAGCAGGTGATCCAAGAGAACCACCTGGGCGGTGATGGCCCAAATTTTCATCCGGTTCAAAGGAGCAAAAGGAAAGCCCTTGGCAGTAAAAAGGCCTTCCAGTTTTTTGTATAGTTTCTTGGGTAGAACCTGCTCCAGGGTTTTACCATCAGGCAGCATCATCTTGGTTGCCGTGGATAGCTGCGTTCCCATGTCCATGGGGATTTCCGTATTAAGTTCATCACAGCCGTCTATGGCGTTCGTCACTGATTTGGAAAGGGCTAAGACCCTGTCATCCGGCACGTGTATGGTGCCAAAGACATATGAAGGACGTTGTCCATGGATTTTCCAAAGCAGCGGGTGAGCACAAGGAGATACATGGGTAATCTTTTGTTCTTCAATGCCAGCTGCCGTACTCTTGTCGGTCTTGGTGCAAGCCACCAACGCCAAAATGATTGCTGGTAACATCGTACTTGTGTGGAGCCGTCTAGGCATGGAATCCTCCGTGTGGTTCAATCCACCTGGTTATTATTTGGCATCAGATTACTGATCACCCTGTTGCGCTTTGCACAACCTGGCTCATCTTGTATTATGTTTGTCATACGAGGAGAGAGCAAATGGATCCAGAAAAATTATTACTGATATTGTCTCATAGATCCGCCAGGGGAATCATCGAAGGCCTGCTTGGAATAGTGGTGATGGTGATTGGTGTTTATCTGGCTTTCTGGGTTTTTGGAATCGTGCTCAGGATAATAGTCCTCCTTCTGGTCGCAGCATTGGCAATCTACCTGTTTTTCTTGCTGGTCGATGGGGTGAAGAAGCTGGGAGGAAGTTAGAATCATTACATCAGCATAATCCTGTCGAAAACCTCCTTGATGTCCATTATGGAAGTAAAGTCCACATCCACCGGGTGTCTGGTTCCCTGGGGGCTTATGAGAACACCTTTGAATTGTTTATGATGGACTTGTTCGAGATAAAACACGTAATGTCCCTGGACCACGTTGAATGGAATTTTCAATCGCAGTCGGTTGCCGTGTGCCCAGATCTCCGTATCGGCCCCAGTCATCTCGAATATATAATCCACACGTAACGGAGCTAACTCCTCTTGCTGAGGATGTTCTTGTTGAGAAAGCTCGTGCTGAATCGGTGGCTCTTGGGAAGAATCTTCTTCCACCATGTCGGTCAAAATCATCACGTCAGAGGTGCCTTTGGTAAACTTCCCCTGCGGGTTGTCCGAAGGTGGGCGTGAGTTTTGTTGTTCTGTTGCCGTGATGATTTGTTGTACCAACTTAGCAAGCTCATCCAGATCATTTTGGGCGTTGTGTGAGAGAAGCAAGCTTCTGTCCCTGGTGTCGAGGTGATAAAGCGCCTTGGTACCGAGGTGGGTCAGAACCAGCGAGTCAGGTAAGCGAGAGACCATCTGCACCCTTGTGTTCATGATCTCGGCACTTCCCTTCAACCTTAAAATATCGTGTTCCAAGTCCAAGGTAATACCCAATGAGGCGATTTCATCACGTAGTTTTCCCAGGTTTCCCAGTGTCTCACCGAGCATTTTCGCTATCTTGTAACAAAGATGAGAAGGATTGCTTAGGCCAAGTATGGACAATGCAGGAAGAGAGTAAAGAAAACGGGGCTCGATTATTTTTATCTTGTCTGCGCCGGCAGCGTAAATTTTGAGCTTGGATATGGGTTGCCTGGTCAACGGATGTACAAAGGTTCCGCCCACCACGGGCGTCCATGCTACGATACCCATGCTTGGATCATCCAGCTCAAAGGACTCCACTAATGGCACTAGTAGGGATCTTAGTTGTTGTAGTTCGGGGATCATCATTTTTGCAACTCTTTGCTCTGTCGCCTTTGCCTGGCTTCAATCAGGCTCAGCCTGCATCCACAATAATCTTGTCGGTACAAATCCAGCTCTTTTGAAAGTTTTACAGACAAAGCCTCTCCACCCGCCTTTTTGAAATTTTCTTTGCAATAGCTCAATCCATAAACACCTGCCACTTGCAAACCAATTCCCTCGAGAACCTTGGAATTTTTATGTCTACTGAGGCTCAGGGTGGTGGTAAACCACTGGAATCCCAACTCCACGGCTTTTTGTGCGGTAAAGTCCATTCTCAGATGATAACACGACTGGCATCTCTGTCTGAAGCTGCTTTCTGGTTGGTCAGAAAAGGGACCAACCACTTGTTCCCAGTGATCGGGGGTATAGGGTTGTTCAATAAGTTCAAGATTGTTTTTTTGGGCCAAGCGGCGAACCTCTTCCAGCCGACGGTCGTGCTCAGACTGAGGGTGTATGTTGGGACCGTACCAGAAAAAGGTCAGGTCGAACTTTTCGGAAAGTCTGTGCAGCGGCACGGTTGCACATGGAGCGCAGCAAACATGCAAAAGTAATTTTGGTTTACTATGGAAAGTCATTTCTTAGGAGTGTTTTTAGCTTTTTCATCCGGAGCCCGAGCACCAAAACGTTCCCAGGCCCTAAGGTAGTATAGTGCTGTGCGCAACTGGAAATCAGCAATCTTATCCAGCTTCTTCCTGGTCTCGTCCGTATGGCCTTCTCGGTGAAGGTGCCCATCGAGATCGGATTCCCTCGTAATGTGGATTTCCGTATCGCCAACGGGTGAACTTCGAGGTACCACAACATCAGGTATGATTCCCTGCTCCTGAATAGACCTGTGGTTCGGAGTATAATAACGCGCTATGGTCAACTTTAGTCCAGAGCCGTCCTTCAACCCTACGACAGTCTGAACCGAACCCTTGCCAAAAGTTCTCACGCCCATGATCAGCGCTCTTTTATGGTCCTGCAAGGCTCCTGCTACGATTTCAGAAGCTGATGCAGAACCGCCATTTACCAGACACACCATGGGGTAGCGAGGTTCGGTACCACGCCTGTGGGCAGAAGAGTCGTCGAGTCTTTTGCTTCTACCCCGGGTCTCTACGATCAGGCCTTTTTCTATGAATCGATCAGCAACTCGAATTGCCTGGTTGAGTAAACCTCCCGGATTGTTTCTCAGGTCGAGTACCAAGCCCTTTAGGGGCGCCTTGTTGTCTTTCTTTAGTTTTTTCAAAGCCTGCATCATGTACTGTTCGGTGCGTTCGGTAAACACCCGAATTCTAAGATAGCCATAGCCTGGCAGAGGAAGATCGCTTTGGATTGGATTTATCCTAATCCTCTGTCGTATAAGGACGAAGTCTTTGGGGTTTTCAAAGGAATCCCTATCTATGGTCAATACCACCTTGGTTCCAGGTACACCCTTTATCCTCTTGGTCGCTTCCATGACGTCCATTTTTCGAACCGGAGCTCCATCTATCTTTACTATCTGATCTCCAGCCTGAATGCCGGCTCTCTTGGCCGGGGTATCATCTATGGGCGAGACGACCAAAAGCATCCCCTCCCGCATCTCCAACTCTATGCCCACTCCTCCGAAATTCCCGGAAGTGTCTTCTTGCATAGAGCGAAACTCCTCCGGAGTCATGAAAGAAGAATGGGGGTCTAAGGTCTTGAGCATTCCCCTGATTGCACCATAGAGAATTTTTTGAGAGTCGACACGGTCCACGTAAGAATTTTGAATATATTGCAAAACCTGGGCAAAAATATCCAGCTTCTTGTATGTATCGTCCGAAGCGGCAGATGCGCTGTGGACCAGGAGCAATAATACCAAGATCGTTGCTGCCAAGTGTTTGAGACTGCTTTCATGTGTGTGTTCCATGTTGTTCTCCTGTTTGAAACCAACGGCAGTATACTATCAAAAAAAGTCACTAAATATCCACTTGCCTTTCTCCCAATACCAACGAGACCTTGTTGTTGTCATTGAGTTTTCGAAGGTCATCCATGAGGGCTCCCGGATTGGTGTCAGACTTGAGATCCACTGAGTAAATCGCCTGTTGAAGAATTCCGGCCCTCACCGTCTCCAGGGACAAGAGGGTCCAGTTTTTCAGATGCTTATCCAGGACCGTTGCAAGAATTTGCTCTGGATTTGTTTCTACTGGAAGCTGTATGCGTAGTATTCTTGCTCTTGTCAAAGGAGCAAACAGGTCGAGCTTGCTAAGCAGGATCAACATGGCGCTCAAAGCCGCGGTCGAAAATACTGCCAGCATGTAGAATCTTGTTCCCACGGCCATTCCAATCGCCATTACCATAAATATGAAACCAACATCCCTGGTCTCTTTCATGGCGTTTCTGAACCTGATTATGGACAGAGCTCCAACCAGGGCAAACGCTCTTGCGATGTTCGATCCTATTATGAGCATTATCAACGACACTACCGTTCCCATGATGATCAAGGTATGCACATAACTTTGGGAATAGCCCATCCCCTTGTGGGTATTACGATAAACCCAGGCCACCACCATGGAGAGGGTAAACCCCAGAAACATGACCATGGCAATATCCACAGGGGTGAAAGTTCCAGTGAGGTCCCTGAACCGTTCCAACTCCTTGAAAAGTTCATCCATGGTGGTTTTCTCCTGTAAATCTTGCAGGCAAGGATACAAGGGGAAGGACTTCGATTCCCCGTCCTAGGGCTGCCACGGTACAATACTTGCTCATTCTGGTCATCTTGACTCTGTAAAATTGTAAAATATCAAGCAACCATCCCGGTACGCTACTGTCCGTTTTCAACTCCATGATACCCATGTCTTGCGGAAGGAAGGAAAATAATGGGGAATCAGAAAACAGGCCCAGTTCGTTTACCCTGCCCTTGCAGAGGGTGTCAAAGGTGATTCGCAGTTTCGACAAAGAGTGTTCGGAAAAAAAAGCAACTCGCATGTAGGATGTAAAAGCGGCCGGTTTCAAGGACATGGCATGGACCATAGCTTGCGTTTCTTCACAGAAACGTTCTTGCTCCAGGCTTTCGAAGGTGTCTGGAGATTGTCCACTGCAAAGCATCAAGGCATGCTCAGTCCTCAGCCGAACTCGTCGTTTGGTCACCACATGACCTGTTTTCATTTTGAACTCAACAAAGGCGTTTTCAGTTTTACGAAAGTCTTTGGGGTAGGTTCTGATCCTCATTTTAGTTCGTATCTTTTCGCCTTCTACCTTGTCCCAAAACCATGCAAGGTCTGGCGTGTCATAATACAGGCTGTCTACCCTGTAGCCGTGTTCTTCATTGTGCTCATCCGGTTCCATGAGTTTAGAGATGGAGTTACGAATACGGTTCATCTTTTGGAGATCTAAGACGTACTTGAGTTCGTATCTTCCTGGTGAGTCCATTTCACCTCCCTGCCATTGCGTGTGCCCGGGATGGTTTTTCAAGACAACTCAACTCTAAGCGCATACTCATGGTGGATGTGGAGGGCGTGGAAAAAAGCCGTCTTATTACAATTAGTTCCGCTTTATTATCAAGGGCAGGGATCTCTATGGTCTGTAGCCCGGGAGATGAAAAAGTTTTCTCTACCTGCCAGGAAAGAGCCTCGGCTCGGATTTTTATGGGAAAGAGTTTCCTTGGACCGTTTAGATTTAGTTCCAAGAAACAATGATTGGTTTTATTGTGGATCCTGGCAAGCACCAAAGCTGGTTTATCCACCCAACCCAAGGTGTTTGGGCTGATGATGCCATCTGGTCGTCCCATGAGCAGCCAGCTGGCCAATGAATCGTTTTGACTGAGCTCGTGTTCGAAAAAAAGGAGATCTTCAGGATCTATCTCATTGATATTACCAGCGCGTAATTTTTGTGCCACAGTCCAGATTCGATCCTGTTTTGGTACTGCCAAGCCCCAGGCAAAGAACAAACCAGCCAATGAGTAAAGCACGACCATCAGTATTAAGCCCATACTGGGAGACCTGAATTTCATGGCAGGTTTACCCCCAAGGCGAGCTTTTCTATGGCTCTGTCGAGATAGCTCCACTTAGGTACACCTAGTATGTCCTTGCGGATATGTTCAATGAAGGGAGTATGGCCAAAGGAATATAGAATGTTTGATAGGTTTGTCCTGGCGGATTTTTTTGAAGAACTCCTTTCTTCCTTGATTATGTTCGTACCACAATCGACTATGGCTATGCTTCGTGCGTCAAGGCTCGAACCGTTGGGATAATATCTGGATGCTGCCTTCACTTTTATTCCAGTGTTACATTTGGTTATAAGACTGGAGAAGAACACGACCGAAGAGCCATGTTTGATCAGAATGCCGGTTTTTCCGCGGTTCAAAATCGATCTTTCAATGGTGACGCGGCTCCTTTCTCCAGCGGATATGTCACTACCTCCTGCCGAACTCAAGATGCTATCGGAGATTTCGACGGTTGAACCCATGAGGTCTATCGCCTCGTCTTTGGGCTCCAAGACGATCAGGTCTCTGATATCTGCCCTGCAAAATTCCAGATCCAACGCATCCTGTGACGATCTGTTGATGGTCACGTGTTGAAGCCTAAAGCCAGATACGTTCGACGCATGCACCAGGTCGATGCCCTGGGAGTTTTTTTCAAATTTACAGTTCTCCATGAGTATGTTTTTCGTGTTGTTGATACTGATGGTGCCCTGAAGTTTTTGTCCGAATAATACGGGGTAAGATCCACCCCTTGTGTGCAGCCACTTCACGCGAGAGCCTGCGGCGTGGTCTCCTTGCAGCACCAATCCACCGTAACTGAATTTTCCGGCTGGTTCCATGAGTACCGGTTTTTTTCTGGTTCCAAGAATCTGTACCTGCCCAAGAAAAACCAAAGAGGCATCCTTGTCCATGATAAATCTTGTTCCTGGAAGAACTGTTACTTTTTGATTCTCTCCAAAGGTCATGGTGTGGGTTATGGGAACATCTCCCGGGCCAAAGGATATTTCCTTTTTTGACTCCTTTCGATCATAGGACCAGGGATGGGCACTATGTTGACCCGCAGTGAAGGAAGGGACCAGGCTAGAGTCCAGGTGCTCCTGTTCGCCATGCGAACAGGAGATCTTAGGTTGTGAAAAATCAACATTCAGCACAACTATGGAGCCGGTCGCCAAGTTTCTGCACTTCAGGATGGCTTTGAGCGGAACAGAATCCGTCTGGATTTCCATTCCATAAGAAACAGTTGTTGGTTGGGTCGTCAAGGGATTGTTTTTGTTTTTTGGGTTTTGATGTTTCACGAGTTCAACGGATGGAAATAAGTCTATGGGCGTTGGGATATTCGTGAAGCTGTTTTCAGGCGAACTGTGGATTCGTTTACCTGCTGCCTTCAGTACCCATGGGTGTTGCTGCTTGTCTTCGAACCAGAGCCCAATGGATTCCAGGGAGACACCCACCCTTGATAAAATCGTCACCCGGAAAGGCCAGGAGCTTTTTTTACCGTTTCTACACGCTGTTGTTGTAATGATTACATTCTCCAGCTCGGACAGTAGATGAGCATGGCGTATGGCGTAGGATGCCATTTCTGAATCGAAAACCAGGGAGAGTTTTTTTTCGTTCATGGGCCTGAGCATTTTGTATAGAAAAGGGTCTGTGTCCGGCGTCAATTCGTAAGCGTCCCAATGGGCATCTGTTGTGAGTTCGGCAATGAGTTTGCTGAACAATTCGAGAGCACGATTTCGAACCTCAGTCGGCCGTGCCGGCCCTATCAACATTTGATGGAGTATGCGGTTGCGCATGCTTAGATAGCCTGGGACCATCTCTAACCTTATTCCAAGGGGACTGTTCGATGGCTTGAAATTGCCGGTGTCAAAAAAACCTCTCAGTGACCAGGCCACAGGTTCCCATTTTCCGGATCCTATTTCGTGTACGAGCTTGTGCCCTTGTCGCCAGTCCCGTTGGGCTATGCCAAAGGCAATTTCCAACGCGTCAAGGGTGGCGAAGCTTTTCATGTCCAGTTTGTTATGTGCAAAGTCGCTGAACTCCTGGAAGGAATCGGAGGAGATATGGTCGAGAAAGGAAGCCAAGTCTATATATGATTTTTTTCCACCACTACACCATGCGCTTTTTTTCCAAGCAGTTGGCTTCGTCCAAAGAGTTTGTGCTGGTTCATCACCATCGAGATCCCCTGAGTACAGGTTGCAGGGATAACGGTTGTTCCTGCGCAATAAAGCCTCATCCGCCATTATTTGTCTTCTGTATACCCCCATGTCAGCACCATTTAGCCATACTCGTACAAAATCCGGTTCCGGAAAAAGCAGGCCGAAGTTTTTTGCAACTTCAGCTATCAAAACGTTCGTGATAAAAAATGGTGTCGGTTCATTGATCAGAGCCAAAGCCTTGAGCCCCAACCCCCCTCCGTCTTTTCCGAATCGAACCTTCATGGAATGTTTTGCTCCCATGTGGTGCCAATGTTTATGGCCCCTCTGGCGGACTCTTATGTGAATGTTCCTATTGCCCTTGGACCAAATACCCTCGACGTATTTTCCCTTTCCCGAATGGTCAGACAAGACAGCTTGCAGTTGGGCGTTTTTCAGGTGCAGTTTGAATTTCGGCAAGTTGGATTTGCCACTGTCGTTCCACGAGAAGAGGTTACGGGACCATTGGGTAAGCATATCGTGGAAGGACAACCGGAAATCATCCAAGGATATACCTCGGCTAGGGTATGCAACACGAGAATATAGATCCAGGTTTGCATATGCATTCCAGGCACACCATGCGCTCAGCAAAACCACAGGTGCACTCAGTACGATGGCTGATCCCATGCTGATGCGCCAAATGCGCCTATGGAGATTGACAGTCATGAAGACTTGATCCATTCCATTGGGTCCACTGCCTTTCCTGCCTTTCTGACTTCGAAATAAAGATAGGCACCTTTTAGTGAACCGCTGTCTCCTATGGTTCCGATATTTTGACCCTGTTGAACCCTTTGGTCCTTTACCACTTCAAATTTAGCAAGGTGTGCATATAAAGTGTAATAGCCTCCGCCATGGTCCAATATAACCAAGCGGCCATATCCCTGAAAGAACTTGGCGAAAACCACCTTTCCCGGATACACGGCTTTTACCGGGGTATGCATTGGAGCGCGTAGATCTATCCCTGTGTGAATAGTTACGGTTTTGAACCTGGTGTCCACCTCTCGGCCAAAACCCACCTCTACTACCGCGGTAGCAACAGGCATGGGAAGTCGGCCTTTCCAAGTGGCAAATCCTTTTGCCTTAGTGGGCTTACCCTCCATGGTGGCTACCAACTCCACCAATCTGGCACGGGCGTGCTTGAGTTCCTTCAGTGCTCTATGATGAAGAGTTGCTTTTTTCCTTACAAGTTCGAGGGCCCGGAGTTTTTCTTCTCTGGCCATTATGGAATTCTCTTTTTTCTTTTTTAGCTGTATACGGGTTTTCTCGAGGGATTTACGTTGTTGCTCGATCTTCTTTTCAGTTTCTGCAAGACGCGCTCGGCTGATGAGTACGTTTTCATAAAGTTGTTTATCTGACTGCGCAAGGTGTTGGATTAAGTCGTAACGTTGCAATCCTTCGGATATGGATTCAGAACTGAAAAGCAGATTCAACCAGCCTATATTGCCTTGCATGTATAGAATACGGAGTCTTTTTCTCAGTCTCTTTTTCAGCATATCCAGGGAAACAGATGCTTGCTGTTGTTGTATCCTGGAATTTTCCAACTCTTTTTCAAGCTCATCCATGCGTTGTTGAGTCTGCTGTAACTGGTTTTGTGAGTCTTCCAGCTCTTCGTCCAGCTTGTTCAACGATCCGAGTAAGGATGTGGATTGTTTGAGAAGATGCCGATAAAGCTTCTGGTTTTTCATCAGATCCTTGCCGACCTTGTTCAAGTCATCCCGGATTGGATTTGCCTTTTGTGCGAGGGCTGGTTGAGCGAGAGCCAGAAGGAATGAAACAACCATGACGTTGGAACGAGTCATATGCGTAGGTGCCTCCCCAGGCTTGCGAGGGTTCCAAGTACTCCAACGATAGCGCCACCCGTCGCGGAAATCACCACTGAAGAGAAAGGTAGAAACTCCAGGCTGAGAGTGCCGGCGTTGGGACCAAGTTGTATTGCAATAAGGGGTTTTGCAAGAATGAACAAGATCCAGGCTCCTGCGATCCCCAAGAGCGCACCAAGTCCGCCCAAGACGACCCCTTCGATAAAGAAGGGGGCTTTTACAAAATTGTCAGTGGCACCCACCAGCTTGAGAATGTGTATCTCGTCTGTCCTGGCATACACTGACAGACGAATGGTGTTTGACACGATCATCATGGTTGCAAATACAAGCAACGCACCAACCATCAACGCAATCAACCTGATGAAATCCATGAAGTTGAAAAAGCGTTCCAACCATGACTGCCCATATCGTACCTGTTCAACTCCAGGCTTGGAGGCAAGGTTTTGAGCCAGATCACTCAAAGAATTTGTACTTTTTTCCAAGCGAGAAAGCTTTGCCTCCAGGCTTGCGGGCAAAGACTCGGGACCGATTTCGTCAAGCAGAGTAGCTTGTGGGCCAAGTCTTTTTCTGAAAATATCCAGAGCTTGCTTTTTGTCTATGAAGCGGACAGATGCGATGGTTTTAGATGATTCCAACGCTTTTCGAATCTCGAGGATTTGTTGTTTAGTAGCATCGTCCTGGAGGTAGACCACCAGATACAGACCAGCCTTCATACGTTCACCCAAACGCCCCAGGTTATATCCCACCAGGGCCAGCACACAAAGGAGCAAAAACACGATTGAAACAGTGCCCACAGTGATTCCGGCTACGGCCAGGTTTCGGCGAATATGCCTGAAGGCCTGAATGAAAAAGTATACGATTTTCGACATGGTATTTATCCCATGGGCATTCCGCCTGAGACCACACGACCTTTCTCGAGATGTATGACCCGGTGTTGGCTTCTTTGTATCCAGGCAGTGTCATGGGTTGCCACTAGAACAGTGGAGCCCCTGGCGTTTATCCGGTTCAAGAGAGTACCGATCTCTTCACTAAGCGCTTGATCCAGGTTACCGGTTGGCTCATCAGCCATGAGTATCTGAGGGTCGTTTACGATTGCTCTTGCGATGGCCACCCGCTGCTGTTCGCCTCCAGAGAGAGTCGGGGGCAACTTGTGGGCTCGATGTTCCAAACCAACCAACTCCAGGGCTTCTCCGACTTTTTTTCGAATCTCACGACGGCCCATACCGAGTACTTCGAGGGAGATGGCGACATTTTGCTCCACCGTCCTTGACGGCAACAGCTTGAAATCCTGGAAAACCATACCCATGCGTCGTCTGAATTGGGTGATTTCCCTTTCCCTGATGTTGGCCACGTTTTTCCCGAATAAAAGCACTTGCCCGTTTTCACTGCGCTCTGCAAGCATTATCACCCTTAGAAGACTGGTTTTTCCTGCGCCGGATGGACCAGTGATGAAAATGAATTCAGCTTTTTCTATTCGCAAGCTGACATCGATCAATCCAGGGCTGTCAGAGCCGTAAGACATGTATACATGGTACATCTGTATCATTTTGTGTCCGGTGCAAAGGTAAAGGTTTTTTCAACCCTTGTCGT
Organism: uncultured Myxococcales bacterium; assembly: GCA_964431605.1. GTDB lineage: Bacteria > Myxococcota > B64-G9 > B64-G9 > B64-G9 > JALVPF01. The sequence continues at coordinate 13,163 of CAYSLH010000008.1, forward strand.
CATCGTTTCCGGCAAGATATCCAAGGATGACTTCATCCAGGCTTTTTTCCGAGATAAGGTTTTCTCCGAAAATCGTTGGTCCGCTGGTGTCCTTGGGCTTGGGTTTTTCAGATAGCCGTCTTGCTGCAAGAACTTCCGGTGGCAAATGTGCCGAACTTTTCGCTGAGACAGGCGACCTTTGCTGTTTTTGGGGCTTTTCGTTGCCATTGGCCTGTATGGCCACCCTTGGTTTCGGAGATTTATTTGGTGGAACTTTTTCAGGTTCTTCTTTTGGTACGAAAATTTTTGGAGAAGTCTTTGGCCTGGAAAAGCCTCCAGCTGAACCAGTGGTTTTGATGGACGACTTTGGTCTCGAGTCAGTGGCAGTTGGGGCGTGTTTGTGAATGCCTGGTTCTGAGGTATTGGGTCGGGGCCCATCCATCCTGGGAATCAGAACAGTGGGCGCTTCGGATAGAGCCTCGGTGGTTGAAGCTTGGAGGCCTACAGCCTGTGACTGTGCTGGTTGTGTTTGCTTTGTCGGTGTAACAGGCTGTGTTTTTTTTACCGGAGTTGGAACAGACTTGGGTAAAAGAGTCGAAGCAGTAGATTCCATGGCTGGTTGGACTGCTGCGGGTTGAGTAGCGACAGGCAGGGATGGTTCTGTGGAAGAAGGTTTATCCGGTTGCTGTGGCGGAACTGGAAACTTGTCTGGAATGGGCGGTTCTGCTCCAACTTGCATATTTGGTGACAGGGCTGGGGCGGAAGCTGATGCAATATCGTCGTAGACACCGTTGATGAGATTTCGCAGCATGGCCTTGTGCTGTTCCTGCATGAGTTCTCTTACTATATCCTGCAGGTTGTCGGCTTTTACGATGTCAGCATAACTGGTTTTTTTTGTTGCCAGAATATTTCCACCAACAAACAAATGGGTAATGATGTGAGGATTGGATATTCCACTGTCTTCGGTTTGAACGTGGTAGATTTGTCCACCGTGCTTGATATTGTGGTTGAAGCCTGTGACCATCTGCTGCTTGTTGCTCACTTATTTACCAACCCTTTCTGTGGACCTTTATCAGCAGATTTTACCAGGGTAAAAGGTGTAATCGCAAGATCATGGTCATGGTATCACGAGATCCACCTGCTCAATCCCTTCCAGATCCCTGCCGAGAAATCTCTTTCCCACAAGACTGAACCTATCCGGAACATCTGTGACAAAGTATACATGGGCGCCTTTTGCCAATGGAAGTTTCCTGGATTGCGGTTGAGCAGGGTATAGGAGATTGAAAACCGCCTGTGCCACCGCGTTAGCCGAATCTACCAATTCAACCCCTGACCCCACGGCCTTGGCGATGGCAGGTATGAGTAAAGGATAATGGGTGCAACCAAGTATGAGGGAGTCTATATGATTTTCCATGGACCACTGTTGCAGGTACTGTTGAGCAACAGTATAGGCCACGTGGTGATCACCCCATCCCTCTTCTGCCAGTGGAACAAACAGGGGGCAAGCTTTTGAAAATACTTTTGCCATAGGGTCGTTTGCGTTGATAGATTTTCTATAGGCGTCGGATGAAACGGTGCCTTGTGTTCCAATCACTCCGATTATACCAGATCTCGACATACCAAGGGCCCGCCGTGCACCTGGTTCGATGACACCCAGCACGGGAATGTCAAGGGCCTCTTTGAGAGCGGGCAGGGCAACAGAAGAAGCCGTGTTACACGCTACCACCAGCAGCTTTATTCCTTTTTTTGCCAGGAATGATGCGTTGTTCAACGCATAGCGTGTAACCACTTCCGGAGATTTTGTACCGTACGGCACCCTGGCTGTATCTCCAAGGTAGATGGTGTTCTCCCATGGCATGATTCTATGTATTGCCGCCAGAACCGTAAGTCCGCCGATACCGGAATCAAAAACGCCCAAAGGTCGTGGATCGAACTCTTCCATGGCCAAGAACATGCAATTGATTGCTGGGGATGTCAACACATACGGGCACGATTGCGGGCAGGATTGCGGGTATGATTGCGGGCAGGATTGCGGGCAGGATTGCGGGCA
>CAYSLH010000008.1:15291-45827 GCA_964431605.1 uncultured Myxococcales bacterium
GATTGCGGGCACGGCACGCCGTGCCCCTACCGGTCAATTGATATTACGGGCAGCCGCCTACGTCTTCGAGGGTGACTGTTCCAAAGTCGTTTTCGTCCGGATGGGCTATGATTAGGTTGGCATCAAGTTTGTAGCCAACTGAGAGATCGCTGTCGCATATTCCCTCCAGGACGAGGTTCCAGGTGCCAAGGGCAAAGTCATTGATAATGGAGCCCTCGTCATCACAGTTGGGTACTGGATTTGCTTCGAACTCCAGGTTTGAACTGGAATCGAATACTTTGACTTTTACCCTACCTACACCAGATGCGATACAATCCAGATTATCGCCGAAGTTCCAGAGAAATTTCATATCCCCAGAACCTGTGGGAGTCAGAACCACGGTGCCGAGTTGAATGTCCTGTCCTGATACCGTTACGTTCTCGGTGGTGGTGTACCATTCGGCGCCGGACGAGGATAGGCCAGTGAGATCGATTGAATAGTCGCCATCTTCCACTTGGTCGATCAAAGCGCCACCGTTTGAGCATGCCACTTGCTGGTTTAGAATTTCATTATTTCCGTTGTCGAACATCTGTACTTTGACTTTGTCAACGTAAGCGTCATCACAACTTCTTGCTCCAGGTCCGAAAGCCCAGTCCAGGTCTATGCTGGAGCCGGCTACTATGCAGTGCAATGGACCATCATTGGTAAAGCCGCTATCACAGGAACACTCGGCCTCTCCACCAACTTCGAGGCAAGTGCCATACCCGTCACAAGTAATGCCATCACAAGGAGATCCTCCCGAGGATATGATACATCCACTGGTAAACAGACCAAAGATCATTACGGAGAAAAAGAGAGCAGAGATTTTTTTCATGACAATGTCCTCCTGGTACATTGACGTTGGTTTATTCGGAAATGTTAGACGAATGTCATCTCAAAGGATTCTTTTTTGACGAAAGAAAATTATTGGAATGTCCCGCTGACGATGTCTCCAGCGGTAAGGGTGGTTCCCGAACCATAGGTTTCCTTGTAGGTGGCCGTGAGGCTGACCGTTCCATCCTCCGGAGGGTTGGTGTCCGTGATGCTTGCTCCCTCCACAATGGCTTCTCCATGAAATCCACCGGTAAAACCGCTTACTATGGGGATTATGTAGCAAATGGGATCCGTGTCCGTACAGGGTGTTCGTGCCTGAACATTGTTTACCTTGACCATGGATATGGCTGTACCCAGGCTGTCGACTGCACTAAAGGGAAGGTGAGGAGCGGTGCTGCCCAGAGAGCCTTTTCCGTCCACAGATATGTTTACGTTGAGAGATGCGTTCAATGGATTGAGGTTGAAGTCGGAGATGCTCCAGGTGAAAGTTTGATTTGAACCCTTTGGGATGTTGAAAGTCCCGGGGCACAGGGACGAATAAGAACCGCAGGAAGAGCCTCCTTGGTAATGTCCTGTCCACACCATCCATGTGGCGGTCCAGATGATGGTGTCACCATCCCACTGTCCATTAGGGCCGTCATATTGGGAGTTTCCATTGGCGTCGAGGAATTGTTCCCCAGATGAGAAAATTCCATTATCGTCCGCATCTATGAGGGGTTCTCCCAAGTCCACGAATGGTTCCCCTTGATCATATTCTCCATTTCCATTGATATCGGTGAATTCCTCTTCGCCCGTGGTGGCCGCAATGATGATGAGCAGACCGTCTCGCGGATTTCGGATATAATTTCCATCTGTCACCGAGGGTTCATCGCTGAGTGGTGCCACATCCTTGGGCCTTGGGTTGCCTGTCCTGATGGTGACAAATGTGGAACCCATGTTGTCTCCTGAATCTTCCGTGGTGGCGTTGCTTGTGATTTGACCTGCTTCGGTCATGAAGGTGACACTCGTTTTGAATCCAATCTTGTTTGAATAGCGATCCGAAAGAAGTACGGTACACTTGGTGTGAACGTCATCGAGAACAAAACCTCCCACGTTGAAACGATCGCAACTGAAAGTGATACCACGAGCGTTTGGCTTTGCTCCAACGATGGCCAGAGCCGGAGAGGTTGCTTCCAGTTCCACCTCGCCCACGATGGCGGTAGCCGTTACCGTCACACTGGTTGCTATGTTACCGGACTTCAGAGTGGTATAGACCAGGCCCTCGGAATCGGTTCTTGCTTGTAGAGGTTCCAAGGTTACGCCTGGTGCCGTGGACAAGGTGAAGTTTACCAACACGTTGGGGAATGGTTATCCATCGGTGTCTTTGACCGCGAAAGACAATCGTGATGTCTCATTCACACCTGAGCCACGGACGCCAAGCTTGGATGGATCGGCTTCCATGAACTCCACGAATCCCACTTGTCGGATATTTATGCTCACGTCATCCGATGCATTGTAGTCCTGGATGTATATAGAAGCACGAATCGTTGCCAGGCCCCCAGTGGTACCACCTATGAACGTGGCTACGGCTTTTCCTTCTGAATCTGTTACGGCATCGAAAGCTGTTGGTGTTTGAGCAGGAGCTTCTGCGAATTTACCCAGATTCGTAATGAATGACACTGTCTCACCTGCTCCGGCACGACTACCGTCTGGAAGAAACACCTCTGCTGTGACAGTTGCATAGCTGTTACCATCTGCCAGGACTTCGTTTTTGTCCGAAGAAAGAGTCAAAAAAGGCTTATCAGCGCCAACTGTAAAGGGGATATCCCTGCGGTTGGATTTTTCTGTCTGGTTGGGGTCGTTGCAGATGAAGGTAGCTGTTACTTCGGCTATCTGGGTCTCGGAGAGTTCTTCGCTGCGCAGGCTGACGGAAGCCATTCCTCCAGATGTGTTTACTGTGGCATTGGTATCATTTCCACCGGAAAACGAACCAAGGGTCGTGGTGAAGTTCACCTCCGTTCCATCATCAACAGGCGTGCCTTCATAGGCGGTTACCGTGGCTTCAATGGTGGTAGTACTCGATCCATCGGCTTTGATGGATGGAGGATTCGCCTCCATGGTTATACTGCACCTGTTTTCAGGAGCATTTTCGAACGATACGTTTACAGGAACTGCAGACATGAATTGACCATCAATCGTGGCTGATGCCGTAATGGTCGCGCTGCCTGGTATGACGCTTGTCAAGTCTACCCTGGCGCCCAGGTTGGTCGTGTGAACAGTGATGGCCGCCTCGCCGTTTGGAAATACACCAACTTTGTCAGGATCATCATTTGGGTTGTCAGGTTCCTGGTTGGTCAACCTGAGATCCACCGCTGTTCCCTCAGGGAGTATGTCACAAGAACTGTTTTTTCCGATTACGGTTACAGCTATTTTCGATGTGCCGTCCGCTATGGCCGAATCAGGACGTACGGACAGAAACAGACCTGGCTGTTCGCCTTCCTTGCATGCTGATGTGGATCCCCCGCCACATCCGGAAAAAACCATGGCCAACGCGCTGTATAAAACCACGAATGTGAATGTTGCTTTCTTCATGGAACTCTTCTCCTCTCGCTGAGAAATCGTCCATAGGACATGATTTCTCATGATATACGAGTCAATGTTATTAGTAGATATTCGTATGGATTTAGCCTTTATGTCAAGATACCGGTCTTGCTCATGACACCTTGCTTGTGGTATTTGAGCAATCTGGCTGTTTTTTATTTTGTAGTTTTGGGAGGCGAAATGTTCGAGGTATTGAATTCAGCGTTGCTTGCACAGACGGGCGATAGCTTCATGATAAGACTCGTAAAGTGGCTGAGCCCGTTGTTCGAGCCGGTGGTTATTGTAATCTTGCTGATCTTGCTGGCCATGAGCGCAGCCTGTTGGGGGATTATCTATTATAAGTGGAGATTCCTAAAGAGGGCCCAGCATCAGAGCTTCGAGTTTCTGGAGGTGTTTTGGGGATCGAAACGCCTGGATGCAATCTATCAATCCAGCGAAAAACTTTCATACAGCCCCATCAGCCAGGTTTTCAGGGCTGGATACGTAGAGCTGTCGAAGCTGAAAAAGACCCAGGCAGAGGGTGCGGCAGAGCGTATGTCCGACGCCATGGGAGGCATTGAAAACATACAAAGATCATTGAGACGAGCATCGTTGAGTGAGCTTACCACCATGGAGAGCCTGGTGCCGTTTCTTGCAACGACAGGATCTGCAGCGCCGTTTATCGGCCTGTTCGGTACGGTGGTGGGCATCATGAAGGCGTTTGTTGAAATTCGCCCGGGAACCGCAACGTTAGAGGCGGTGGGACCGGGCATATCCCATGCACTGATCGCAACCGCCGTGGGGTTGTTTGCTGCTATTCCTGCTGTCATGGCCTATAACTATTTTGTCAGGCGCATCAAGGTGCTCTATAACGAGATGGACACGTTTAGTTCTGACCTATTGAATATCGTAAAGCGTCACTTCCTCAAGTAGAACGGAGGCGGTCGATATGAGCATGGGCATGGGAGACGGTGGCGACCAGACCATGAGTGAGATCAACGTCACTCCCTTGGTGGATGTGATGCTGGTCTTGTTGATTATCTTCATGGTTACCGCGCCCCTTATGCAACAAGGTGTCGAGGTCCAGTTGCCCCAGACTACTGCGCAACCCATCGAGCGAAGCCAGGAGAACAACCTGATTTTGAGTATCACTAAGGACAAAAAGATTTTTCTTGGGAAGACCGAGGTCACAGCCGATGAGCTGGAGGAAAAACTTCGTTTCAACGAAAAGCTAAAGAAGGACAAAGAGCTATTTTTGCAGGCGGATCGTTCCATTCCTTATGGCTTCGTGGTTGATATTATGGCGACGTTGAGAAGGGCTGGTGTGGAAGAATTGGGAATGCTCACAGAACCTGTTTCTCCTGATGAGCGATAAACACCGCAAGGTCCGGGAGCAAGGGGAATAGATCGTCGAGCTTGATGGTTCGTCATTAAGGTAGCCATGGACGTAAGAGAACAATATGCTTATCTCAAACCACAGCCATTCGTGTGGCTCGCTGTGCTGGGTTCGGGGATTGTCCACTTGGCGTTCGTAGGTATAATAGTCATTGGCGGAATAATGGACGAGAGGCATGTACCATTGTCTCAGAAGGCTATTGTCACCAGGCTGGTCAAAATAGGGAAAAAACTTCCGGAAAACTGGTTACCTCACAAACCACAAAAAGCAGTGCAGCCTAAAAAACCTCCCAGGTCCGTAGTTCCGAAAAACAATGCGAAGAAAACGCCTGTTTCCAAGCCAGCGCCAAAGGCAAAAACCGCGAAAAAGGTGGATTATTCGGCGCAGATGGACAACATCCTGTCCAACCTTGAAAAGGAGGAAAAAAAGACGAGGTACGAGCAGGAAGGCAGCCCGGATGGAGTCGAAGAGGGAGATGCTCTCGTGAAGCAAAAGGGAGATGAATATTTGACCAAAGTCTACAGAGCGGTCAAGGCGAAATATTCTGTACCTGAGTTGATTCCCGCCAGGGAGAGGCTTTTACTCCAGGCCGACGTGATAATTTACCTGGATCGATCTGGTAACATAAAAAACCTTAAATTGCTCAAGGCTTCAGGAAACCAACTGTATGACAACGCGGTGGTGGGAGCCATCAAAAAAGCCGCCCCATTTGCTCCACCACCGGAGGAATTGGCTGGTGTGTATTCGAAAGAGGGAATAGAAATCCCGTTTCGCGCGTCGAAGATGTAGTTCGTTGACTCTCTGTCCATTCCTGCTACTGTCTCAAAAGCTTGTTGAGTAAAACTCGATCAGATGGAGTAAAGGAAAATGATCATGAGAAGAATCGCTTCGGTTTTTATCTTGTTGTCTGTTTCGTGGTTACCCGTGGTCTCGGCGCAAGTCAAGCTGCCGCCCATCGACGATCCTAATTTCAGGCCCTACCCCATGGCTCTACCTGAGTTCAAGGATTTGGGTAGTGGCGGTGATGTGTTGGCCAAGCAGGGACTGGAGACGTTGCGTTCCGATCTCGGTATTACGGGATCTTTCAAGCTGCTGGACCCAAGATCTTTTTTAGCTGATCCAGCCAAAGAGGGTATAACATCTGCCACCATCAACTTTGCTGATTGGATGAATGTTGGTGCCGAGGGACTCATCAAGATCGGGCTGTTGAAGCAGGGTGATGACGTGGTGTTAGATTGCCATCTTTTCGATGTGGCTACCGGTAAGCAATTATTGGAAAAGCGTATCGAAGGATCCCAAGCCAAGCTCAGGCACTTGGTTCATGTCTGGGCCGACGCTGTGGTGAATCATTTCACAGGATTACCTTCGGTGTTTTTTACTCGCATCGTCGCTACAAAGAAGGTCGGAAGGAACAAGCAGATATGCGTAATGGATTTCGATGGCCATAACGAGCGGTGTGTCGTTCAAAATGGATCTTTGAACCTGCTTCCCGCCTGGAGCGCAGATGGCAAGGGCATTTTTTATTCGTCCTACATAAAGGGCGGTCCTTACCTTTACTTTTTGAATCTTTCCACAGGCAAGACCAGGCGAGTCAGTAAGGCCAGAGGGCTTAATATTGGCGCCGCAGCATCTCCTGACGGCAAGTGGGTTGCCCTGACCCGGAGCCAGGACGACAACTCGGAGATATACAGAATCAGACCAAATGGTTCAGGAGCCAAGAGGTTGACCAGGAATTTTTCCATCGACTCCTCCCCGACTTTTTCACCTGATTCAAAGCGTATCGCATTTGTCTCCGAACGTTCGGGAACCCCTCAGATCTACGTAATGAATCTGGATGGAAGCCAGGTCAAAAGGCTTACTTTTCGTGGTAATTACAACCAGACTCCAGACTGGTCTCCCCGAGGAGACTGGATTCTGTTCAACGCCAGGGACGAACGGCTGGTGTACGATATTTTCAAGATCAATCCTGACACTGGAGAGATTCGCAGGCTGACTCAGGACCAGGGAAACAACGAACATCCAAGTTTCAGCCCAGATGGCAACCTGGTGGTCTTTTCCTCCACGAGGACTGGTGAGTCGAAGCTCTATGTGATGAACGCGGATGGAACTAATCAACGACAGATATCCAGGGGCAAGGGAGAGTACTCTACTCCCGAGTGGGGTCCGTGGATAGAAAAGAAATCCAAGTGACAAAGGGGGAGACAAGCGCATGGCTCATATAAAGATGAAGAACATTATTATGGTTATCTCGTTGTTGTCCCTCTGGGGTTGTCCGAAACAGGTTCCACAGCCGGAAATAGATGCAGCCAAAAAAGCTTTTTCCGATTTGGATAAGACCAAGGATTGTGCTCCTGAGACATACAAAGCAGCAAAGACAACCATGGATCGGGCCCAGGCTCTGTTGAAGGAAGAGCGATACGAGGAAGCCAAGACAGCTTTACTGGCGGCGAAGAAGCTGGCGGAAAAAGCCAGGAAGGAATGTGATGAGAAAAAGAAACGTGAGGAAGAAGAAAAACGGCGTAAGGAGTTAGAGGCACAGAACGCAGCTAAGCAGGTAAAGCCCCAGGTTCAGGAGGAAAAGGGACCTGCTGAATTGGTTACTGTTTATTTTGGTTTCAATACTTCCGACCTGACTGATGAAGTGAGGCAGGCCCTTTCCAATAATGCAGAGTACATGAGGATTCATCCTGATATCAGGGTTCAGATAGAAGGACATTGTGACGAACGAGGCAGCACGGAATACAATCTTGCCCTTGGAGAAAGAAGAGCTCTGTCGGTCAAGCAATACCTGAGTAAAATCGGAGTCGATCCTGACAGGATGGAGATCATCTCATACGGAGAAGAGCGTCCTGCAGACATGGGCTCATCGGAACAGGCCTATGCACATAATCGTCGTGCGGAATTTCGTATATTGAAGTAGCATCTATTTGGTAACAACCAGAGCATCCACCGCCACAGGGTGAGGTCCCTGAAAAATTACGGGGTTGAGATCGATCTCTTCGATGTGGTCGTTTTCCAGTCCAATGGTGCCCAAGGTAACGATCAATTTTGCCAACTCCTGTCGATCGACGGCTGGTTCGCCCCGAACCTCTCTCAGAATTTCGGCTCCCCTGATTTCGTCCAGCATGGCCAGGGCATCTTTTTCTTCCAGGGGAGCAACCCGAAAGACCACGTCATCCAGGGCTTGTGCAAAAATTCCACCCAGGCCGAACAAAACGCACGGACCAAAGTGATCATCACGCTTCATACCAGTGATGACCTCTCGAGGTGACTTGATGTATGGCTGCACGAGCATTCCATCATAGCTCGATTCAGGCACGGAATTGGAAATCTGCTCGAAAGCCTCTTGCAGGGCATCGTCATTGGCAAGTGCGAGTTTCACCAAAGACATCTCTGTCTTGTGAAGCAACTTGTCACCTGTTGCCTTGATTACCACAGGGTAGCCGAGTTGCCTGGCTGCCTTCTTCGCCTCTTGTAGGCTGGTGACAAAAATAGACTGAACCAATGGGATACCATATGGTTTCAGGAGTTGGCGGGAACGGTGTTCCGATAGGGCGTTAGGCGATACATGTGTCATGTCAGGTCCTTTGATTGGCTATATGCGTATCACGATTTTTCCGAAATGGGATCCTTTTTGCATGTGTTCGAAAGCCTTATGGACCTCGTCAAATCCAAAGACCTTGTCCACTACTGGTCTGATCTCATGTAGGCTTATCAGATCATTGAGCTTTTGGAACATCTCCTTGCTTCCAACGAATACACCCTGGACCCGTACCTGTTTCATGAGAATGGATGTTACTGCAAGATCGGTCTTTACTCCGCCGAGTACCCCGATGAGTGCTATGCGACCTGCGAATTTAACAGAACTTATGGACTTGGGCAGGGTTGCTGCGCCACCCACCTCCAGCACAACGTCAGCACCACGTCCGCCGGTAATTTCCCTGACTCGTTTTTCCCAGTCTGGATGGGTTTTGTAGTTTATGATCTCGTCCGCACCAAGGCTCTTGGCTCTACTGAGCTTTTCGTCACTGGACGAAGTTATGATACACCTTGCACCCGAGGCCTTAGCTTGTTGCAAAGCGAGGATGGACACCCCTCCTGTGCCAAGCAGCAAAACGGTTTGTCCGGCCCTGAGCCCTCCCGTCTCAAACAGGGCGTTGTATGCAGTGACTCCGGCGCACGGTAGGCACGCGGCCTGTGTGTCCGTGAGATACTCTGGTATCTTGATAACTCCCTGTTCGTTCAAGATCGCATATTCGGCGAGCATTCCGTCCAGAGGCCCCCCGAGTGTAGAGGCACGCGCCTGGGGCGTGAAGGGACCAGCGAGCCACTTCTGTGCGAAAATTCCCGCAACCCTGTCCCCAACCTTTATATCTTGTACTTGTTCACCTATCTGTTCCACGACCCCCACTCCGTCAGACATGGGAATGAGGGGAAGAGGTTGCCTGGGATTGTAGTGGCCCAGGATAGTGAGTAGATCCCTATAATTTAGAGAACAAGCCCTTATGGCAACGAGGACTTGCCTTGCACCAGGCGTGGGTTTCGAACGTTGCTCCATCTTGAGGCCATGGAGACCAAATTTTTGAATTTCATATGCCCGCATTGTGATCCTCCATCGAAAATTCATACATTGCTTTATCACTATTGAGCAAGTACACAAGGGGCACGTATTGCATGCCTCCACTATATCGGCTGTATCATAGAATATGGTACGATAGGAAGGTTTGAGCCAAAACAATAATCTGGTAGAATTCAGGTGTTGGATTGGGGAGAAAGGACTGGATTAGCTTGCCTGGCATCGGAGTCATCAACAATCCTCATTCGCGTAAGAATCGCAAGAATCCGGAATGGATGCAGTCTCTTGGATATATCGTAGGCACCACGGGAACTTCTGTTGCCACAGAGGCAATAGATGATGTTGATGAAATGGCCAGGTTGTTTCGCGAACAGGATGTTGACATTCTCGCAATAAATGGCGGGGATGGATCCAATTCTGTGGCTCTGAGCGCGATCATCAGGGCGTATGATGGACGGACATTACCAAAGATTGCATTGTTGCGTGGTGGGACAATGAACATCGCTGCGAATTCATGCGGCATAAAGGGGACACCAAGCGGCTTGATGATCAACCTGGTAAACAAATACAGGGAGGGTTTGCCGTTTGAGACCACTTGGCGCGATACTCTGAAAATAGAGGATCGATACGGATTTGTATTTGGAAATGGTTTCGTCCATGATTTTCTTGAGAGGCTCTATGAGACGGGAAAGAGCGCTTGGGGCGCCACCAAGCTATTGGGAAGGGGTGTGATGTCCTCCATGGTAGGTGGCGAGTTTGCAAAAACTATGTTCAAGGGAGTCAATGCCCGTATATTCGTAGATGGTAAGCCGCTTCCCTATGAAAATCTGGCCGCCATGGCTGCATCCACGGTCTCGCAGATAGGGCTCAACTTCAAAGCGTTTCACAGGTGGAACGAAAAGCCACATACTTTTCATCTCATTGCGGTTCTGTGTTCTCCCATTGCGCTGACCACATCTTTTCCGAAGATATACATGGGAAAAAAAATCTCAGATAAAAAAATGTTGGACATGGTGGCTTCAGAGTTGGTTTGCGAGACACAAGGCACCATGGGCTATACTCTGGATGGAGAAAATTTCGAGGTTGAAAATCGGCTGGTCTTGACCACTGGTCCAAGATTGGAAATCATCGTGAAGTAGGACGAAGGGAGATTCCCCGGTTGAAGATCGTCAACCAGACAAGGGACAGGCTGCTTGCGGACAAGGCCAGGGTGACCAGGACAGTAAAGGAACGCATGCGGGGGCTTCTCGGCCGCAACGGACTTGATGCAGGAGAGGCGCTCTACATCAGCCCTTGTACCTCTATCCATAGTTTTTTCATGAGATTTGTGTTCGATGCTGTATTCGTTGGAAGGGATGGAACCGTCTTGCACATGATCTCACGCATGAAAAAGTGGCGAATGTCGAAAATCGTACCCCAGGCAGCAGGCGTAGTTGAGCTTGCCGAAGGAGTCCTGGAAGAGACAGGTACGCGCAAGGGTGATATTTTGGTGTTTGTTCGAGATTGATCTATGGCATTACAATCAGATGGTCTAGATGGTGTCGAAACCGGTATAAGGAACCAGGGCTTTGGGCAAGTGGATTGTTCCATCCGGTTGTTGTCCGCATTCGAGCAGTGCCGCAAGGGTACGTCCTATGGCCAGTCCGGAGCCGTTGAGGGTGTGGACTAGTTCCGGCTTTTTCCCTTTTTCTCTCCTGAATCTGATCCTGGCTCTGCGTGCCTGGAAGTCTTCAAAATTTGAGCAGGAAGATATCTCACGGTATACGCCCTGGGCCGGCATCCATACCTCGATGTCATAGGTCTTGGCAGCGGAGAAGCCCAAATCCCCACCGCACAGGGCTACAACCCTATATGGCAACTCGAGCAACTGAAGCACTCGCTCGGCGTTGTGTGTAAGGGCCTCCAGCTCTTCGTAGCTGTTTTCCGGCTTTGAAAATTTTACCAACTCCACCTTGTCGAATTGATGTTGCCGTATCAGCCCCCTGGTGTCTTTGCCTGCGGCTCCGGCTTCCTTGCGAAAGCACGGGGTATAGGCGCAATATTTTATGGGAAGCTGTTGCACATCGAGGATTTCATCACGGTGCAGGTTTGTTACGGGGACTTCAGCGGTGGGGATGAGAAATAGTTCCGGTTCTGTTGTCTTGAACGCGTCGGTCTCGAACTTTGGAAGCTGTCCGGTTCCCATCATGGTATCTCTGAGAACGAGAAACGGCGGCCAGACCTCAGTGTATCCATGTTGCTGTGAATGGAGATCCATCATGAAGTTTATCAGTGCCCGCTCCAATCGTGCTCCCTTGCCTTTCAACACGGTGAATCTGGACCCGGAAAGCTTGGTACCCCTGGTAAAATCCAGTATGTCTAGTTTTTCTCCCAGGTCCCAGTGGGCAAGGGGTTCGAAATCGAGTTTTTTTGGTTCGCCTTCGATACGGATCACCCTGTTGTCTTCTTCTCCCTTTCCCGGAGGAACCGAATCATGGGGTAGGTTGGGTATGTGAAGAAGCCTGTTGGAGAGTTCAGATTCGACTTTTTTGAGTTCGGCATCCATTTTTTTTTGTTCTGCAGAGACTTTTTTGAGGTCTTCTCTCAGTTTTGAGGCAGCATCCGGATCGCTACGAACCAGGTCTTTCATCTGGTTGCTCGCCTCTTTTTGCTGGTGCCTCAGCGTCTCTGACTCGTGAACCAGGCTGCGTCTTGATTTTGCAAGCTCGAAAACCCTGTCCAGGCCCGGCACTTGTCCGCGTAATGACAGGCGTTGTCTGATCTCGTCCATTTTGTCCGTAACCATTCGCGGATCGAGCATTGGTGGATCCTCCGGTTGAAAAAATTACTTGTCTTGTTTCAGGTAGTAAATTTCGTCTTTGATATCGTCGGCGTCTTCCGCGTCAGGCTTGAGTTTGAGGTACTTTTTGAAAGCTTTTAATGCCTTCGAAAATTTATTCAGGGCCTTGTATGCGTGTCCGAGGTAAAAATAAGGCATGGCGTCCGATCGGTCAAATTCGGTGGCCTTGATATAGTAATGAATCGCTTGTTTTTTCCGATCCAGTTCATCCAGGGCGCGAGCGAGTTTATATGCAACCTTGGGAAATTTTGGCTTCTTTCTATATGCTTTTTTCAAGGTTTTCAGCGCCTGCTGGTATTGGTTTTGAGCTGTGTATGCGTCTGCCATGGACACAAGGGCATCGACTCTGTCCGGATTATCTCGTGCGACTTTCTTGTAGTATTCTATTGCCTGAGAATATTGTAGAGTGGAACTTAGGGCATCGGCCAACCGCATCAGAGCTTCTGTGAACCCAGGGTCGATTTTTATAGCTTCACGATATTCATCAATGGCATCTCTGACCATGTCTATGGCCTGGTAGGATAGACCAATGTGAAAGTGGATCTCAGGCCGGTCCTTTTGTATCTCAACAGCTTTTTTGAACATGTCGAGGGCTTTGTCATTGTCTTTCTTCTCCTGGTAGATTAGTCCCAGTTGAAAAAGAGCCTCTGCGTTCATATTGTTCAAACCATTGGCCGACTGGAAATACTTGATTGCTGCATCCACGTCATTGGTGGCTTTTGCCGCAAGGCCAGCCCTGACATATAAACGATCGTCCTTGGGGTTTTCTTGAATAGCGGTCTCGAAGATATCCAGGGCCTTTGGATACTGTCCCTGCAGGTACAGGTTGTAACCCTGTTCGAGGGGAAGGTCCGGATATTTTGGAGAGATTTTTGCCGTCATCTCGTATTCTTTTGATGCCTCTTGGTGCTTTTTTTCATCCCTGAGGGTATTGGCCAGGTTCATGTGAGCAGATGCCAACTCCGGATCCAGCCTTATGGCTTCTCTGAATTCTTTTTCCGCAAGGCGCAGGTTTGCCTGGGCGTAATAAACCTCTCCAAAACCCGTATGTACAATTGCTGACTTGGGATCCACCTTTGCAGCCTTGGTCAGTTGGTCTAAAGAAGCACGTATCTTTTTCTGTTTCAGGTACAACCTCGCAAGGGCAACCCTTGCCAACAGGAATCCTTTTGCTTTTTGAATGGATGCCTTGTAGCTCTTTTCAGCTTCTTCAAATTGATCGAGGTCTTCACAAACCCTGCCCTGGAAATACAGAGGTCTTGGATCGTCAGCAGCTTGGGTGATGAGTTTATTCAACAACATCTTGGCCTTGACGATATCTCCGTTTTTCCACATTGACCGGGCTTTTCCGATGAGGGTCTCGATGTTCTTTGGATCGATCGTCAATGCCTTTTCGAATACTCCCTGGGCTTTGGCGGATTCTCCTATATCCAGGTAGTAGTTACCCAAGGTAGCAAGGAAATCGGGATTGTTGGGAGCAATCTTAACCGCTGCCTGGAGATCCTGGATTACCTTTTCCGGCTCGTGTTTTTTCATGCTGATCTGGGCGCGCAAAATCCTGGCTTTTGCCAGCTCGGATGGTGCAAGAGTGGACTTATATTTTCCCAGTGCCGTTTTCAGGGTTTTTGCCCCGGCCTCCATGTCGCGTTTGACCTCGATTTGTATTCTCGCAAGCTCTACTGCCGAGTTGACATGGCGAGGGTTTTTATCCAGGGCTTTTTCGTAGAACAGGATGGCGTTTTCGAAATCTCCCTGAAGAGACTGGATGTCTCCCAGCGCATGATATGCCTTGGCGAAATCCGCATCCATTACAATGGTTCTGTCCAGGTACTCTGCCGCCTTTTTCCAGTTTTTGGTATATGCCGCAGCCCAGCCGGCGAGATAGAGAGCTTCTTTGTCTTTTGTCTTTGGCCCGATGATTGGGGCCAAGGTAGCCAAGGCAGCCTTGGCGTTGGTTAGGATCAGAAGGGCCGCTTCCACCTTTTTTCTTTCAGGGCTGTTCGGCGCCTCGTCTTTGAGCTTCTCGACGATCTCCCTTCCTTTTTTTACATATGCCGGGTTTGCGCCGTAATTACGTAACAACGCAGCATAGGACAACCCCAACAGATAAAGGTCCTCTATGGTCTCCTCTCCGCTCTTGAGCTTGTTTTCCAGTTCCCTTGTTACAGCGATATAACCAGTGAAGGTGTCCTGGAAAAAGTTAGCGAGGCTTTTGTTCGATACCGTAGGGTTGGTAGATGATGATGAGTCTGATGTGCTGCTTGCGTCGCTCGAAGCCTGTTTTCGTCCAGGGCCGCCCGTGAATGCCTTGTAGCCGAAAAATCCAAACTTGGTAAACCCGAGGGCCAGGCCAATCACCAGCACCAGCCCCACGATACTAATAAGTACGAAGGTCATGGCCCCGGGGCCGGATTTTTTACCTGTTTGTTTGGGGGGATCCGCAAACTGCACTCCTGTTGGCGCTACCTCCACGTCCAGGGGTTCGTCATCATCTACACCTTGCACGGTTCCTGCTACGGGAGATGGGCCTTCCATGAGTTCTTTTATGATTGTTGCGAATTCTTCGATTGCACCTAGGGGTTTGAAGGTTCTTCCATCCGTTGATGCTTCTTCGTTACCCATGAGTTGATGCTCGGCCAACATTTTTCTGACTGTATCCAGGTCAAACGGCCCGAAAACCTTGCCGCTTTTTCTCCGGATCCTATAGCTGGTTTTTTTAGGTTTGGCTTCTTCTTCGCCACCTATTTCGTGGTCTATGAAATCGAAAATCTGGCCTTCGGCGCCGGGGGTGGGAGCCGGAGGAGGGACAGAGCCGGCAGGGGCCTCGTCTCCCAACCCGGGCATACTTGGAGGTCCGCCCAGTGGCGGCAGGGATGGACCTGCAGTCGGGGGTAGAGTCGATCCAACGGGACCCTTGGGAGGAGGTAAGGTCGAACCTCCAGAGGGGGCTACTGGTGGGGGTAGTGTTGAACCTCCAACCGGGGCCTGGGGAGGCAGATTGGGCATTTCTTCTGATTCCGGCAGGTCGAGCTCCAAGGATTCATCTTCTGCACCGGAATTGAGATCAAAAAAGTCACCGGCTGTGTCGGGAGCGGCCCCGGAAGGCGTTACGATAAAGGTCGACATGCACCTGGGACACTTTATCTGTAAGCCTTCAGCCGGTACGCGAGATTCGTCTATCTCATACTCTGATTCACATTTTTCGCACTTGACCCTCATGTAGCCTGTCTCCTGTAGCTTTTTTTCTCTCCGAGATCATCTTGAGAGAGTTCGAATCTAAGTTTGAGTTTAAGGTATCGCTGCAGCGGGGTCATCAACTCCTTAACTTCTGAAGCCGAGGACGAACTCGCTAATCTTTTTTCAATGGCGCGGATTGCCAATAGTTTGGCTTCATGGCTTTGCAATCCAGTCAATTCGGCGAGCTCTTCTATGTCGAGGGGATCCATTTGGCTTTTTCTGATACAGTACTCGACGAACTCCTCCAGGGCATTGCCGTCTTTCAGTCTCCATTTGCCGGGACCGCAGGGAAGCAACACGCCAGACTTTCCAAGGCGAGTCATCAAAGCAGTGACAACAGATGGCAATATTCCAGCGGCGGAGGCTATGGATTTTTCTTCGATGCATTCTCGACGATACGGATCTTCTACCCACTCCATAAGAACCTGCGCCAACCTGGTGGAATCATTTTCTGTCATGGTTTTCAGCAATTTTTCGTTCATGGATCTAATTCGTTGGTTTAGTTTTTTTATTACCTTCCAGGCCAATTGATGATTATCCTTTACTAGGTTGGAAAATGTATCTGAGTCTATGACCACGAGGGTGCATTTTGATTCGGCTATAGCTGAGACGTTTCTTGGTTGGGAGCCACCTTCTATCTCCCCAATGAACTCACCCGGACCCAGGGTGGACAGACAGATGTTTTGACCTTGTTTCTGCTTGATGATTCGAACCGTACCACTATTGATGATAAACATCTTTCGACAAGGCTCTCCTTCAGAAAAAATGATTTCGTCTTTATCGTAATTTCTTCCATGGGTTTGGATGACGGTTTTTGAAAAAATATCCACAGAGAGCAATCCTTTACTTTATTGATGT
Organism: uncultured Myxococcales bacterium; assembly: GCA_964431605.1. Lineage (GTDB taxonomy): Bacteria > Myxococcota > B64-G9 > B64-G9 > B64-G9 > JALVPF01. The sequence continues at coordinate 31,609 of CAYSLH010000008.1, forward strand.
ATGATTCAAACATAGGCGGGCAACGAGGTCAACTGCATGAAATACTCCCAAATTTTTCATCTTGGTCACTATCTTTGCAACCAGGATGAAAAGCCCTCGGAAAAGAAAATTACTTGCATAACCGTTGGAAAGTGAACTAATGTAGCATATTTAACAGTAAGATTGGCTTCGTCTTTGTGCTGCTGTGTTTTTGTTTGGTGACTCGTTTATAGGTAGGAGTGGTTTTACAAAAAGCTTGTGGAAAAAGTATAGAGCCATGACGTTATGGAAAACTACGATAAACATACAAGTTATACAGGTATAGATTATACAGGTATAGATTATACAGGTATAGATTATACAGGTATAGAGCGAGACCATGGATAAGCAAGAAAAGGCAGGTTTCAGGGCAGATATCCCCACAGACGCTTTGGATGAAGCGTTGAAGAGTGTTGAAAAATATTCGGATAAAGATGGCCTTGAAAAATCAGAGAAGAAAGAGATCCCTACACAGGAGGAGCAAGAACAACCACTGGTAAGGGTCGAGGTCGAAGATAGCGAAGAGGTGCAAGAAGGTGGGTTGGAGCCTGAAGAGATTGCTTCTCTCAGGAGGGAGCTGGAAAAAGCCCGAGAAGAAGCTGCCTCGATGAAGGACAGGATGTATCGAGTGGCTGCCGATGCTGATAATATCAGAAAAAGGGCACTGAAGGAGAGGGAGGAAGGCCTCAGGTTCGGCCAGGAAGGACTGCTACGGGATTTGTTGCCGGTTGTGGATAACTTGGAAAGAACCCTGGCGCACGTGCCGGACGAGACGGATGACCCAGCATTTTCCTCGCTCAGGCAAGGTGTTGAGATGGTGTTGAAGCAATTCGTATCCATTCTTGAAAGTCAAGGGGTCAAGTCATTTGATGCACAAGGAGAGAAATTCGATCCGAAATTGCACGAGGCTTTGAGTCGCAAAGAGACTGCCGATGCCGAGCCTGGAACCATCCTGAGCGAAATGCACAAGGGATTTATGTTGCACGAAAGGCTCTTGAGACCTGCGCTGGTAGTTGTTGCCTGTTCGCCTCGAGACGAAAAAGAAGGAAAAGGACAGGACGAAGCTTGTGGCGAAGGCGAGGATATAGATAAAGCACCGGATGAAGAAATGCCAAGAAATGACGATGAAGAGACCGAATCGAGTTACGATGAAGATGAGGGTTGAGCTGATGAGACATGGTAACTGATCGGGGAGGTGCGACAGCATGGGAAAAATCATAGGTATTGACCTTGGCACCACGAACTCTTGTGTTGCTTTGATGGAGCGGGAAGACCCTCTGGTACTGCCAAACTCGGAGGGCTCCCGGACGACACCTTCCATCGTGGGGTTTACTGAAAGTGGCGAACGCCTCGTTGGACAGATTGCCAAGAGGCAGGCTATTACCAATCCCGAAAATACCATTTTCGCTGTCAAGAGGCTAATCGGTCGAAAGTTCGATGATGCTGATGTCAAACAGGCTGTCCCAATTCTTCCTTACAAGATCGTGGCAGCAAAAAATGGAGATGCGTGGGTACAGGTCAGGGGAAAAGACCACAGCCCAGCAGAGATTTCGGCCATGATCCTCACCAAGATGAAGCAAACTGCAGAAGATTATCTGGGAGAGGAGATCTCAGACGCTATTATCACATGTCCTGCTTATTTCGATGACAGCCAGCGACAGGCAACCAAGGACGCGGGCAAGATTGCCGGCTTGAATGTTTTGAGGATCATCAATGAGCCTACTGCTGCTGCTTTGGCATATGGACTGGATAGGCGCGATCAAACACAAAAGGTGGCAGTGTTCGACCTCGGAGGAGGCACCTTCGATATTTCCATTCTGGAACTGAGCGAGGGTGTGTTCAGGGTTCTGTCAACCAATGGAGATACCTTCCTGGGAGGCGAGGATTTTGACCTGCGTATAGTTGACCACCTTTGCAACGAGTTTCTCAAGGATACTACCATCGATTTGCGCTCCGATCGTATGGCAATGCAGCGCTTGAAGGAAGCCGCGGAAAAGGCCAAGCAGGAACTGAGTTCCAGCATGGAGACCGAGATCACGTTGCCTTTCATTACGGCTGATGATTCGGGACCCAAGCACTTGAACGTTTCCTTGACTCGAGGGCAGTTGGAATCGTTGGTCCCGGACCTGTTCGAGCGCCTCGACGATCCATGCCGCAAGGCTCTGTCCGACGCCAACCTGACCTCTGACGATATCGATGAAGTTATTCTCGTTGGCGGTATGACCAGGATGCCCAAGGTGCAGGACAAGGCCAAGGAAATTTTCGGCAAGGAGGGTAACAAGGAGGTAAATCCCGACGAGGTTGTGGCCATTGGCGCGGCCATACAGGCAGGTGTCCTGAAGGGTGATGTGGACGATGTGCTTTTGTTGGATGTCACGCCATTGAGCCTTGGTGTCGAGACAGCAGGAGGAGTATTTACCAAGCTCATCGAGAGAAACACCACGATTCCCACCAGGAAGAGCCAGGTATTTTCCACTGCTCGTGACAATCAGGACATGGTAAGCGTCCATGTGCTCCAGGGCGAGCGAGAGATGGCAGAAGACAATAAGACCCTGGGTCGATTTGAACTAGTTGGTATACCGCCCGCGCCCAGGGGTGTTCCCCAGATCGAGGTCTCTTTTGATATCGACGCCAACGGTATCGTGTCGGTCGCGGCAAAGGATTTGGGTTCCGGCAAGGAGCAATCCATCCGGGTTACGGCCTCCAGTGGATTGACGGAAGAAGAAGTGGAAAAAATGACCCAAGAGGCCGAGGAGCATCGGCAGCAGGACAGGAAGAAAAAGGAGTTTGCCGAGCTTATGGTCAATGCCGATGGGCTGATATACTCGACGGAAAAATCCATCGAGGAGTTCTCTGATCTGTTGGGACCGGAGGACGTAGAAGAGATTCGGCAGAGTTTGGCCGCGTGCAAAGAAGTGGCAGATCGCGCGACCATAGAAGACTTCGACGAGTTCAAACAAGCATTGACTCGCCTGGAGACTGCAGCTCATCGGATTGCTGACGCCATGTATTCCCAGGATGCGGAGTGAATAAGTCAGAGGATCTCTACCTGGTGTTGGGTGTGTCTTCACGCGCCAGTTCCCAACAAATTCGGCTGGCATATAGAAAACTTGCGAGGAAGCTACATCCGGATCACAATCCAGACGACCCAGATGCAGCGCAGCGATTTTCCCATCTCACCGAAGCATACCGTATCTTATCGGATCCGCAAAAACGCCAGGCATATGACACGTTTCGAAAAAGCGAAGGTTCTTTCGTCGACGCAAAGCAGCAAGCAGGCACATCTTTCGGTGCGTTTTTCAAAAAACTATTCGGCTCGGACGGCCCGGCACCGCAAGACGGCCGGGATTTGAAGACCAACGTTACCGTGACGCTTTCCGAATTGGTAAGGGGAACCAGGATGCATGTGGAGATTCCATCCACCAGACCTTGTTCTACCTGCAATGGATTGGGAACAGATGAAGGAGACAACCATTCGGCTTGTCGGGATTGCAAAGGAAGCGGGTACGAACCATGGCTGAACAAGTTGGAGGTTGGCATTCCCGCAGGCTTGGATGATGGAACGAAGCTCAAGATCTCCGGAGAGGGAGAGGCGGGATTGCGTGGTGGAAAAAACGGAGATCTATTCGTAGAGGTCAAGGTCAAGCCACATCCTGTACTGAGTCGAAAGGGACGGGATCTTTCTTGTCGTGTACCTGTTGCTCTTGGTATCGCATTATTGGGTGGAGATGTGGAAGTCGCCGGTCTTGAGAAAAGCCTGCGCCTCAAGATCCCAGCTGGAACTGTTTCCGGAAAGGTGATGAGGTTGCGGGGCCAGGGACTGCCTCCTAGTGGGGGAGGAAAGAGGGGGTCGCTGTTGGTTACGGTTATGGTTGAAATGCCCACCAAACTAAATAAAAAACAGCGATTAGAGATAAGCAAAGTATTCAACAGCCTTAGCGAAGATAATTATCCGGAGGTCAAGCGTTTTGCGAAGATGTTGAAGTCCCTGTTTGGATGATTGGGCTTATGTGGATTGATGGCGTTTGAAGATACACAGATCACATGGTTGGATCACATGGTGTGAAAATTAGAACCAGAAGGCCAAGTCAAGCCCTATTAGTACATCCGGCCAAGTCTCACGATAGATTTGATCCAGAGGGAAACTAACCCAAATGGCTGGCCTGAAAGGGCCGAACTTCATTCTGAATCCGGTGCTGGCTGCGAACATGCTCGGAGCCGGGGCATTGTTTTCGTCTTTTACCCCCAATGGGCTATACCCTTTGATCTCGGCCAAAAACGCCACGGGATCAGCGATATTGACACCAACGATGAATCCCCATAAAAAACCGCCTTCGACTTTTCTCACACCTAGGTTGGTAACGGGAAAGTAGGTGCCTGCGCTCAATTCCGCCTGGAAGAACATCAGATTGCCGGGAATAACCAAATCAAATGTACCCACAATGTTGATGGCTTCAGGATTGATATGGTTTCCCGGATAGAGGGTGTTTAGCAATCCCGCACCATGAGCCAGGGAGGCTTTTCCCGAGGTGGAATCAACAGAGCCCATAAATGTCGGAATATACACATCCAGAGACCAGCCGGTAAAAACGCTTGTACGTCTTACGTCGGGATCCACCCTGGATTTGAATTGCAGGCCCAAGCCTCCCATGGCGAATTCACTGGTGGAACCGGCTCCAACGACATCCATGCTCGCATAAGTAAGTGGAAGTTCGAGTCCGATATATATTGGCACCTGATCGAAGGCATAACCACCTCTTACAAGAAAAGTCATGGAAGTGACATCCTTGCCGGGAGCTATCCAACTGATTACCTGGCCACCCGGACCCAGGTCGAAACTTTTGAATGTGAAAGGAGCAAGAATTTGCCCTGCTCCTGCCGGTGCTTCTTCATCGTCATACCACTGGGCTTGGACTGGCTGGAACGTGCAAAAGATGGTTGTCAATAGAAACCCAAAAGACATACGCAGCAACTTGGTACGCATGGATTCCTCCGATTTAATTGGTCAAGACTCAAATTTCACTATCCATGCTAGCCGGGCAAGGGCTCCGTGTCAAAAAACACACCTGAACTTTATTGGCGACCTTATGAACAGTCGGTTTTAGACCGCGATGGAAATGAAAGCTTTGAAGCCTTAGTAGTACAGGACGAGTCGCCAATCAAATTCCGTTTGTTGGTCTGATAAGCCCCTGGAACTCATGACGGACTGGGTGAACAAAGTTGCTTCGAATGCGAAGTGGGAGTCTATGAACATGACTGCCCCGACTCCGGCGCTCACTGCCGCCATGTCCCGTTCCTGGACGACGTAAAAACCAGCCCTGGCCGAAACAAACGGTACAATAGGCCAGTTTGGAAATGGCACATACCTGATGTAACTCCATGATCGCTGTTCGGTGCCGGAGTTAGGGGGAACAATGAACTGTTGTTCAATTCCAACCTCTATGCCGTTTGCCACAAAAAGACCGGCGGTGCCCCCGAATTTCAATACGCCTGTTTCCATGGCACTGATGGAATCCCAACTCAGTCCTCCCCTGAATTCGCCTTTCAGAAAATGTTCTACTCTTTGCGTATCTTGTCCAGCCAGGCACGGGGAGGTGATGGACCAGGCAATCAAGAAGAAAAAAAGTGAAATTTCTGATTTGAATTTCATTTAGTCCTTTGTCCTACTTTATGCTACATACTAGGTTATCTTGGAAATCCTGTCAAATGTTTGCATTATTGGTTGGACCTTTGATGCCTGTCGGTTATTCTGATCGTGCTTGACTATATTTTTCATTACCTATTATGGATGAATCAGGAGAATTCATCATGAAAACCAAGCGTTCCATAGCCAGAAAACACCTGAAGGTACGCCCTTCCCTGTTGCGACACAAGGTAAGACCCGATGTCCTTCCTTCAGCCAAGGCATATTCCCGCCATCGAACACATATCATTGGACAAGATCGGGCCATAGAGGCCATGGAACTGGGTTTGCGTGTGGAGAGTCCAGGATACAATGTGTTCGTGTCCGGCCCTTCCGGTACGGGGCGCACAACCACGGCCCGGCATGTCCTGCAAAGCTACAAGCAACCTCGAAGTCCTCTCATGGATTTTGTCTATGTCCATAATTTTCAGGAACCGGATCGGCCCAAGCTATTACGATTGAAGCCAGGTGTTGGACTGAAGCTGAAAAAGGCCATGGATGATATGATAAAATCGCTCAAGCGCGAGCTTCCGCGTGCCATAGCCACCGAACATCATCAAAAGGAAAGGGAACGGGTTATCTCAAACTACCAGCGTCAGGAGCATGAGCTGGTGTCGGAATTTCAGGACAAGGTTCGCCAGGCGCGCTTCATGGTAGTCGAGGTACAGAGCGGTCCGGTCGTGGAAAACGATGTGGTCCCTGTCATAGACAACGAGCCCCAACCCCTGGCCGTACTGGAAGAGTTTGTTGCGACGGGAAAGATGACTCAGAAGCGTTTCAAGCAACTGGAGCGCAAGCATGCCAATTTCAAGGCGGAGTTGGAAAAGATCCAAAGACGCACCAGAACCATGGCGAGACAGATGATCACGGGTCTGGAAGAGATCGATCGTCGTACCGGTGGCGCTGTGATAGATGCATTGATAGAGGACGTATCGGATCAGTTCAGTGATTCGGATATCATGGATTTTTTCGATGATGTCAGAGAAGCCTTGCTGGAGAAGATTCCTGCCCTGGTTCAGCGAACGGAAGACGAGGATCATGACGAACAGGATGGACCCTCTGTTATACAGGAGCCCCAGATAGATCCGCTGGCGCCTTTTCAAATCAATGTTATTCAAAACAATGCCAGGCGTCGAGGTTGTCCTGTGGTGTATGAGCAGACCCCGACAATGGCCAGGATGTTCGGCACCATAGAGCGTTCAGTGGATGACACGGGTCGGGTGGAAGCGGATTTCATGAACATCAGAGGCGGGGCCATGTTACGTGCCAGCGGCGGATTTTTGGTGGTCAACGCCGAAGACCTCCTCTTGGAACCTGGAGTGTGGAAGACTCTGAAACGTACCCTATCCAGTGGAATGCTCGAGATAAGTATGCCAGAGGGGCCCATGTCAATGGTATCTTCCGCTCTCAAGCCACAGCCCATTCCCCTGGACGTCAAGATCATAATGCTGGGAGATGAAGATATATACAGGACCATGTACCTGTCCGAAGATGATTTCAAAAAAACCTTCAAGGTAAAAGCCGAGTTCGATGTGGAGATGGATTTCAATCCATCCAACCTCGAGAAGTTCGTCGCATTCGTTCACCGGGTGGTAAAGGAAGAAGACCTGCTGAAGCCGGTAAAATCATCTATTGCCAGGTTGCTTGAAGAGGCCATGCGAGACGTGGAAGACCAGAGGAAATTGTCTACCAGGTTCAGGGTTATTGCCGATCTTTTGCGCGAATCCAGCTATTGGGCCAACAAGGCGGGCAGGCGTAAGGTGTCACCTCAGGATTTGGAAAAAGCCATTCTGATGCGGAGGCGCAGGTTCAACCTGGCAGAGGAAAAATACCGCAGGGACATCATGCAAAACGTGGTGATGGTGGACACCCATGGACAGAGGGTCGGACAGGTCAATGGTCTGGCAGTGTTTGATCTCGGTGACTATTCCTTTGGAAAGCCTTGCCGTATAACGGCAACTGTGGGTGTTGGTCAAAGCGGAGTCGTCAATATAGAACGGGAATCCGGCTTGTCCGGAGAATTGCACGATAAGGGAGTTTACATCCTTACAGGTTTACTTCGAGCCAGGTTTGGCCAAAGGTTTCCCCTAGCGGTGGACGCCAGTGTTTGTTTCGAGCAAAGCTACGGAGAGGTGGACGGCGACAGCGCTTCGTCAACAGAGATGTACGCTATTCTCAGCGCCCTGTCCGGGCTGCCGTTGGCACAGGGGGTGGCGGTCACTGGTTCCATCAATCAACAGGGTGATATTCAACCCATCGGTGGCGTAAACAACAAGATCGAGGGTTTTTTTGATATCTGCAAGACCAGGGGACTTACAGGTGACCAGGGGGTTATCATTCCAAGGTCTAACCTGCCCAATCTCATGTTACATAAGGACGTCATGGACGCTGTGCGTGCAGGTAAGTTCAGTGTTTGGGCCATAGACACCATAGATGAGGGGATGGAGATACTTACCGGAGTCAAGGCAGGCAATTGCCGGGAAGACGGGACCTACCCCCCCGGCACCATGAACAGGATGGTTGCGGATCGCTTGGAGGAAATGGCTAAGATTTTCCATGACTATTCGTGATGCTACGACCAAAAAGCCGTTGTGATGATTTTATTCTTTTTCGGTTACAGCCACTCCCCGTCTGGCCCAGGCAGGACGGCCTGGTGGAAGATCCGCGGGGATAGACCGAATGATCTGATCCGGGTCTTTGACGATCATGGCTCCGTTCGGCACAGCCCTGCCAGCCTGGATAGTCGCGTCCATTCCACCATATGATCCGTGGCCAAAGCATGCTCCTAGAAAGCTCGTGCCAGTGGAATGTAACTTCCCCTCGTGCTCTACCTTGACTTCACCCGCTGCCTTTATATCGATTATTCTACACCAGGAAGTTATGGCCACCTTGCGACCGAAAAGGGAGCTTTGGGTCCCGTTTCCGCAAAGATCGCCTTCCGGATAACCAGCAGAGAACACCAACACAGAATTTTTTGAGATAAAGCAGTCTTTACCCACCACGCTGTACTGGACACAAGCTCGATCTTCTATGACCGTATTGGTATCTACAACACAACCACGAACGAGAGCATTTGCTCCAATTCTGACTCCATCTGCGATATGACTGAACTCCACCAGGGCGGTTGGATGAATGTCGCAGCCTTTTCCAATTCTGTTGAACCGTTTTGCCATGGACCACTTGAGTGCAGGCAGGTTCCATCTTCCAGTGAACAGGCATGCCGTGGCAGCAGCAAGGCATTTGGCACCAGTCCATAGTTTGTGTTCCAGTACGGTCTCTATCCAGCGGATTTGGATGGATAGTTGGTTTGCCCAAAGAACATGAATCCAGTGGTTGACGTGCATCACCACCGAGGACGTCAAGGGGTGTTGTAAGTACTCGGTCCCCATGATGTTGGCCGGCACCTGAACCTCTATGGTTTTTTCTTTGAACGATGCAGCAAAGGGAGAGGTTTTTTCAAGTATCCGGTTTAGGTCCTTTGGACCTTCGGGAGAATGTTCGAACTCCAACAGGTACAACCTGTATAACGCCAGGTCCTGTCCGCCGCTTTTTTCCGTATCCAACTCCTGCAGCGCCTTGGTGTGCTTGACCAGTAGCGAATCCAGGGGAAGTCCGCACTGGATCGCTCCGGTTGTTTTGAATCCAGCCACCAGGCTTCGAATCACTCTTGTGGTGAAAAACACGTTGTCCCAGGTGACTAGGGCCGGGCCTGGTTCAATTTCCTCAACGTTCTTTATGAATGAGGTTTCAATGCCTGCACGTTCCAAAACGCTTTGCTGGTGCTGCGCCAGTGTCATGTTGCCTATCATGGATTGGCCAACCGGATCCATGAAAGGATAGATTACCTTATTGCTGGGCAAAATATAGGCTTTTATCTCAGTTACCAAAGTAAGGCCCCACCCACACCGATTGACCACGAATTCAGCCCGTCTCTCAATTCTGTTCCCATAACCATATCCAGTTGCCACCTGCTGCCAATAGCAAACGCGAGACCTGCGTTTGCAAAAACCGGAACCCTTTCCTGGCCATCGGTAAAATCCGTATACGCTTCTAAGAATCCTCCCATCCACCCGGTCATGGCAAAGCTTACCATGAGGCTGGCCAGATATTCCTGGTTGGTATCCTGTGCTCCAAGACCCCCGAATGTCATGCCGAGATCCCCGTTGATACTCAACCGATCAGTTATGCTGGCACCCCAGATGAATCTGAAGCCAAGGGCAGCCCCTGCCGAGTCATATTGGCTGGATTTAAGGGGAATGCTGGCAAATGGCAAGATGCCCAATGCCAGAACATCACCCAGGTTCCAGATAAGTTTTGCGCCCAATTCCAGTGGGGTAATATCAGCACCTACAACGCCTTGTTTCGGCCAGTTAGCGGTGATGGAAGGAATCGTCACCCTGAACTCGAATCCTTGGCCCAGCCCCATGCGCACCAGGGCTTGTGGCACCGTAAGGCTTTTACCTGAAGAGTCTGTGTCTAACTGTACTCCCAACTCGAACAAATCATACCCCGTGGCTACGGTGGAGCTTGCGGAGGTAAAGCTTGGCCTGTCCGAGTTCAATGGCGGCATTGGTTCTTCGATTTCCCCGGCCAAGGCAAGGTGCGTACTGGAAAACAACCCGACCACAATCATGATAAACGGGATAGGTCTCAAAATGTGTCCTCCTGCTAGGCCTACAATTCCTCAGTAGAGGGGGATGGTCAAGCCCGTTTATGCAATAATTTATTCGATGAGGTATAATTCGAAAATATACCTTACCAAGGAACAGGCCATGAAAGCGTCCGTCGACTCGAAGATCGCAAAGTATTTGCTGGACATGAAACTCCTGGATCAGTTTCAATATATGGCGGTTCAAGATCATCAGCAAAAGTCTGAAGGAAGGTTTCACTTGGCGGTGATGGAGTTGGGGTTTGTTCCTGAGGACAGAGTAGTGTCAGCCGTCTCCAAGGTGTTGGCAATGCCCAAGGTAGACCTTTTCAAGCTTCAGATGGACCCGGATGCGGTAAAATTGCTGGACGGATCTTTTTGTTTGATAAACACCGTCTATCCGTGTGCCTTGAGAGATCGGGGAGCAACTTTGTGGTTAGCCATGGCTGATCCTTTTTCAGCTTCGGTCCTACAGGATGCTCGCAAGAAGAGTAAAAAAGCCATTCGTCCATTGATCGCCAAGCCCAGTGAAATTCGTGATTTCATTCGCCGGGCTTATAGTTCGGTACTAAAGGCCGGGGACTTCAATCAAGGTCCTGTCATAGATCTATCCTTGTCCGAAGAAGAAGAGGAGGAAGAATTCAAGATTACAGACATGTACGGAAAGACCCTTGTTAGGAATGTGGGCAACGTGACCAATACCGGCTCATCCAGTACTGCAGATGGGCAGAGTGGCAACAGCAAAAGCTTTTCCTTGCAGGAAAGACTCGATCGTATTGCCGCCAACCAGGAAAAAGGAACAAAGATCATCAAGACCCTTGTAAAGCTTTGTGTCAGCAAGGGGCTCTTTTCCGCGGAGGAGTTTTCCAGGAAGAGAAAAAGCTAAAAGGCCGCTTTTCGATATCAATCTTTCTTGCAGTATATCACATCCAGATAAGGGGGTAGGCTAGATGCAGGCTGCGTGTCTCCGGTAACAGAGATGAGGTGGTCATGTACGCCGGCCGAATCGGTTGTAGCCATGGCCCGAGTGGCGCGAGCGCGGGCGTTTGGACTCCCTCCCTCTTCGAAGGCCTGTATGTATCCCTTATAAATGCCGACATTTCCGTAAAATCCCGTATCCACGTCGATGTTTTCTCCTGATGCCAGCATGTGGGTGTGGGCGCCGTCCTTGGATGTCCGTGCGGTGATGTCGAAAGAGTGTGTGTGCTCCTGTTCGCCACCCGTGGCGCCGGGTGTTTCTGAACCACGTGCGAATCTTCCATCCAGTGGTGCGTACCTCGACCAACCGTCAGGACAAGTGTCTTCGAACATGGCGATCATGCCGGAGGGAATAGCATCTGAGGAGTCAAAATCACACGACAGGACCGACAGGCTCGCAACGACCATCAAAAGTATTCTTACTTTTCGATTCATAGCGGATGAAAATCTCCAGTTCTATCCGGCACCGAGTTGCCGGTAGCCATCCTCTACTGACTTGTTTATTTTCAACCGGACCTGCTCGTCTGCAAAGGCCGAATCCACGGCTGTCTTTTCCAACTCCAATAACTGCGCCAGGTCGAATCCCCATTCGTTCATAGCTACCGCGTATTCGTCGGTCAGCGTAGTTCCATGCATCGCAGGATCATCCGAGTTGATACATACAGGTACCCCGGCTTCTTTCAGCTTTGGAAGAGGATGATCCTTGAGGTCTTTTACGCAACCAGTCTGGAAGTTGGAGTTGGGGCACATCTCCAAGGTGACCGAACTGTCGGCAAGCTTTTTCATTACGCGAGGATCTTCTGCAGCGCTTATACCGTGGCCAATCCTATCGGCGTGCAGGTCGTCAACCGCAGATGACACCGAAGCTGCGGTGGTTCCTTCTCCAGCGTGTATGGTAATATTGAGCACTCCTGTGTCACGGGCTCTGTCCATTATTCTAATGAACTGCCTGTTTGGATGAGCGAACTCGTCACCTGCCAAGTCGACGCCTACTATTCCTGCTTCGCTCAGCTCCACAGCATGGTTTATGATGATCTTCCACTGTTCGAAATCGTACCGCTCCCTTGCAAAAGTTACGATAAAGCCCGCCATCATGCCAGCGTCATGGGCGGTCTGCATGCCTGCCTCCACTACTGCCTCCATGCATCCCCTAGGGCTCAATCCGCTGTGTCGCGAAAGATGGTCCGGTGAAAATCGCAGCTCCAGGTAAATGACGCCGCTTGCAGCGGCATCTTCGAACGCCTCCTGGCTTACTCTCTCCACGTCCGAGTAACTCGAGTACCAGTCGGCATGAAACTTGGTAAGAAAATGTTTCAAAGAGCGAGGTTGTCCAGGTTGCCAAGTTACATGGGGGGCTAGGGCATCTTCGCTTTCCATGGGAAGATCCAGACCGCGTTTTCTTCCAAACTCCAGCAAGGTGCCGATGCGCATGGAGCCCTCTAAGTGCCTGTGAAGATCCACCTTGGGTAGGGCTTGCAGGATTTCATATTGTCGTTTGTGCATCATGTTTGCATGGTATGGCCAGTGTCCAAGCCGGGTCAACGGGTAATTTCGTTTGATATGGAATTTGATTGGGTTCATTGTTGTCGCATGATGAACGAAAGATTTGCAGGGTCGATGCGTATCCATATGGACAAATTGGTTCGCTCCATCTTTCCTTTCTCCGCAAGGGTAGAGATACATAGAGCGATGAGAATGTTGCACGACATCAGGTCTCGAAAGCTCATTAGCACCAGGAAAGAATCCGCATCCGGGTTCAATAGTATTTTGTCCGAGGCATCGTCCCCCCTTCGCAGACCGGGAACCATTACTTCGGAGGTCTTGCAGGGTGGAAAGGAACACAACGTAGCCCTGGTGGCAAGGGCAATAGATGGCCTGGTTCTGGCACCTGGTGAGGTGTTTTCATACCATGTTCTGGTGGGCAGGCCCAGCCGTTTTCGTGGGTTTGTCCCAGGCCTTGAGTTGCATGATGGAAAGGAGTCATCAGGCATCGGAGGCGGATCTTGCCAAGTGAGCAATCTCCTGTATTGGCTTGGAATTCGCGCAGGGTTGATAGTTATCGAGCGCCATCGCCACACCTATGACCTGTTTGCTGACAATCGAAGAACTGTCCCTTTTGGATGTGGGGCGACTGTCTTTTACAACTATCACGATCTAAGAATGCAAAATCCTCACAAGGGACCTATCCGAATCGGTTTGAGAGTGACGAAAGGTATTCTGAAAGGTGAGATCTGCGCAAGGGAGGATTTTGGATTGAGAATAAGCATAGAGGAGATTATGCACAGGTTCATAAAAGATCGCGATGGAGTAATTTGGCGGGAAAACGAAATACAACGTACCATCCGAGATGCCAAGGGAATACTGCTTCATCGGCAGATTTTGGCGCACAATCATGGAAGGGTCATGTATGATGTGCCGGAACATCTCGTGGAGAATTCATGATTCGCGCATTGGTAAAAGGTACGGGCCTGGCCCTGTTCGGAATGAGCAACTTGGGTGAAAAATTCTATCGCTATGTCACAAGAGACATTTTAGATACTCAACGAAGCCATATCGTAAAGCTTCACAGGGTCTGGCCAGGTACCTTCAGACAAATCCAGGAGGTTTACGGACGATCGTTGAACAAGAAGAAAATCTGCATACACGAGGTGGGTTGGACACCCTTTTGGCCTTGTATCAATTTCCTGGTCTCCGGCTCAGGTGGTGTCCTTGTCAACACCGGCTTTCTGGGTTCTACCCTGCTCATGCGGCACCTGATCTTCGCAATAAATCAGACAATTGATCTAGTGGGGAAGCTGCCTGCCGGAATAAAGATTCCTCAAAAAAGAATAGATCTTCTGAACTCATTGAGATGGTCTGTGAACCTGGACGAATTTCTTGATAAGACAGATA
>CAYSLH010000009.1:0-42455 GCA_964431605.1 uncultured Myxococcales bacterium
GCCTTCATCCACCATCCCGTTCTGGTTAAGATCCTCTACAATGTCGAGCAAGCCATCTCCATCCGTGTCATCTTCCGTAGGATTTAGCTCCGGACCGACGTGGCCATCATCACCTCTTCCCACACTTCCATCATATCCATCCCATACTCCGGCATCAGGCATCGACTCTCCTGATGAGCATGCCACCAATGCAATCATCAGCGCATACATAGCAGCAAGCTTCAGCGACCACCTGTACATCAGTGCTCTCCCCTTAGTTACCCCAAACATCGAAAGCCAGGTTACATGGGTAACAGATTTTCAAATTGCACATAGATTATCATCGGTTGCGAGATCACGTCAACCCGCTGCAACCTTTACAGCCACGACATCTAGCAACAGAACAAGCAGGGGTGCGTCTTTGTTCGTATGCACGGCGATTCTCTTTTTTCAGAAGCTTCGGTTCAACCCCCACGTCCACCATGGAACCCGGATATTCGTCATTCTGTAGCCATGGCCTGGTGACTAATTGTTCCCAATGTGTGATGGAACGTCTAAGTAACCCTGAAGGAGGAGGCCACTTCCCCTTAGAATTTTCGATCAATCCTGCTACGGACTCGTCTGCTCGATCCAACAAGCACTGCAACAAGGCCCTCCTGGGACTGATACCGCTGATGTGGATGCCACCTGTTTTTCTGAATCCTGACACCAGTATATCCCTTCGCCGTCTGAGCTCAGCCAACGGCGGCATGGGTTCGAGCCAAAACGGGGTATGGGGCTTTGGCACAAACGGATTTATAGAAACAGAAAATTTTCCAGTCCCTCCCCTTTCCTTATGAGCAGCAAGAATGGTGGAACGGACCCTGCGCACAAGGGATATCATCTGATGCAGATCTTCATCCTGCTCCGTGGGCAGACCATACATCAGGTAGAGTTTGAGATGGATCACCCCAGAACGCCCAAGTCGATCCACGGCATCGAGTAGTACCTGATCATCAAAGGGTTTGTTGATCACTTCGCGCAACCTGGCAGATCCAGCCTCCGGAGCAAGGGTAATGGAACGCTGACGTCCTTTTAGCACCTCCAACATGGACTGGCCCTCGGAAGAACCCAGTACCATGGGGTCCAATGACGCAGGAGTCAGGTCTGCTCCGTACTCGGATAGCATCTGAACCATGGTCTGCAGTTCCGGGTGACGACCGAGGCTGGCACCCACGAGTCCAATGCGCTGTCCCCTGACGATTCCCGGCATGGCAGATTCAATCACTTGCTCGGCTGAATAGAACACCGGGGGTCTTCGCGAAAATCCCAGAGCGCAAAAACGACATCCGGCCGGACAACCCCTTCCCGTCTCCACCAACAGCACATCATCAAAACCGGCTCCCGTTGCGGACACGAGTTGAGCGACCGGAGGACCTGAGTCATGCCATACGGCCTTGGCTTTTTTTTCTGAACCAGCAACCCACAGACCATCGATGGTATCCAGCTTAGACAACAGGTTCGCCCTTGTAGCGCCAACACTGTCAGACATCGCTTCGACCACAGGTTGCATCACCGGCTCCGCATCTCCAGCAGCAAGCGCATCTATAAAGGCTATAATAGGCCGTGGATTGAGCCTGCAAGCTACTCCTCCGGCCATGACGAGGGGATGCTCGGCACGCCTGGCCTCTGACTTTACCGGAACACCTCCCATGGCAAGTATGTGAGGCACGAGCGCAAATTGTTCTTCGAAGGAAAGAGAAAATGCCAGTATATCGTAAGCCGTCAACGGACGTCCCGATACAAATCCACGGGGAGTATCGCCGGAAAAAAAAACCGGTTCGCAAGCACCCAGCGGATGTTCATTGACGAGCCGCAGGATCTGATGCACTGCCAAACTAGTGGCTCCTTGCTGACCCGGCCCTGGGTATATCACCGCCACCTGTATTTTTTTCCCGGCATCAGGGGATGGAGGAAAAAACCGGAACCTTTTCTCATTGGATGTTGTCTTAGTCTTTTGGATTTTATTCACCATGACCTTACTAACATGCAACGCATCGTTGAACAATGGCAATATTGAAAACGATTGGAGTTCCATACCTTGAGGACAAAAGATGTAGCAGTATCTACTACATGCGAGGAAATGAATGCTCAGGTCAAGAGCTTTTTTTCTTGACTAGCCTAGTGCCATGGCTGGTATGGTATGCGCTGTTACAAAAATGAATAGTGAGCTTTGGACAAGGATTTGGACCAAGGAGCAAAAGCGTACAACTGACCCTTTTGGCAGAGGAAAAGGAGAGGAACATGTTCGAATCGCTAGCAACGGCCTTCAAAGAAGGTGGATGGGGAATGTACCCTATCGCATTTATCGCGGTGTTCATTTTGGCCATCGCGGCAGAACGAATTGCCTACCTCTACTTCAAGGCGCGTATCAACAAAAATGACTTCATCAACACCATGCACAAGTATCTCTTTCAGGGAAACTTGCAAAGGGCTATCACCTATTGCTCCTCTGCTAATGCTCCCTTGGCTAACATCGTCAAGGCCGGACTCCTGAGAGTCGACGGAACAGAGGCTGAGATTCAGTCCGCCATGGATGAGATGGCTCTGCAGGAGATGCCGCGCATCGAAAGACGAACCGGCTATCTCGCCATGTTGGGTAACGTAGCGGTTCTGGCAGGCCTCTTAGGAACAGTCACCGGACTGATTCGTGCATTCGCAGCCGTGTCTTATGCTGATCCGGCTGAAAAAGCAGTACTACTGGCAAAGGGTATTTCAGAGGTCATGAACTGCACAGCCTTTGGTCTGGGTACAGCCATAATAGGTTTGATCCTGTTTTCCGTGTTGTCAGGTGCAACGCAGAACATCGTGGATGACATCAACGAAAGTACGGTTCGCATCCTGAACCTCATCCTGGCCAACCGGGACAAGCTGAATACATCAGACGTTCGAGGGGCCGAGTAATTCGTCCAGTACCTGGAACCTTCTGGGTGCCGGTGGCGTCCTAAGGTCCGGTCAGTAAAGGAGGCTGAACATGGCGAGTGTTGAAGCCCCAGGTGGACGCAGTTCGGGCGGCAAAAAAGCTCTGAACGCAGAACTCAATCTCGTACCGTTCATTGATATGCTCACTGCGTTGATCTGTTTTCTCTTGATGGCTGCGGTGTGGGTCCAAATTGGAAAAATCTCCGTCACCCAATCGGGACAGGGCGCGCCAACCGAGCAAACCCCGGAACAACGACAGCGCTTGAACTTGGTAGTTGCCATAACCCCACAGGGATACCTGCTGACTGGCAACGGGACCACCATCGCCGATATCCTGAAGAAGGATAACGAATACGATAAAAAGGCTCTCGGCACCAAGCTCAAGGAAATCCACGGTCAATTTCCAGACAAAAACGATATCGTGGTGATGAGCGAAGACAGCATCAACTACCAGGCATTGGTTGATACCATGGATGTTTGCCTGGCTAACGAATTCCCGAACATCTCGGTGTCCGGGACCATATAAGGAGGCGGGACCATGCCGATAAAAAAACCCGGACCCCGCCTGATGCGTGACATCAAGCTGAAGTTCGCTAAAAAACACGTGGAAAAAAAGGCGGGACGTACGGTCAACGTAAGCTTGAACCTGACCCCCATGATCGACATGTTCGTGGTCCTGGTGATCTTTCTAATCATGACTTTTTCTTCGTCTGGAGAAATCCTTTTCATCCAGAAGGATATTGAACTTCCCAAGGCGACACAGACAGAAGCACTGGAGCAATCACCGGTTATTATTATTGGTGCTGGGAACGTGGTTCTGGAAGGTCGAACGGTGGGAAGCATGGAGGACATTGCTGAGGACGAAAACTTTGAGATAGCTGATCTCAGCGAGATGCTCAACAACCTGAAGAAAAACTACATGCAAGTGCACTCCAATAAGGAATTCCCCGGAAAGATCATTATCCAGGGTGACAAGTCAGTGGAGTTCAGGATTTTGAAAAAAGTGATGTTTACATGCACGTCAGCAGGATATACCGAGATCAACTTCGCGGTACTTCCCACCGGAGGCGGTAAGAAAAAGACGCAGGGGGCACCAAAGTCAGAAGGCTGATCAGCTATTGAACTTTTGAATTTCTGGACGGGTTCTTTTGGGAGAACCCGTTTTTTTTCGTCCAGTAGTCCAAACAATATGTTTGGAACAGTGCACCAAAACCGGGTTTCAAACCTTCCCCTTCGGTGTCGAGTAATTTTTTTGCAGGTTAGAATCAGAGAGCGCGGGCGATATGGAATTCAAAATAGATTTTTCATGAAAATCTCACCGATCAGGACGCCTCAGAAAAGTAGGTACATCATACTCCTCGTCCTCGAGCTGTCTCGCAAGGTCAGACTCGGCAACAGAACGAAGCTCCCTGATGGGCTGAGGTTGGGGTTGCGGACGCACCGGACCTGCCACGGGAAGCCTATCGACCACTGAGCGCTCTGCAGCTGGTGGGGGAATGGACTGCAGTTCGGCAAACCTCGTGTTTCTTCTGATGTGAGTTGGAATATCCAGATCCTCAGCACGTCCCCGCAGTTCGTTTGCCGGTCGTTCTGATAGCAGCTCGGCCCGGGTCTCAAATCCTGTTGCAATGACCGTGACGGCCAGTTCATCTCCCATTCGCTCGTCCACGACTGCGCCAAAGATTATATTGGCCTCTTCGTGAGCTTGCTCCTGTATGAACGTGGCACACTGGTTGACCTCAAAAAGTCTTAAATCCGAGCCCCCTGTCACGTTCAACAACAATCCTGTGGCACCATCTATGGCAACTTCTTCGAGCAGGGGTGAGCTGATTGCCTGGGCAACAGCTTCCCTGGCCCTATTCTGTCCCTTAGCACGCCCTGTTCCCATCAGGGCGAGACCGCGACTCTGCATCACTGTTCTTACGTCGGCGAAATCCACGTTTATCATGCCAGGCACAACCACGAGATCGCTTATGCCTTGAACGGCGTTCAGAAGGACCCGATCCACTTCGACAAAGGCATCCATCATGGTTAGATTCTCACCAGCCAGGTCGATCAGTTTCTCGTTGGGAATTGTTATTAAGGTATCCACCGCACCCTTGAGTTCCTGTATGCCTTGGTCAGCCTGCCTCGCACGTCTTTTACCCTCAAAAGAAAATGGTCTTGTCACTACTGCGACGGTCAAACAGCCCAGGGACCTGGCCACATCTGCAATCACCGGCGCACCTCCGGTACCAGTTCCACCACCCATTCCCGCGGTGATGAAGACCATGTCGGCCCCCTCCAACATTTCAGCGAACTTGTCCTTTGATTCCAGGGCTGCGTTACGACCAACCTCGGGATTCGCGCCAGCTCCAAGACCCCGGGTCAGGGTCTCGCCCAACTGGATCTTTACAGGCGCCAAGTTTGTAGCAAGAGCTTGGCCATCGGTGTTGGCTGCTATGAAATCAACGTTCTCCATTCCACTCTTGATCATGGTGTTGATGGCATTGTTTCCCCCACCACCGACCCCAACGACCCGGATCTGGGCCCCTTCGCTTTGTACTTCCATGAATTCTATCATCTTGTTCCCTCCTGAATTCCGGCCCGCGCGCACGGGCAATTGGTATAACTAAAAAATCTTTTTTGTTTTCTAGAAAAAATCCTTCATCCAACTGCGCATCCTGTCCTTGATACGCTGGTACAGGTTCTTGTCAGGCCGAATTGGAAAGTACCTGGATCCAAGATTGTTTCTACCGTAATGCACCAGACCAACCCCCGTTGCATAAATGGGCGAACGAACCACATCCACCAGACCACTCACTTTCTCAGGGACTCCCCTCCTTACGGGCATACCCAGTACATCTTCCGCCAGTTCAGGCATTCCTTCCATAATGGTGGAACCACCGGTTATGACAGCACCGGATGCCAAAAGCTCCTCGTAGCCCGAACGATTGATCTCCCTTTTGACCAATGCGAAGATCTCTTCGATCCTTGGCTCTATGATTTCACATAAAATCTGCCTGGAAAGCACCCTTGCGTTTCTACCCCCCACGGATGCCACCTCGATGTTTTCATCTTTGTCTACCAATGAAGCCATCGCACATCCATGTCGTATCTTGAGTTTCTCCGCCTCTGGCACCGGTGTCCTGAGCCCTAATGCGATATCATTGGTAACCTGGTTGCCCCCAAGACTCAGCACCGAGGTATGCACGATCGATCCACCGGAAAAAATCGCTATGTCGGTAGTTCCACCACCTATGTCGATGAGAGCCACACCAAGGTCTTTTTCATCCTCGTTCAAAACGGCCAGAGAAGACGCAAGTGGTTGGAGAACGAGGTCAGCCACATCCAGTCCGGTCTTGTTGGCACATTTGATAAGGTTTTGAGCTGACGAACATGCTCCCGTTACCAAATGTACCTTTACAGCCAATCTCACACCGATCATTCCCAGTGGTTCCTTTATTCCATCCTGATTGTCGATTATGAACTCCTGGGGAAGAATGTGGATCACCTCCCTGTCCAGAGGAATTACCACGGCACGAGCAGCATCGATGACGCGCCTGATGTCGTTTTGGCGAATCTCACCATCCTTGACCGCAACAATGCCATGGGAATTCATGCCTTTTATGTGACCGCCAGCTATACCGACATAAACGCTTTTGATCTCGCAACCAGCCATCATCTCTGCTTCTTCTACTGCTCTTTTGATGGAGTTGACCGTAGCCTCGATGTTGATCACAACCCCCTTGCGAAGCCCCCGTGACGGAGAGGTCCCTATGCCTATGATGTCAACTCCACCTCCAGGTTGGACCTCCCCGACAATAGCACAGATTTTTGTCGTACCTATATCCAGCCCTACTACCAGTTCGTTTGCTTTTGCCATGGTTCACGCTCCTATATTCGATTATTTCTATCACCTGTGTTCACTTGTAGTGTTGCAACTTTGCCCAACCTTGCTATGGCCCTGTCAGGATGCTCGGTTTCGTCCATCATTATCTCGTCGACATTCATTCCCCTGTCGGTCAATTCATCGATCACCACACACAGGGTGCTCAATCGTTCCTTTGAAATTTTCAGGCCCATCCTGACCACCAGTGCCCCTGGATCCATGACGAGAGTGATACCGAGTAAATCATCATGATGCACCTCTGCCAGGCGCCTGTTGGACAAACATTTGGCGTCTTGTACTTCACTGATTACATGCAACGATTCGCGTAATTTCCTGCCGGCCCCCCGATGGTCACGGCCGAACTCTTCTCTATCGATCCCGGTGATTATTACCAAGTCCACCATCTCTCCAGGCTGCATTCTCTTGAAGACTTCTCCATGCGTATTGACCAGATACAAACCATCCAGTGCGACTGCAGCTGCAGCTTTTTGCTCCTCTACCTCCACCACCATCCGGTCCGGTACAACCCGCTGCACGGTTGCCTTTCGTATCCATGGATGTTGCTCGATCTTTCGCTTCGCTTTTTCGAGATCGATGGAAAAAATATTCTGCCCCTCAGACAATCCCGCACATTTCTTTATCTCGTCAGCATCAGTATGGACAGTCCCCAGCACTTCGATACAACGCACAGCAAGAGCGGTCGAGGTGTGAAGAAATACAGCCACCCGATATCCACCAAAGCCAAGCATGATGCCAAGTATCGCTAAAAACACAATGCGCAAAGGGGCAAGAATCCAGTTTTGAACGAACCTCTGGCGTAAATTCCTTCTTTGCTCCGGTGTCTTTCTTCTCTTGTTTCGTCTACTCAACACAATTCTCCATCAAGCTTTCAAGCTTGCCCCCTTCAACAATCGCTCAGCTAAATCTTCGAAGCTCATTCCCAAACCCGCGGCTATCTTCGGCACCAAACTAGCCTGGGTCATTCCAGGGATGGAGTTGACCTCGAGTAAATAAAAGCCTCCATCCCCTGTCATGATGGTATCCACTCTACTGACCCCACCGCATCCCAACGCTTTGTGAGCCTGAGCGCAGATAGCCAAAACTTTTTCGTTTTGTTCCTCATCTATGGGCGCCGGAAATAAATACCTGGTGCCGGCACCAGATTCGTATTTTGCTTTGTAGTTGTAAAACTCCTCGGCAGGAACGATCTCGATGGCGCCAAGGGGTTCGTCATCCAGTACAGCAACCTGTATCTCACGCCCCTGGACGTATTTCTCAATCAGGATATCTCCTGCCAAACCGCTGAGTTCAGACAAGGATTTGGATAGTTCGGACTCATCCCTTACGATGTTTACACCGACACTGGAGCCTTCCCTGGTTGGCTTGACCACTACAGGCAGGTCGAATGGAAGCTTTTTGACACTAAACCCATCCAATTGTTTTTTTGACAACACCACATCCTCGATTACAGGAAGTCCATGCTGGCGAAAGACACTCTTTGCAAAGACCTTGTCCATACTGAGAGCAGAAGCCAGCACCCCGCTGCCCGTATATGGAATTCTCATAGCTTCAAGCAAACCCTGGATGCAACCGTCCTCGCCCCACCTACCGTGCAGGGCAACGAAGGCAACGTCTATGGACTCTTTGATAAGAACAGATGGCAGATCGACATCCACGATGATATCGGTAACGTTGTAACCACGGCTCCTGAGAGCCTCACTCAAAGCTCTTCCGGTTTTCAGAGAAACCTCGTGCTCTGCGTTGTGACCTCCCATCAACATTCCGACATGTTCAGCCTTCATCTGCTTCCCTCCCAGAATTGCCGCTATTGCTGCGCCTGAGACGCTCCAACAGTTCCTCCCCGACTTTCCACACGTCTCCAGCTCCCATGGTAATAACCAGGTCATCCGGCCTGGTATTTTCTTCCAGCCAATCAACTACGTGACCGGCATCCGAGATGTAGTGAGTTTGCTGGGGGCCATGGCTGCGAATTCCACGGTAAAGATTTCCGGCATCAACCCCCTCGATGGGATCTTCCCCGGCTGCATAAATATCCATGACGACCAGGACGTCGGCACGATCAAAGGCTGAATAGAAATCCCTTTCCAGATCCCTGGTTCGCGTATATCTGTGTGGTTGAAAAACCACCACCAAACGGTGCTCGTAAGCTTTTCGAGCTGCCCAAAGGGTGGCACGAATCTCCACCGGGTGATGTCCATAATCATCAACAACGATAATCCCGGACTCCTCACCTCTAATGGTGAACCTCCTCTGAATACCAGCAAACTCCGAAAGTGCCTTCTGGACTATTTCGAAAGGAATCTGCAATTCATCAGCAACGGCTATACAAGCAAGGGCGTTGAGCGCGTTGTGTTCTCCAATCATGCGAAGCTTTACCGGACCAAGATTCTCCGTTTGACGGAAAGCATCAAAGCAGACACAGTCTCTTTCAAAACGCATATTCTCGGCCCTGTACTGGGCTTGTGGATCTAAGCCATAGGTAATCATACGTTTTCCTATGCGGCCCATTATCTTCCTGATGACCGGATGGTCAGCACACAGCACCACCAAGCCGTAAAAGGGTACCTTATTCGCAAACTCTACGAATGCATCCTGAAGCTTTTCTTCTGTGCCGTAGTGCTCCATGTGTTCCGGATCGATATTCGTGATAACCGCGTAAGTGGGTATGAGTTTCAAAAATGAACCATCGCTCTCGTCCGCTTCGGCGACGAGCAACTCCCCTTGTCCCATCCTGGCATTGGAACCCAATGAATTCAGACGGCCACCAATCACCATGGTCGGATCAAGACCTGCTTCTGCCATGATAGAGGCCAGGATGGAAGTAGTAGTGGTCTTTCCGTGAGATCCAGCCACAGCGATGGCGTATTTCATGCGCATGAGTTCTGCGAGCATTTCCGCCCGCTGAATGACAGGGACCCCGCGACGCAACGCTTCTCTGACCTCTGGATTTCGCTTTCCCACCGCGCTTGACACTACCACTACGTCAGCATCGCCCAGGTTTTGTCGGCTGTGACCAATTTTGACCACCGCCCCGAGATTCTCCAATCTCAATGTGGACTCGCTTTCATGGAGATCGGATCCACTAACCTTATAGCCCAGGTTGAGCAAAACCTCGGCAATACCGCTCATGCCGATTCCACCTATGCCGACGAAGTGCACGTTATAGCTTCTTCGAAGCGACATCAGATACCCTCCTGCACTCGGCTGGTGGACCAGCCTGCCAATTCCAGGCATACCTCAGCCACATCTCTGGCCGCCTCCGGTCTTCCCACTCCACCAGCAGCGTCCTCCATTTTTATTCTCCGTTCAGGATCACAGAGTATGGAAGCGACAACGTCTGCCAAGCCTCGCGGGTCGAGTTCCGACTCTCTGATCATTTCAGCAGCACCAGCGTCTACCAGAGCCTTTGCATTAATCTCCTGATGATTATCTGCGGCAAAAGGAAACGGAATAAGCACCGAAGGCTTCTTGCAAAGGGCCAATTCCGTGACACTGGTGGCACCTGCCCTTCCCACCACAACGTCGGCCATGCGATACGCATGAGCCATATCGTCTATAAAGGACACGACCTCTACCTTCTCACCCAATCCCATAGAGGAGTATGCATCAAGCACGTCTTGCTCGTCCCGCGCTCCCGTCTGATGTACCACATGAAGATCCGGAATACGTTTTTCCAAAAGGGAGACCGTTTGAGGAAGTACCTGGTTCAGCGTGTGAGCACCCTGCGATCCTCCCAGGACCAACAGATGAAGCCCCTTCTTTGGTTCGTTGCTTCTGAGAAAATTTTCCATCAGGTCTCTTCTTATGGGATTTCCCAACAAAAGCACTTTTCGACTGGAAAACCTCTTTGCAGTTTCGGCAAAAGCTACCACTACACGTTTTACCAACTTACCAAGGATTCTATTCGTAAGGCCTGGCAGCGCATTTTGTTCCAAAATCATGGTGGCAACACCTTTCAACCATGCCGTCAGTACAAGTGGCCCGGATGCATATCCGCCCACCCCAACCACCACGTCAGGTCGAAATTCCCTCAGTATCCTCCTCGACTGCCACATGGCTCGGGGGATGTGAAACAAGCCTGAAATCCATCCCATGATGCCCTTTCCCTTCAACTGCCGGGACTCGATCAACTTCAACTCAAAACCAGCCTGAGGTACATGACGAACCTCCAGCCCCTTGCTGGTTCCAACGAACAAAATTCTGTGGTTTTGCCCACGACTCACCAGTTCCTGGGCCAAAGCAATTCCAGGAAATAGGTGACCGCCTGTTCCTCCTCCTGCAATGAGAATCCTCATGCCTCGTTTATTTTCAGCCATCATGGCCACGTCACCTTGGAATCATCCACTCCCATTGGCTCTTCAGCCTGGGCGGATATATTGAGCAACAACCCCATGGCAAACATCATGCACACCATGGAACTGCCTCCGTATGACACGAACGGGAGAGTCAGGCCCTTTGTGGGCAACAGACCTGTTACAACACCCATGTTGATCAGGGTCTGCAACCCCAATAAAATGCTTATTCCAAAAGCCGCATATGTGGCAAAAAGGTCAGGAGCCCTCCATGCGGCCCTCAGTCCTCTCCACACCACCACACCGAAAACAATCAACAGCCCTGCGGCGCCCAACAATCCAAGCTCCTCTCCCACTAGAGAAAAGATAAAATCCGTATGAGCAGCAGGAAGAAAGAACAGCTTGTGCTTGCCTTCTCCCAAGCCAGCACCTGCTATTCCGCCAGAGCCAAAACTCATCAGGCTTTCCGAAATGTGATAACCTATGTCGTACCGATGAGCCCATGGGTCCATGAAGGCCATAAGGCGCCTCATCCTGTACTCCGAGCCGATTATCAAACCATAGGCCATGGGTAATGCAGCGAGGGCAGCCGTTACGATATAGATGATACGGGTTCCGGCCACATACAGCATCAGAAACAACATGGTAGCCAGAATCGTGGCAGTACCGAAATCAGGTTGAGCCAGAAGCAACACGATAAGCACACCACTGACCATGAGGTGTGGCAAAAATCCCACGGAAAACTGTTGGATCCGCTCTTTCTTTTTTGTCAACGAGTACGCAAGATAAATGGCGAAGGCCACCTTTACCAATTCCCCCGGTTGAAAGTTGATGACGCCAAGCCTGATCCATCTAGTGGATCCTCCCACCCTGGTACCCACCCCCGGGACCAACACGGCAACGAGAAGAAAAAGGGCCAACAACAACAAGGGATAAGAGAATCTCACCATCCGCCTTGTGTCGATTCTCGCACCCACAAACATGGCACCAAGGCCCATGAACACCGCGATCATGTGTCGTTTCAGAAAGAACATGGAATCGCCGGTCTTTGCCTGGGCTGCAATCGCGCTGGCACTGTAAACCATAACGACACCAAAGGCCACGAGCCCAAGCACCGCTACAAAAAGCACCGTATCTATTTTCCCCTGGCGCTTCATGACTTGTTCTCCAGAGAATTCACGACAGATGCAAACACCTCTCCCCGGTGTTCATAGTCGCGAAACATGTCAAAGGAAGCACAGGCAGGGCTGAGTAAAACCACCGAGCCAGGTTTGGCTAATCGCCTGGACAACTCCACAGCCTCACTCATGTCTTGAACCATGTGGACCTGTGCACAGCCGTCCAGGTCTTCACGAAGGCGTTCGGCTTGCTCCCCGAGAAGAACGAGGTGGCTGACTTTCTTTTTCACAATGTCCCTCAACATTCCGAACCCGGTCCCCTTCCCCCTGCCTCCCGCGATCAGGACCACTCCTTCATCAAATCCAGTGAGGGATTTGGCGGTGGCGTCAGGGTTGGTTCCCTTTGAGTCGTTTACCCAAAGAACGCCATCGAGTTTCCGAATCGGCTCCAACCTGTGAGCCAGCCCAGTAAAAGTCGCTATGGCATTGGAGACATCAGAGACACTTACTCCAGCGGCTTTTACGGCCAATAAAGCCGCTGCGGTATTCTCCGCGTTGTGCTCTCCCCTCAGTCTTGGATTCTGTATTTTTATGTCATGCCCATCCATGCGAATTCCATCATCCAGGACAAGCGCATCAGCCAAGCTCAATCTTGACTCATCCCTACCGAAAAATCTTTTGCTGCAACTCAGCTCTTCAGACGCATCGCGGACCATGGCATCGTCAGCGAAAAACACACCAGTGTCAGATTGGTCCATGCCCTCGAACATTCGACTCTTTATGGACTGGTATCCGCTCATGCTCCCATGTCGATCCAGATGGTCTGGAGTCAAATTCAACCAGACGGCAATCTGTGGTACGAACCCATCCTTGCCACTGAGGTGCTCCAATTGGAAACTCGAGACTTCTACTACCGCCCAGTCGAAGTTTGGCTGCCCGGGCTGTTGATCGTTTATTATGTCGGACAGAGGCTTTCCTATGTTACCACCTATGAACACCCTCTTTCCCGCGCTCTTGAGGAGGTGAGCACAGAGGGTAGTTGTAGTGGATTTTCCATTGGTTCCGGTTACGGCCAAGGTGGGAACCTTGGCAAGGCGCCAAGCCAATTCCAATTCTCCAACGACAGCCATACCCTTATCAATGGCCATAGAGGGGATTTGACTCGACAGGGCGACCCCCGGACTTAGGACCACCAGGTCCAGATCATGAGGAATATCAGCGCCAGAAGATCCGAGTCTGAGTTCTACTCCCATGTCCCTCAGTTCATGCGCCCTGACAAGTTCTGGACGAACATCGACACCGATGACCGAAGCCCCTTGCCTGCTTAGCAACATGGCTGCACTGAAACCACTGCGGGCGAGTCCAACCACCAGCACGCGGCGTCCATTCAAATCAGCTATTATCTCAGCAACCGGCTTCATCACTACCTTTCAACGAAGTTTCAAGCTTGCAAGCCCCACGAGAGCCAACATGATGGACATTATCCAGAACCTAACGATGATCTTTGGTTCGGCCCAGCCTTTGAGTTCGTAATGGTGATGCAAGGGGGCCATGAGAAATACCCGTTTCCCTGTGGTCTTGAACCAAGCGACCTGTATGATCACAGAGAGTATCTCCATGAGAAAAACACCATGGATAATGGCAGAGACGATTTCATTTTTTGTCAATACCGCTAGTGTTCCAAGTCCGGCCCCCATGGCCAAAGACCCCACATCCCCCATGAAGACCGACGCAGGATAGGTGTTGTACCAAAGGAAGCTTATTCCAGCCCCCATGAGCGCCGCACAGTAAACAGTCAGTTCTTCGGCGCCGGAGATGTGTGGGATACGAAAATAATTCGCCACCACGAATGTCTTCAGCAATATGGCACCAGCCGCGTAAGAGAGCACCAAAAACACGAACGCTGACGTCACCACCGGACCTATGGCCAAACCATCCAGGCCATCGGTCATATTAACCGCATTTGCAGTTCCAACGATCACAACAACTGCAAGAGCCAGGTATGCCCACTTGATATCAGGGTTGAATAATTCGAAGTTGATAACAGGAAACGATACCCGTGTATCGAACTCAGGTTGAATCATCAGCATGGTGACGATAATTGCAGCCACGGCGAACTCGGCCAAGAGTCTAACTTTTCCAGGTAGACCTTTTGAATTTTTCTGGGTAACTTTTCTGAAATCATCCATGAAGCCGATGAGTCCAAAACACATGGTCATGGCCAAAACAGCGAGCACTTTCAGATTGCTCAGGTCCCCCCAGAGCAGGCAGCTTATCCCCAGCGCAACCAGCAACAGAGTTCCTCCCATTGTGGGAGTTCCGGACTTGACTTGATGGGTCTGTGGAGTGTCTTCCCTGACGTTGGACGAACCAGCCTGGACCAACTTCAGCCACCTTATAAACGGCGGATACAACAGCAGACCAGCGATGAGAGCAGTGGCACCGGCTGCTATGGCTCGAAAAGACGGGTATCGAACCACGTTGACTAAATGACTGTGCTGGTAAAGCAAATAGTATAGCATCCTTGCCTACCTTTGATCCGGCACCTGGCGCCCGAGCTCTTTCAAGCCATCGAGCACTCGCTCCATTCGCATTCCCCTCGAACCCTTGACCAACATCCAGCAACATCCTTCCATGCGATCGTCGGTCCAACCTATGACTTCTTCGATACGTTCAGTATGAAACACGTCATCCATACCAGCCGCCCGCGCCGCGTTCGCCAGATGAACGGACCGAGGCCCAAATGCACAAAGCCCATCCATTTTGCTGTTGGCAATAGTCATTCCCACCTGGGAATGTAGTTGCTCGGAAGCGCTCCCAAGCTCGAGCATGTCTCCTATGACGGCAAGACGAGTTCCGTCTGCGGGCAATTTTGAAACCGTTGCCACAGCCGCCTGTACCGACCTGGGATTAGCGTTATAACAATCCAGAATCATCCTGGTGGCACCAACTTTCACCACCTCCATGCGCATGGATGGAGATGGAGCCGACTCCAATCTCTGAGCGATCAGATCGCCGGCTACTGATGCTATCTTGCCCACCGCTGCTGCGGCTGCTGCGTTGAGGGCATTATGGATACCCAGTCTTGGCATGTGTACTGAAAAACGTTGCTTGTCCATCGCAAGAACAAATCTGATTCCATCCAGGTCCTGGCGGGCATCTTCCACCCGTATGTCTGCTGCCGGACTCTGACCAAAGGTCAAAACTCTGGCGCGACTCCGCTCTGCCTGTTGCAACACATATGGATCATCGGCATTGAGTACAGCAACTCCATCAGCGGGCAGGGACTCCACCAGCTCCCCCTTGGCAGATGCGACAGCTTGAATACTACCCAACCCCTCCAGGTGAACCGGGTGTACATTGGTCACCACACCGATTTGGGGACCAGCAATCTGAGCCAAGCGGGCAATCTCCCCTGGTGCGTTCATACCCATTTCCATCACAGCCCAGCGGTGTGATGAATCAAGGCGTAGCAATGCTCGGGGCATTCCTATCAGGTTATTGAAATTTCCACGATTTGCCAAAACGGTGGGTTCGCCACCCAACACCGATGCGACCATTTCCTTGGTAGAGGTCTTACCATTGGAGCCAGTGACAGCGACTACTTTTGCTGAAAACCTGTTTCTGTACCACCGGGCCAACTCTCCCAACGCAAAAAGAGTATCTCCGACAGTGACGACTCCACAGTCAGTAGGCACGGAGCAACGGCCTTCATCCCACGCCTTACGATTCACCATGACCGCAACTGCTCCTGCCTTTACCGCATCGGAACAAAACGATGCTCCATCGAACCTCTCACCACTGAGGCCTATGAACAGACAACCCGTCTCTACATCCCGGCTGTCGGTGGCCACCGCATCAAGCATCAACGACTCAGCACCCTGCTCTATCCGACCAGATGTTGCCTTAGCGATCTGTCCAAGAGAAAACTCTCTCGCTCTCTCTTTCATCGCAGCCTCTCAATCTGTTGAACCTTTGCCAAAAGCTCTGCCGCTACAACCCGGTCATCAAAGTCCAACACCCTGTCCCCCACAAGTTGATATGTCTCGTGCCCTTTCCCAGCGATGAGAACCACGTCTTTATCGTCAGCAGTCCCAAGAGCCAGTTCGATAGCATTACGCCTGTTTTCTTCTATGGCGAAAACTCCGGATGACGAACCGAATTCATCTTTGGCAACCAGGCGCCATCCCGCATCAATCAGACCCGGCACAATGTTTTCAATAATCTTTGAAGGATCCTCGGTGCGTGGATTGTCCGATGTAACCACAGCCATATCAGCGCCATTTGCGACCGCCCTGCCCATCAAAGGACGCTTGCCAGGGTCCCTGTCTCCACCGCAACCGAAAACGACAATCAAGCGTCCTGAAGTAAGAGGGGCTAAAGCGTTCAGAACGTTGTCCAGGGCATCATCCGTATGCGCGTAGTCCACGAAAACGGCGGGGCAACCAGAAGGACCGCCCACCGGCTCGAGTCTCCCCGGAACCACCGGGCAGGATGAAATCCCGGCGCTTATCACTTCAGGCTCCAAGCCCATGGCACTGGCTACGGCCACAGCTGCGGTCAAGTTCTCAAGGTTGTGTTTTCCCACCATGCGGGAACTTACTCTTACTGCGCCAACGGGAGTCGTTATGGTCGCGTTTATACCTTCGAGACTCGAACTCACAGTCCCGACGGGATGAATATCCGCGTCTTCATGCATACCGAACAACAGACGTTCACCCCCGAATCCCCCGGTTACCTCGGCAGACATGGGATCATCGGCATTAGCTATGGCAACCTTGGGTTCTGCCTTGCTGGATACCAACTCACGATTGAAAAGCAAAGCCTTGGCCCGCGCGTATTGTTTCATGTCTCCATGAAAATCCAGGTGATCCCTGGTGAGGTTGGTAAATACCCCAACCGCAAAATTACATCCGAACACCCGTTCCAACTCTAACCCGTGAGAAGAGACTTCCATGAAAACCACATCCACACCATAATCAGCCATCCTTCGAAACAGTGATTGAAGCTTTGGTGCCTGGGGAGTGGTGTGGGCGGTTGTTTCTCTCACATTGCCGTATCTGATTTCCACCGTGCCTACCACTCCTGGGTTCATGCCGGCCGACTTAGCTATGGACTCGAGGAGGTAGGTCAATGTGGTCTTGCCGTTTGTACCGGTTATCCCCACCAATTTAAATTCTGAAGTCGGATTTTCGTAGAACTCTGAAGAGATAGAGGCCAATGCTTTTTTTGTATCTGCCACAATGATCACAGGAACTGAAAAGCTGGTTGCCGCTTCCCGAAGACTTATGATAGCGGCGGCGCCTCTTTGGACAGCCTGGGGCACAAACTCATGTCCGTCGAATCTCTGCCCGGTTATGGCCACGAAAAGCCATCCCGGCTTGACCTCCCGAGAATCCATTGTCACCCCATGGATATCAACGTCTGGATCCCCGTTTACGCTGAGCACGTCTACATGGTGGAGTAGTCGTTGAAGTTTTGCGGACCTGGCGCTCACGATCTATCCTCCAGCACCAGGCTTACAACTGACCCTGGTCTCAGTTGAACACCGGCCTTTGGGCTCTGGCTCTTCACCCTTCCGCTGCCCTTCAGAACCACATCGTAACCATTGGGTGTAAGCTGCTCGATGGCATCCCTGGCCGAACGTCCCTTGAGGTCAGGCATAAGTCCTTTTGCTGTTGCGGCGTGCACCGGTTGCGAATATGACGCAGTAGAATCATCGACAGTGGCGCCTTCCACCGCATCCTGTGGCTGGCTTTGTGTTTGTGCTACCGAATCGAGCACCGATTTTCTCAGCTCCTGTTTCTTTGGATATACCCCCAGGTATGCGAGCGTTGCCTCCGCTATCCTTGCAAAGGCAGGTGCTGCAACGACACCACCATAGGGGCTCGACTGCGGCTCGTCCACAACCACCACAATGGACAACCGGGGCTTGGAGGCTGGTACAAAACCCATGAATGAGGCGACTCTTTTGTCCTTGGAGTAACCGCCGGCTATGGGATCCGGCTTTTGAGCAGTACCTGTCTTGCCAGCTACTTCAAACCCGGCGATTGCAGCCCTTGTACCGGTACCACCCTTATGAGTGACGCCAACCATCATGTCACGCATGATGCGTACCGTCTCAGGTTGCATGACCCGCCCTTCAGGTTGTGGAGAAAAGTGCAGTCCTGAACCGGCACCCCGGATCTCCCTGACAATCCTGGGTTTCATCCACACCCCACCGTTGGCTACAGCACTCAATGCTGAGGCGAGTTGCAAAGCTGTGACACTAACACCCTGCCCAAAGGCGATGGTGGCCAAGTCCACGTCGTACCACTTCTTGGGATTGCTCAATCTGCAACGGGACTCGCCGGGCAACTCGATCCCTGTTCTGCGTCCAAAGCCAAAAGAATTCAGACCGTCCCATAGGGATTGCGCGCCCATATCCAAAGCGATCATGGCAGTACAAGTGTTTCTGGACTGTACTAGTACATCCCTGAGACTCACTGGTCCTTTTGCGTGATGACCCGAATCATGAATGGCGTTAGGTCCAATGTGAAAAACCCCCGATCCGCAATCGTAGATCTTTCCAGGCTTGGTAACTCCCGCTTCGAGGGCTGTGGAAAGAGAAAAAACTTTCATGGTGGAGCCTGGCTCGAAACAATCTGTAACCACCCGGTTACGAAACCTTGCCTGTGAAAACTTCCAGTAGACGTTCGGATTGAAAGAAGGTTCATTCGCCATGGCGAGTATCTCACCTGTGTTGGGATCCATGACAATGGCCATGGCCATACGAGCATGCGTCTCATCCAGCACGCTCTGCAACTCGCCATCGACGATTTCCTGGATGGTAAGGTCTATGGTGGTAACCAGTTTGGTGTCGTCCAATTCATCCCGGATGCTGAGGCCATCCGAAAAAAGAATATTTCCCTTCGCGTCACGTAGACCACGAGCCAGGATGGTATCACCCCTTAGCTTCCCGTCGAATAACAACTCCAGGCCTTCTAAACCCCTGCCATCTCCGGAAAAGCCCACCACTGAAGCAGCTAGTTCCTTTGCAGGATAGTAACGTCGACTTTCCTTGCGCATAAACACGCCGGGCAATTTGAGTTTTTTCAAGCGCCTGGACACATCAGGCGGTAACCGTCTCTTTATCCAGGTAAAGTGTTTTCTTTTGAGCTTGTTTTTAATCTTTGCCTTTGACACCCCCAGGACTCTCGCGAGTTCAATAATGGTCTTTTTTCGATCCTGAATTTCACCTGGCATCACGAACACGGACTCGGTCATGACGCTGACAGCCATGGGGGTCAGGTTACGGTCCACGATCGCTCCCCTCATTGGTTCCAGGGAAATCTTTTTCAGATACTGAGCCTCGGAAAGCTCCCGTAACCAACCAGCCTGTGACACCTGGAGAGTCCAAAACCTCACCAACATCACCACGGCCAGTACAGTCAGCAATGCGGCGACTGACAACAGTCTCAAGCGCATCCATCTTGTGTATTTCCTGCTTGCCACAATCGCTCCATCAGTTGTTCAACGCCAGCTTTCCTTTGGCATTTTTTTCGACCTTGATAGTTTGCGACGGACTTGGCTCGGTCATTCCTAACTTGTCCATGGCCAATCGCCTTAGTCTTCGGGGGCTCTTGAGGGTTGCGACCTCCAGTGCCAGTTTTCGTCTCTGGGCCAATAACTTACGATTTTTGGCGGCTTGTCTGCTCAATGAATAGCCAATACGAACCACCTCGATCCTCGCATTGACGTGTAGCAGGCAAACACCGGAGAGCATGGCCAGCGCCAATAGCCAAATCCACCATGAACGAGGCATGTCGGGCAGACGTCTTTCGCTGTCTTTTTTATCGGAGGATGCCTTCAGCTTTTTCATGTTTGCAACCATGGGATCTCCCGCAACCACCCGGTCAGGCTGCCAATCTCTCTGCCGCTCTCATGCGAGCCGAACGAGCCCTGGGGTTTCGCACCAGTTCCTCGTCCGTTGGACGCAACGCCTTTTTGGACAATCGCTTCATCTGCGGGTTTATTCCGCAGGCGCACACCGGCAATCCCGGAGGGCACCTACACTCACCCTCCAACTCCACGAAGCGCCTCTTTACCGCCCGGTCTTCCAGGGAATGAAAGCTGATGAACACGGCTCGTCCTCCAGGAAAAAGCGGCTCAGGCAACAGATGGAGAAGAGAATCAAGTTGGCCCAGTTCGTCGTTTACAAGCATCCTCAGGGCCATGAACACCCTCGTAGCCGGATGAATTTTTCCACGCCGTGATGAAAAGCCGATAGCTTTTGCCAGAGATCGAGTGTCGGTCAATATCCCCTCCGACTCGGCACGGAGTAACCTGCGCGCAACTTTTCGAGCATCCCGGATATCAGCGAACATGCGAAGTGCCCTGGCCAATTCCTTTTCCCCTGTCTCGGAAAGAACCACGGCCAGTGGCGACCCAGACTCAGGATCCATGCGCATATCCAGAGGGCCAGAGTTTTGAAAACTGAACCCTCGATCAGGCCTGTCCAATTGCATAGAGGATACGCCCAGGTCTGCGAGCAAACCGTCCACCTTTTCGATGCCGGCATGTCTAAGATGATCATCGAGGTCGGCGAAGGCGCCATGGATGAGCGAAAACCTACCTTCGAACTGAGCAAGAGCTTCTCCGGCTGTTTTTATTGCAAGGGGATCCCGATCCACACCCAGGAGTAATCCATCCGGAGACGATCGCTCCAAAATTGCTCTGGCATGCCCTCCCGCTCCCACTGTCAGATCCAGGTAAATACCTCCACTGCGGGGACGGAGCAATTCCATGGCTTGCTCCAGCATGACCGGTTGGTGAGGTGAATCGAACACCTGCTTACTCCCTCCGTGAAAATGCCGGTTTGCTCTCCTTAGCGATAAACCAATGATCCACCAGACGCGCATCCGGTGGACCTGGAGAAGACCGACCAACTACAAGCCCAGCTTGCCCAACGCCTCCTTGAGATCAGGCAGATCTGGTCCACGGGCTTTTTCGAACATCTCGTCCCATCCATCTTTTGACCAGATCTCGATGGTATCAGTCATCCCAGCCCAAATAATCTCCCGGTCCAAGCCGGCAAACTCTCTGAGGACCGGAGGGATCAGAATTCTTCCATTCTTATCGATGGGGCACTCTGTTGCACCAGAGACGAGAAGTCTCTTGAGTTGAATGACTGCAGGATCGAATCGAGGCAATGTGCGAACTCGCTCTTCCAGGGCATGCCATTCAGCGACAGGGTAAGCGATGAGACAGGGATCGATGAAAGAGGTGACGATGAGGCGATCGTCAGCATACCGAGAAGAGAGGATCTCCCGAAACCGCGAGGGTATGCTTACCCGGCCTTTGGCATCGATGGTATGCTCGAAGCGCCCGTTGAACAAATGAGTCTCCAATAGCAACGTGATGGAACTCCCTGACCCTTTATGGCGTTATCCACCACATAAAGACACTTAATGCCACATTTTCCCACTTCACAAATAGTCCTATCAACACCCCTTGAAGTCAAGAAAAAGACTAAAAATTTCAAAAAAAATCGTCTTCTTAGAGGCTAACCAGGTCACATGTAGTGTACAATCTTGATACACCACAACATATTGTGATCCAGTATTTTCAATGCCAGGAGCGAATCTTTCAACAGCTTGTTTTTATATATTTTTACATGTGACAACGACGGAATCAGCAGCAAGAAATACGCTAAGTGTCCAAAAAACAGACACACAAATAGGGAGAAACGAAGAAAAGTGCAGGTAATACTTTATTTATTGCTTTCAGTATATTGTTTTTATTAGATAAATATGCCTATTGAAAGTTATTCATAATCACTTCACTTGATATATCTTTCTGCAACCCAAACCATACCTTCTGTGGGGTGACGGATCTGTTTTGCCGAAGCTCTATCCACCTTTTTCTTGCTAACGAAGCAAGTGACTTTTTCTGAATCATTTGGCCGGGTGTTTTGATTTTTGGGCAACATCTGCTTATTGGCGTTTTCCATGGCAACCTCCTGGTAACAAGGCACGAGCCTATCCTATCGTTGATCCATTGGATGCATGGGCTGCAATCAAGATGCCAGGAATACAAAGCTCCCAGCAAGTAGCTTTTTTACTTTATTGGCAGGCGGTTATGTAAATTTTCAAAAAAAAGGCAGAGGAAACTGTCTCTGTTTTCCATGTTCAATCTGCATACCCCATGGCACAAGAGTCGCGATCTTGAAATTTTCCGTCACTACGCCGCCACCGGCTCTTTCCGGTTTCCCCTATTCCCCCAGGAGCCAATCTCAGTCCCGGCTAAGATCCTCGTCCAGATATGTCTCGTCAAGGTCATGGACGTCGGTAGGGTTCTTATTGGTAAACCACTGCTTGTAACCATAACCTCTATCTGAGTCCAAATCCCAATTGCAGTGCACCACGTGGCTTAGCGAATGAATTTGCCCTGTTTGTTCCTTGGCCTTGATCTCCAGCGCCTGCTGCATCATCCAGGAGGAAAACTCGACGGCATTTCCCAGTTCCAGCGCGTCTACCCGATT
Source organism: uncultured Myxococcales bacterium (assembly GCA_964431605.1). Taxonomy (GTDB): domain Bacteria; phylum Myxococcota; class B64-G9; order B64-G9; family B64-G9; genus JALVPF01. The sequence goes on from CAYSLH010000009.1 coordinate 22,765, forward strand.
GAAATCGGCCAACGTCCGAGTGTCGGCTGGAGTGGCAGCCTCTGCGTATGCCTTGACCGTCTGCTCCAGCCCGTTCCACGGAGCCTGGCTGATGAAGTACTCAGGGTAGTCGTCTGTTCTGCAACGAGGGAAGAACGTGGCCGGCGTCTCCAGTGGGGCGTCGGGCGGCTTGACCGCAGGCTTTGCGCAGTCGTGCTGTCTGGGATAGGCCGAGTCGCATATGGGAGGATAGACGCTCACGTTGCAACTGCCTACAAGCACACTCGATGTGTAGCCTGTGTGTACAAGGATCTCGCCGCGCGGATCGTCGAATGCATGGCTTGGATCAGGGCAAACGTAACCGTTCAACGCCAGGACGAAGTGCATGTGCTGATACAGTTCGTAACATAGATATTCGGTAAGGTACATGATGGCCCGCACCACCGCTACGGTTGCCTCACAGAAGACTTCTAAAAGCAGGTCCAAAGCATTGACGATGGTATCGAAAGTCCACTTCGCCAGTTCGGCGAAGTATGACATCCACTCGGCCACGTGCTCGAAGAAGTTTTCTATACATTCCCATTCCAGGCAGAACCTTGTGTTGCCGATGTTTGGAGGCGACGGAGGAGACTCGAAGTTGGCCAGGATGTCGTTCAGGGTGTCGGCCACTTTGGCGTAGCGTTCGTCCAAGCCTTCCGGCTTTTCCACGTATGCATCGCGCAGGTAGGCCATGGTGTTGTAAAAATTGATGAAGGTAGTCTCTATGTCCTGTTTGGTAAGGTAGTCGGGCCTGGGAGGATTAGGATCACCCTTGGTGGTGGGCTGGTTTGGGTAGGTGGCACGGAAAGCTTCATATATGAGATCGCGCAGCTCCGGGTTGAAGCTCTCCACGTACTCCGAGTATTCGTCGACCTCGCACACGCCATCGGCCCTCATGGAAGAAAGCAGGTCCCGGTAAAACGCCCTGTTCACACTCACCCCGTTGCGCTGAAAGTAATGGAAAGAGTCCATGAAGTTTTCGATAACCACATGCCGTTGGGGATGTAAGCGGTATGGACCGCAGACGATACGGTTGACGAAGGCGTGGCCCACCACGTCGGTAGCGACGTGGCTTAGGTACCCGAGTGCATAAGCCTGCTGGATGTCGCTCGATGCCAGACGCACCAGGTTCTTGGCGAACAGGCCGCTGTTGCGATAGTGCAGCATATCGAACCAGTACCAGTTCCATTCTCTCTGCCCTTTCTGCTGTCCTGGAGTGAATAGTTTGTCGAACATCATGTGAGAGAAGCTTGGCAGGTCAGCGGCATCGTCGATCATGTCAACGCCCTCTTCCATGCCTACCATAAGGGTCTCATGCAATGCCTTCTCGAAGGTCGAGGAAGCGCTCTTGACGTCGTTGACCACCCCGGAGATACACTCCAGCGGCAGGACCTTCTCCACCGTCTCAACCGCTTCGTCTATTGGTTCGACCAATTGCTCCAGCGCATCTTCGATAGGCTGTAACACCTTGTCGATGCTATCGAGCACCTGTCCAAAGGTTTTCTTTACCTGCTTGAGATTCTGCGCCACCTGCATGATGAAGTTGAAGGCCCCGTACTCGGGCGAAAAAAACAGCAGGTCCGGCCCTATGGAGCCCAGCAGGCTAGTACCGCGATGCTGCTCGAGTAGATCCTTGACCGCTGACTGTGAGACTGCGATGGTGTCTTGCACGACGGTGGTGTGAATTCCATACTTCGGCATATTTTTAATCCTTTGTCGTAAGGGTTCAGTACGAGCCTGGATAGTGGGGAGGTATAATCCCCCAGCAGTTGCCAAGACTCTTCCGATCGGGTGAATTTCTTCCCATCGCCGATATGGAGTGTATGGGATCGTGGAACGGATCGTAACAAATGGCTGCGGACTGGCCCGAATCGAACATGCGAGTGAAGGTAAGGCGATAGCCGGTGATAATACCCGGATGCAGGGTAAAGGGGCCCTTGCGGTCTCGCAACTGACCCTCGCTCAGAGAGAAGGTATCGGCGTACGGACCTTCCCAAACCTCCACGATGAGGTGATAGGTGCTTGTATTGCCGAGGTTGATCACAGGTACGATCACATCAGTCGAGCCGCCTTTATCGGGAATGAAAAACCAGAAACCATGAGGTGGATGATTGACATCAGTCCAGGCTGCACCGGCCCAGTCGTTCCACTCTGGGTCGTCCGGATGGTAGGCATCCAGCCGGGGCATGACAAGGTATGGGGTAAGAGAGGCATCACCAGCACGTGGGACGAAATCGATCTTTGGATTTTTTCGGGGCGGAATCGTTGTTGCACCGTCATCGAGAATGCAACCCCCCATCCCAGACAAAGCCCCGGTGGCTGCCAGCAGCTTGAGAAAATCTCTCCGGTTCATGAAACACCCTTTCTTTCGTACCAAGCTCGAACACAAAGGCCGACGACCCTTCGCTTTTCGACTTGCCAGTCATGATTCTGTCACAAATAGGTCAATCTTTTCAAGTAGTTGAGCCAATCAATCATTATATCGTTTCCACTTGACTAGCTTTAGTACTTTTAGCAGTTTTCTCTAATGTTTACAATTCATGATGAGAAGAGCAAACGATCGGTAGATGACAGTTCCATGTTCTGTTCACTCCAGAAGTTCATTGAATACATTTTGTAATCTTGTAACAATTCATCCATGGATACTTATGTAATTGTCAAGGATGTGCATAAAACATTCGGAGAAATCAAAGCGGTCTGCGGAGTATCGTTCGAAGTTGGCAGGGGGGAGACATTTGGACTGCTTGGCCCAAATGGTGCTGGCAAGTCTACCACCCTGTCCATCGTAACAGGTTTGTTGTCTCCCGATTCCGGCTCTGTCAGCTTGGATGGACTCAGCACGACAAAAGACGCAAAACGAGTGGTTCAAAAAATTGGAGTAGCGCCGCAGGCACTGTCGCTTTACGATGAATTGACAGCAGAAGAAAACCTCTCCTTTTTCGGAAAGCTTTTTGGCCTAGGAGGAAAGCGACTTAAGACACGCATAGATTGGGCTTTGGATTTCGCCAGGCTACAAGACAGAAAAGCTGACAGGGTCAAGACATTTTCCGGTGGGATGAAACGTCGTCTGAACATGGCTTGCGGGCTGGTGCACGATCCTGAGCTAATCTTACTTGACGAGCCCACCGTGGGTGTGGACCCGCAATCACGCAATCACATATTCGACAGCATAGAAAAGCTCAAGGAACTGGGCAGGACCATAATCTACACCACTCACTACATGGAAGAAGCAGAGCGTCTCTGCGACAGGGTCGCTATAATAGACCATGGAAAAATCCTGGCCATGGATACAGTGGATCAGCTCATTACCACCCACGCAGGAGAATCTCTGGTAGAGGCTTTATTGGCAAAGTTGCCCCCAGACCCTGCCTCCCTGCCGGGCAAGATTGACGGCATGGTCCTGAAAGTCAGTACACACGAACCCATGGAGGTTGTGGCAAAGCTCGTATCGGGCGGCGTGAAGATAAAAAAGCTCAAGGTGGACCGGGCAGATCTGGAGTCGGTCTTTCTAAATCTTACAGGAAGGAAGCTCAGAGACAGATGAGAGCAATCTTATTCTTGGCGACAAAGGATCTTCGCCTCCTGTGGCGAGACAGAATGGGTATGTTCTGGGTGCTCGGATTTCCTCTCTTGATGGCCCTGTTGTTTGGTTCATTGTACTCAGGAGGTGGAGCTCAGAACATCGATGTTGCCGTTGCTGACGACGACGGATCCGCCAGGGCAAAAAAGTTCATACAAAAGCTCCAAGATACAAAGGCACTTTCTGTGCAGAGCATGTCCCTGAAGGATGCCACGGAGAAAGTCCGATCTGGCAAGGTAGACGCATTTGTCCACTTGCTCCCAGGATTTGGAAAGATCAAGTTTGGAGGAGGACATAGCCTCCCCATAGAGGTGGGAGCAGATCCATCAAAGTCGGCTGCCACGTCCATGCTACAGGGCATACTCGTACAAAAATGGTTCGAGTCCATACAAGACATCTTCTCCAAGCCAGACAGCATGCGAAAGCTCGTAAAAAGCAGCCTGGATGATCTGACAGCTTCTGGCATGGGTGACACACAGCAGGACATGGTACTCAAGGCCTTTTTGGAAAACACCATGGATTTTCTGGACAAGGTCGACGCAAAGACCTATGGCTCATCAGGGCCGCTGGCAAATATGCATATAAAGACAGTGTCCGTTCTGCAAGAGCGCACACAGCCCAGAAGCTCATTCGATATCACCTTTCCTTCTGGCATACTCTGGGCTCTTATCGCCTGCGCCACCGCCTTTGCCATCTCATTGGTGAGCGAACGCACGTCAGGCACTCTTACTCGCATCATGCTCTCCCCTCTTCGATTCTGGCAGATTTTGGCGGGTAAGGGCTTGGCATGTTTCATCGCTTGTGTAAGCACCTCGGCTGTTTTGCTATTCATCGGGGTCACCCTCTTGAAGGTGCAGCTACCTGATCCGGTAAAAGCATCGGTGGCAGTAGTGGCCGTATCCCTTGGCTTTGTCGGAATCATGATGCTAATCAGCGTCCTGGGAAAAACAGAGCGCGCCGTGTCCGGGGCAGGCTGGGCCATACTGCTGGTGATGGCCATGTTCGGCGGTTGCATGATGCCCTTGGCTTTCATGCCCTCGTGGATGCAATCCATAAGCTCTTTGAGCCCTGTCAAGTGGGGCATCCTGGCCCTGGAGGGAGCTATCTGGCGGGATTTCACCTATGCCCAGATGCTGCCGTCTCTATCCATTCTCCTGGGAGTGGGTATTGCGTGTTTTACGATTGGCACCTGGATACTATCGCGTACCAAGCTATAGATTATGGGGTCTCCCCAAGTTCTTTCTTACCAAACAACTCCCAGTACATGGTGTAAATCCCTGTACATTTTTTGCGCATGGAACACTCACTGCAACGGTCGAGAAATATTTTCTGCTGTAACTGCTGTTCCAGGGACATATACCCGTTGTCACCTTGACGTATGACATGTCCATTCTTCAATACAGCAAATCCTTCCCGGTCCTGAGACGATGGTTCAACTCCTTTCTTGCGTTTTGGCATCACGCAAGGCAGGTACAAGTCTCCTATACGATCCAGTATTTCAGGCGGAATCGAAGATAGCTTTGGACACAACCGCTCGTATTCTTTCAAGTCCGGCGACGATGGCATGACAAGGCCGCAGCCCATCTTTCTGTCTCGAGACAATAGCTCACCCATTTCGTGCAGGTTCTGACGAAGCACAACTGTCTTCAACCGAATGCGCACCCGTCTTTTCCTCAGGTTGGAAACGGCTTGCTGAAGCAACAGATACGATCCATCGACACCGGTAATAGAGTCATGAACATGGCTCGTTATCCCGTACACTGCAAGGCGAACCTCCGTGAGCCCGGCACTTACCAGCTCGTCCACCAGGACGGAATCAGCCAAAGCTATCCCGTTGGTCTCCATTACTATCTGCCGAAACCCGGCATTGGCTGCCGCACTAACAATGGGTAAAAGGGTAGGATAAATGGACGGCTCATGACCACCAAGGTGAAATACTTGTTTGAGTTGGAACTCCTTCAGCTTGTTTTCGATGGACCTCAGCTCTGCATCATAATCGAATCCTTTGATTTCCTGCCTTACTTTTTCCTGCCATTCATCTCGTCCTCTGGAGCAAAAAATACAGTGAGCATTACATACGGATTTATTCAAAAACAGGTAAAACTCCTGTTCGGGTCCGTCTTTTGAAGCAGCCTGCTCTTCATGCTCTTGACAGGACGCTGGGGAAAACTTCACATATAACCCCTTCGTCAGTTCTCCACCCAAGCCCCAAAGATTCAAAAAGTGCGAGATGACTTTCCCAAGTAGCCCTGCTCCTGGTATCGTTTTGTTCAGGTCCAGAATCATAGACACATTCTATCATTACCGGTGGCTGGGTACAGGCAAATCCCTCTTATGGCTGTCCGTAGTGTATGTTGGTGTTGACCTCGTAAAGATCAAGTCGTATTCTCCGTAACCAGATGGATACGGAAAAACAAATACACACTGAAGACAAAGAGCCTGGCGACGAGATCACCAATGTCATATCCAAGGCGAGCGCCCTGGTGTCGAACGGAAACGTGTTGGCAGCCAGAAGGTTGATAAAACAAGCCCTGGTTAAGGCGCAACCGGCGGACAAAGATCGTTTGTACGCACTGGATAAATCCCTTCGCATGGACCCGGTGGCAAAGCTTGTAGTGCTGCTTACGGCCATAGCCCTGATCGTCGTAGCCTACATTTCCTTAATGCACTAATCCCACACTTTCACTTATTGAGGTCACGGCAAATGAGCAAGAAGCAGGAAGGTAAAATTACCCCGCGAGACAAGGATTACAACCAGTGGTACCTCGATGTCATACAGGCCGCGCAGATGGCAGATTACAGTCCGGTAAAAGGCTGCATGGTCATAAGACCTACCGGTTATGCACTTTGGGAAAATATCCAACGGACCCTCGATGACATGTTCAAAGAGACTGGTCATGTCAACGCATACTTTCCCTTGTTGATCCCTGAAAGCTTCTTTCAGAAAGAGGCCCAGCACGTAGAGGGCTTTGCACCAGAGTGCGCAGTGGTGACTCATGGTGGAGGAACCAAATTAGAAGAGCCCCTGTATATCAGGCCCACGTCCGAGACCATCATCTGGTCCATGTACCGAAAGTGGATATCTTCCCACCGGGACTTGCCTCTCCTGATAAATCAATGGGCCAACGTGCTGCGATGGGAGATGCGAACCAGGCTGTTTTTACGCACCACCGAGTTTCTCTGGCAGGAGGGCCACACAGCCCACGCCACTGAGCAAGAGGCGGAACAAGAGGCAAGGCAAATGCTGGAAATATATCGAAAACTCTCGGAGGAAACCCTGGCTATCCCCGTGATTTGCGGACGGAAAACCGAACGGGAAAAATTCGCCGGCGCACAACACACATACTCCATCGAGGCCATGATGCAGGATAAAAAAGCCCTGCAGGCAGGCACATCCCACCACCTGGGACAGAACTTCGCCAAAGCTTTCGACGTAACGTTCCAGGACGAGCAAGGAAAACGTCAATACGTATGGGCCACTTCCTGGGGAGTGAGCACCCGTCTTATTGGCGCTCTAATCATGACCCACTCGGACGACAAGGGGCTGGTGATTCCACCGAGGCTTGCTTCCACCAAGGCGGTTGTGGTGCCCATACTTGCCAAGAAAACCGACCCGGAAAAAATGATCTCAGCAGCCAAAAGGATAGCAGAGCAAACCGGGCTTGGTCGAGGAGTGGAAATCGATGAACGGAAAAACCTGAGCCCAGGATGGAAATTCCATCACTGGGAGCAACGGGGTGTTCCCATAAGGATCGAACTAGGCCCAAGGGACATGGAAAACGACCAGGTCGTATTGGTCAGACGGGATACGGGGGAGAAACTCCCAGTGCCCCAGGCAGGCCTGGAAAAAACTTTGAAGGAGCTCCTGGAAAAGATTCAGCAAGACCTCTTTGACCGGGCCAAGGCTTATCGAGACGAAAACACCTACCAGGTGGATGACGAGGAGACCTTCAGGAAAAAGCTCGAAGAGCAGGGAGGCTTCCTGATGGCCCACCATTGCGGAAATCGAGAATGCGAAGAGCGAATACAAAATGAGACCAAGGCAACGATAAGGTGTATTCCTTTTGATGCTGAGCAAGAGCAAGGAAAGTGCCCATTTTGCGGTGGTGAGTCACATAATAGGGTGATTTTTGCGAAGGCTTATTGAAAACGATCAACACAACCAGGTGATAATTTTACAAATAAAAAATGCATTCCATTTTTTCAAACCGAAATGAGTTTATAGTGACCATAGAGGTTGTACCTCCATCTGGCGATGATCCTGAAAAACTCCTTTCAAAACTCACCCAATGTTCTTCTCTTCCATTCCATGCCTTCAGTGTGGCTTCGAATCCAGTGGCTAAACCAAAGATGTCAGCCCTGGCTTTTTCGTATCTTCTCAAAAAGGCCACAAACAAACCGACAATCTTGCATCTGACCACGCGAGACAAGAACCGCCTGGGATTACAAAGTGAAATCTGGGGCGCCAAGGCGCTTGGCATCAATACGTTCATCGCAGTGACAGGAGATCCATCAGCCCTAAAATCGAAACATTCAGCGGTGACGGTAGGAGATATCGACGTTTTTCAACTAATTGCCATAGTAGAAAACTCAGGACTGGAAGCGGGCGCAGTTTTGGACTTCAGACCTGAAATAAATGGACTCGATCATGAAATAAAAAGGCTTGCGAAAAAAGTTGCGGCTGGTTCTTCCTTTGTAGTTACCCAACCGGTATATGATGAAAAGACAGCCTATGCCATCCACAAAGCAACAAAAAACATTAAGGTTCCTGTCATAATGGGGGTACTTCCTTTGTTGTCGTATAGACACTCCATGTTTCTTCATCAAAAAGTGGCGGGAATTGCGATACCCGACCCAGTAATGAGCCAAATAAAAAAGAGCGATGAACCGATCCAAGAAGGAATCAGACAGTCTAAGAAAATGCTCGAGCTGGCAAAGTCCTTGTTTTCAGGCGCCTGCCTCATGCCGCCCTTCGAGCGATTTGATATTCTGACTGAAATCCTGCAGTAGATATTGTGCAGATGGAGACTTTGCATTTTTGTTCAACAACTTTTCATCCGTTTGTATTCAGCAATTAACCCTTTTCAATATCTTTGAACCAAGGCACGCAAAAACGCTTTTGACAGGGGGATCCGCCTCCACTAGCATGGATGAAAATCAATGTCTCAAAGACCATCTTGCAAAAAGGAAACCACATGTGTGACAACTTCTTTCGAGTAAGCCTGGTATCCACCGGCGAAGAGATCCTCCGGGGAGAAGTACTTGACACCAATGCATCTTTTGCTTCCGAACTGCTCGATGACAACGGGTTTAGCATCTATCGACGATATACTTGCGGTGATGAGCCAAAAGAGATTCAAGAAACCATCCACGACGCGGTACGTGATGCGGATGTGGTAATAATATGCGGTGGGCTTGGTCCCACCCTGGACGATAGAACGGTGGATGCCGTAAGCGCTGTTTTGTCTCGACCAGTGGAGACGGATGAAAATTTCGTACTGGAACTGAAAACGCTTTTCAAAAAAATGGGCATCAAATTCAGCTCAAACCAGGCAAGACAAGCCAGGCGTCCTGAAAATGCCGAGTTTATTCCAAACCCCCATGGCACGGCCCCTGGAATCATTGCTGTCACGGACGACGGCAAACTCCTGTTCTGTCTTCCCGGCCCTCCAAGAGAATTCAAGCCCATGATGAAAGACCGCGTGCTGCCCAGGCTTTTGCAACATGCAACTTCTCTTGGACAAAACACCCAAGCGACCACCGTGACATTGAGAGCTTTCGGCGCAGGAGAAGGCCTCCTGGCAGAGATGCTGGGTGACCTGGAATCAGAGATAAAAGGCCTTAGGTTGGGCTTCAGGGCCGCACTCCCGGAGATTCATATAAAGCTCAGGATGACCGGGCTCGACACGGACGATACCGAAAAAGCATTAACGATGGCTCAAGACCTGGTCAGGCAAAGAATAGGACGGTTCCTGTTCGGCAACGGAGAAAAACCCATGGCCGAGGTCGTGCTCGATCTTCTGAAAGATAAAAACATGACCTTGGCTGTTGCCGAAAGCTGTACTGGTGGACTCGTAGCAAAGCTACTGACCGATGTGCCAGGGGCATCAGAGGTTTTTTTACTCAGCGCTGTGACCTATTCCAACGAGTCCAAGTCAGTAATGCTCAATGTTCCAAGCGAGATTATCGAAAAGCATGGAGCCGTATCCCAGCAGTGCGTAAAGGCCATGGCTCAGGGGGTAAGGGCAAGGGCTAACTCGTCCATAGCGGTTGCAGTTACGGGAATCGCCGGACCAGGAGGCGGTACTGAGAACAAACCAATCGGGACCGTGTGGTTCGCCATGGCCGACGAACACACATGCAAGACCACCCTCAAGAGCTTTCCAAACCTTGGGCGGGATTCGCTTCGTGCATGGGCGTCATACTATGCCCTGGACCTGATTAGACGATCTATTGCATGACAAGATACAGGAGACGACTCGATGTCCAATGGATTTCACGGGAAGATACTATTTGTCGACCTGACGACCAAAAGTACGGAGGTCAAAACTTTTCATGAGGATTTCTACAGGAAGTACCTGGGAGGAGGCTCCTTCGGCGCATATTTTTTATTGAAGATGACCAAACCTGACACAGACCCACTAGCGCCGCGAAACGTTCTGACCTTAGCACCATCGGTGACAACAGGGGCAGCCGTATCAGGTGTGAGCCGATGTTGCATGAGCGCGTTGAGCCCCATAACACACATGGTGGCAGACAGCCAGAGCGGCGGAAACATCGGGCCTGCCATAAAACGCGCAGGTATCGACGCTGTGGTCATCTCCGGCAAATCCCCCACTCCAGTCTACCTCTATATTCGACCTGGCGAAGTACAGCTACTGGATGCTTCTCATCTATGGACCAGACCAGTCACCAAGGTTCTGGAAAAACTGGAATCCGAATTAGGCAAAAAGGGTCTTTGTATAGCCCAGTGCGGTCCGGCCGGAGAGAGGCTCGTTCGCTTTGCAAGTGTCATGGTGGACCATAATGACGTGTTCGGGCGCACAGGACTCGGCGCGGTAATGGGATCAAAAAACCTAAAAGCTGTCGTCATCAAAGCAAGTGAAAAAGTACCGTTCGCAGATCCGGATCTCCTCAAAATCCTCGCCCGCAAGGCCAACCAAAGACTCCCTGATGCTGGTTTTCCAGCCACCTTACGCAAGTATGGTACTCCTGGCGTGGTAAACAACCAAGCATCGGTCGGCAACTTGGCTACGAGAAACCACTCCAGGTCATTTCACCCTGAGCACGAAAAACTCGATGGCTCTTATTTCGAAGACGAGCTTGGCGCAGGATCATCCACCTGCTACGGCTGTGTAGTACGTTGTCGCAAGGTAGTACGCGCTCAAAAGCCATATCCCCTGACAGACGAGTTGGGCGGACCGGAATTCGAGACCCTCGGGTTGCTTGGGTCCAATCTCGACATCACAGACGCAGCAGCCGTTGCCCATGCAAGCCAGATGTGTGGCCAGTATGGCATGGACACCATCACCATGGGCGGCTTGGCAGCCATGGCCATGGAGTGTTACGAACACGGCATCATCTCCAAAGACGACCTGGGGGGTGTTGAGCTTTCATGGGGCAGTGCTGAGAGCTTGTTCGATCTAATCGATATGGTCGGCCAGAGAAAAGGTATCGGCGACATACTAGCCGAGGGATTTTCCGCCTTTATCAAAAAATTTGGCCCAGAGGTAGAGCCATATGCGATACATGTAAAAGACCAGGGGCTTGCAGTACATATGCCACAGGTCAAACCATCCCTGGCGCTCATGTACGCAGCCTGCCCAATCGGCCCGGACCATCAGAGTTCCGAGCACGACTGGCTCCTCGCCTCTGGTGGCGAAGATTGCAAAGCACTCGGTATCATAGGACAGGGAGACGCCGCATCCGAGGGACTACCAAAAGTGCGCATGACCGTGTACTCGCAAATATACTACAGCCTGCTGGACAATCTCAGCCTGTGCCAGTTTTGTTGGGGCCCTGGTAACCTTTTCTCCTATCGTGACCTGGAGGATCTCTTGGCCGCTACCACCGGTTGGCAGATGAGCATGTGGGAGTTGATGAAGTGCGGCGAGCGAAGGCTCACCATGCAGCGGCAAATAAACGCCAAGCGAGGTTTTAGTGCCGAGCACGACAAGCTGCCCAAGCGCCTGTTCGCCCCCCTTCCCGACGGGCCTTCCAAGGGCCGACACGTGAATCGAGAGCGTTTTCCCGGAATGCTCCGGGAGTTTTATGGCATGCTGGGTTGGGACATGGATTCGGGAAATCCACCGGAAGGCAAGCTGGTGGAATTAGGGCTGGAGTGGACAATACCGCAAAAGATCATCGAGGAGGAACAAAGATGAAAACAAAATTCAATTTTCCAACGAGAATATTTTTTGGCGAACATGTCCTAGATGACCTGCCTCGAGAACTAGTATCCATGGGCTCAAAACGTCCTCTTTTAGTTACCGACATGGGACTTTTGAATACGCCCATACCGGAGCAGATTAAAAACATAATGGAAGAAGCCCACCTGAATGTAAAAATTTTTTCACAGGTCTCACCCAATCCAACAGACGAGCAGGTTGAACAAGGGGCAAAGGAATTTGCAGAGCACAGGGCCGATTGCATCGTCGCCCTCGGTGGCGGCAGTCCGATGGATGCAGCCAAGGCAATACAGATCCGAGTCAATCATCACGAGCCCCTGGAAGAGTATGACGATCTCAAGGGAGGAGACGCAAAGATCACGGGTGCGCTACCAGCTCTCTTGTCCATCCCAACAACTGCAGGGACAGGCTCGGAGGTGAGTCGCTCTGCAGTCATCACCGTTCGAGCAGCCGGCAGGAAAGTCATACTGTTTTCTCCAAGGCTCATGCCACGCGCAGCGGTGTGCGATCCGACTCTGACATATGGACTTCCTGCACGCATAACCGCTGAGACGGGAATGGACGCTTTGAGCCACAGCGTAGAGGCGTACCTTTCGAAAGGTTACCACCCCATGGCGGACGGAATTGCCTTACAGGCCATATCCATGGTGTCTGCCAACCTGGTAAAAGCGGCGGAGAATGGAAATGACGAGCAAGCCAGGAGACAGATGATGATGGCTTCAACCATGGGTGCGGTCGCATTCCAAAAGGGCCTCGGAGTGATCCACTCGTTGGCCCATCCCCTGTCTTCGGTATCAGGTGTATCCCACGGGCTTGCCAATGCTCTGATGATGCCACACGCTTTGGCCTTCAATGCACAACAGGTTCCGGAACGAGTAGCCGACATAGCCCGAGCCATGGGAGCACAGGATCAATCGCCTGAAGGAGCGATCAGGGCAGTGGATGATCTCCTGGTTCGCCTTGGACTAAAGGCCGGGCTGAGCCAAGTAGGGGTTAAAGAATCCGACATCGATGACTTGGTCCAAAAGGCCATGGAGGACGGATGTCATATGTCCAACCCGCGACCGTGTGATGAACATGACATGAGATCGCTGTTTTTAGCAGCATGGTAGGATTGCGACCATGACTATCAAAGCTGTATCATTCGACTTATGGGACACGGTTTTCGCAGACGATACGGACGAACCCAAGAGGGCGGCAGCAGGACTCGAACCAAAACCCGTGGCACGAAGGGAATTGGTTCATAGGTATATTTCCAAACAGACCCCAGTGGAACGAGCACTGGTGGATTGTGCCTATGACACGGCGGACGCTGCTTTCAGAATGGTTTGGTACAAACAACATGTCACATGGTCCGTCCTCGAAAGACTCATGCTTGTACTGGAAGGACTAAAGACCACTCTGGAAAAAAACGACCTACTGGAGTTGGTCAGGGCCCACGAGACCATGGAACTCGAAGTCAGCCCGGAGTTGGTGCCTGGAGTGGCCCAGGCCATTCGAGACCTTTCATCTCGTTACACTCTGTTGGTTATCTCCGATACGGTATTTTCTCCGGGATGGGCATTGCGAAAAATGTTGGCAAAGTACGACCTGGAAAAATACTTCAGCGGATTTTTGTTTTCCGACGAGGCAGGCATGTCAAAGCCAACCCCTGAGTTATTTCACCGGGCTGCAAAATTGGCAGGCTGTGATATCGAACAACTCGTACACATCGGCGACAGGGAGGACAAGGACGTATTTGGCCCGAAGGCAGTTGGAGCCAAGGCTATTTTTATGACTGCGGCAGTGGACAGGGGCAGTGACGACACTGTGGCCGATGCCATATGTAGCGACTATTCAGACCTGCAAAACATCATTTCATCCATGGAATCGTGACCAATGCTATTTAGGAGAACCCAGTAATGAACAAGGCGAATTTTCTGATAGTTGATGGATACCCCAAGTCCAGCAGGGATGACTTTGACAAGGCCGGGATGAAACACGCATGGCGATTGTATGCCCAAATGCTACAACGTCACTTGCCTGAAGCTCAATACTCGGTATGGTTCCCCTCCGATACTCCTGAACTGCCGGACGGCATGGGACCAGAGCAATACGCAGGAGTGTTGTGGACCGGTTGCAACCTGACCATTTATCACGATGACGATGAAAGAGTTACCAGGCAAATCCCCCTTGCTCAAAAGGCCTATGAAGTAGGCACTCCTCAATTCGGATCGTGTTGGGGACTTCAAATGGCTGTTGTCGCAGCGGGTGGAAAGGTGGAGGCCAATCCACTGGGACGAGAGATGGGCCTGGCACGCAAGGTCCATCTGACCACAAAGGGCAAGGCCCACCCGTTCATGCAGGGCAAACCCGAGGTATATTCAGGCTTCATATCCCATGTGGACCAGGTGACTGAACTTCCAACCGGCGCGGAGCTTCTTGCCACTAATGATTTTACCAGGGTGCAAGCCTTAGCCATCAGGCACGAGGCGGGTGAATTCTGGGCTACCCAGTATCACCCTGAATACGACCTGTTCGAGGTGGCACGTTTGTTCATCGCACGGGAATCCAAATTGCTTGGCGAGAATTTTTTTGAAGACCACGATTCACTCGTCAAGTATGTAACCAAGATGGAGGCCCTGTCCAAAGAACCTCAACGCAAGGACTTGCGTTGGCAACTGGACATAGACGACGATGTACTCGATGCCGACACCAGGCAGACGGAATTTGGCAACTGGTTGCAACATCTCGTACTACCTCAATTGGAAAGTGATTGAGCACCGTGTCATCCCGTTCCAAAGACGCTCCACGCCTGAGGATCTTTCAAGCCAAAATACTCATCTCCACCTGGATGGCATACTTCGGCTATTACTTTTGTCGAAAAGCTTTCTATGTCGTAAAAAAGCCTCTGGCCGAAGAATTGTCTTTTACCAGCACGGACCTTGCTCACATCGGAACCGCATACCTGGTGGGCTACGCAATCGGTCAATTCTCATCAGCGTATTTCGGCAGAAAACTAGGGCCCAAGCTGTTGCTCTTGCTAGGTATGGGAATATCACTGTCGTGCAACGTGGCTTTTGGAATACAAAACGGATTTTGGACCATCCTGGTTTTCATGGCCATAAACGGCATGGCCCAAGGAACAGGTTGGCCCGGTTGCATAGGAAGCCTGGGTTGTTGGTTCACAAGGAAAAAGAGGGGTTCCATCCTGGGACTTTGGTCTACCTGTTATCAGGTGGGTTCTTTGGTTGCAACATCGTTTGCCGCATTTATCCTGGGTGCCCTTGGATGGAGGTGGTCTTTTTTCGGCGCATCCATGGTGCTTTTGTCAGTGTGGGCATTAGTAGCATGGCTTCATCCCAACACCCCGGAGCACGTGGGGCTCGAGCCTGTCAAGGATGAAGACGAACCGGAGGAGAAAGGCTCGAACGCTCCTACTGGCGTAAAAACCGGGCTTGGCTGGAACAGGCAGGTGGTGCTCACGGTGTTGATGATGGGCGCCATATATTTTTGTATAAAATTTCTCAGGTATGCTCTTTGGTCATGGACGCCCTACTTCCTGTCTTCCAACCTCGGCCTGCAAGGGGACGATGCAGGGTATGTGTCCACCGTGTTCGATATCAGTGGTTTTGTCGGTGTGATTTTGGCGGGTTACCTCTCCGACAGATGGCTCAAAGGACGGAGGGCTTTTCTGAGTTTGCTCATGCTCGTGGGCATGGCCATGTCGTTCGTGGCCATGTACCTGTGGGGTGCGGCTTCTGCTGTGACATTTGCCGTGACCATGGGTTTCTGTGGTTTCATGCTATATGGGCCCGACTCGCTTCTTTCAGGAGTAGGCGCCATAGACGTTGGGTCTGTCAAAGGCGCGCTGGTGGCCGCAGGCTTGATAAACGGCATGGGGTCCATCGGTCCCATATTTCAGGAAGAACTCATTGGCTGGTTGTACAAAGTTCATAACGGCGAT
This sequence comes from uncultured Myxococcales bacterium, assembly GCA_964431605.1. GTDB lineage: Bacteria > Myxococcota > B64-G9 > B64-G9 > B64-G9 > JALVPF01. The sequence goes on from CAYSLH010000009.1 coordinate 38,717, forward strand.
CTAAACGCCATTCTCATGATGTTCATGGCCGTGGCCTTCGTCGGCGCGGGCCTCATGTTCGTTTTATGGATAAGGTCCAAAAAGGGATGGTCCAACCTGTAAAAGCTTACTTATATACCCTTACACCGTCTACATAAGTTTGCCTGGAGACCTCTTTTCCCTTCTCGTCGAAGTCGATCCATTGGCCGACCTTTTTCCCCATTCGGAAAGAACCCTCGGCTGTTTTCTCGCCATTGTCATACCAAAATATCCATCTCCCGTTTTTCAGCCCGTCCTTGTATTCTCCCTGTGCCGCCTTTTTGCCGTTGGAATGAAAAAATGTCCATTGACCCTGTCTAAGCCCATTGTCCATCTTACCTTCTGGCTTGGGAGTATCGAATTTTTCCTTTCCGGAATCATCTTCTTCTACTTGCTGGTTCGGCGCCTTTGGTGTTTGAGGTTGACTCGTGGCGTCTGCATCATTTGTGGGATTATTGGTTGAGTTCTGTTCTCGTCCCTTGCAGCCTGCAATCACGACCAAAGTCGTCAATACTAGTATGGCTTTCATGTTCACTCCTTGTTTACTTCATTGGACGCACATGGCAACTGTTGGATCTAGTTTTCATCACCAAGTACGGTCGCCAATAGTCCCTGTGCCATTATTTCGTGTCCCTGGTCCGTTGGGTGAATACCGTCCCAGCCGAAAAGCTCTTCGGTTATGCCAGCATGCGCCTCCCAGTAATCGTGCAACTCAGCCAAAGGCAGATCCAACTGTTGGGCCAGTCGAGCGATGGCATGGTAAAAAGGCGCTAGGTCCTGTGCTTCGTCCAAGTGAGATACGGAGCAAGAGGTACACAGGACCACAGCGGCACCGGACGAGACAAGACGTGTTGACATGTTTCTCATGCAATCCGTGAATTTTTCCAGTTCTACCATGCCGAAGCAATCGTTGATGGCAAACTGGATCGTGGCCAAGTGAGGTTTTGTTGCCATGAGTTCATCCAAGCGCGCAAGTCCGCCACATGCGGTGTCTCCAGGAATTCCAGCATTGATGCGTTGAACATCGGCGATTGGAAATCTCTGGGTCAAAGCATCACAGAACCTATCAAAAAAACCGCGATTCACTTCCCAGCCATATGTCAAAGAATCTCCCAGACCGAGCACTCGACAGGTTTTGCCTCCTGCCAGTCTGTTTCTGATAGATTCCAGGTTCTCAGGTATTTTTCTATCCATGATGTCGATTTATCTTGTTCATGCGTTTGAGTGGCCCGATAACTCCCAAGAGTCTTCCCTGTACCAGAGCCCGGAAAGCCTGTAAAGCATCGTCATATTTTCCAGCATACGGAAACCAGAAAGGCTCATGCTTTACTTTGCCAGGATCCACCATTATGGCCTTTGAGTGCATGAATGCAAGCAGGCCGTCAGGACCGTGATAGCGTCCTATGCCAGAGTTTTTTATTCCACCAAAAGGAAGGGCCGGGTTGCTCACGGATGAGACCACATCGTTTACCATCACCTGCCCACATTCAAGTCTCGATGCCAATCTGCGTCCACGCTTCAGGTCCGCGCTCCATACGCTCGCGTTCAAACCGTACTTGTGGTCATTGGCCAACCGTATGGCTTCGTCCTCGTCCTTGACCTTTATGACAGGAAGCACCGGGCCGAAAGTCTCCTCGCGGTATATCTCCATGTCCACTGTTACATCGGCCAATATGGTGGGAGCAAAAAAGGTTCCCGGCCTATCTGCCTGGTGGCCTCCTGTAATTATTTTTGCTCCGGAGGATTTCGCATCGTTTATATGCCTTATAATGGTATCCATCTGCCTGGAAAACGTTATGGGTCCCATGTCGGCATCTTCTTGCGGACCCCCTAGCTTCAATCTTTGCACCTCGGACTGCAACAATTCCACGAAGTGGTCATGGATTTGTTCCACCGCGAAAATACGCTCTACGGAAATACACATCTGTCCGGCGTTCAGCAACCCTCCCCAAACAGCAGCCTTGGCAGCCCTTTCCAGGTTGGCATCGGAGCAAATGATCATGGCATCCTTACCCCCGAGTTCCAACTCCACAGGGATAGGCCTGGATGCAGCAGCCTCCATCACCTTGCGTCCCGTGGCCACCGAGCCGGTGAAGAATATCTTATCCACGTCGGAATTCACCAGTGCCGAACCTGTCGATCCATCCCCTTGGACTACTTCCACGACTCCCTCAGGCATACGGGCCTCGGAAAACATTTCCCTGATTATCTCGCCGGTAATAGGTGTTATTTCGGATGGTTTGAGAACAACGGTATTTCCGCCGATGAGAGCCGAAATCATGGGTATTACAGAAAGCTGAAAAGGGAAGTTCCACGGAGAAATTATCCCTATGACCCCCATTGGAAAAAACTCCAGATATGATTTTTTATGCTGAAAAACAATAGGGGTTGGAATTTTCCTGGGAGCAAGAATTTTTCTGGCCTTTTTACGATAGTGGTCCAGGAACAAAGGAACAGATACCAATTCTGTAATAAGGGAATCAAACAGGGGCTTTCCCGTATCGTCGCTTATACGCCTGGCGTATTGCTCGGCGTTTTGAAGGATGACATTTTTCACCCTGTCCATTGCGGCCAAGCGATGTTTGAGTCCCGCATCCGCCCATGGACGGAAAGCAGCACGGGCTTTTGCCACTACCTGTCGAACCTGTCGCTCACTGCACACGGCAAATTCGCCAAGCACTTCGCCTGTGACAGGACTTCGTTTCGTTATGGTTCGATTTTCTTCTGGCTTTTCATCTTTCACCTGCAACCTCCCGGCTTATACAAACGCAACGAATCTAACATGTTTAGGGAGTCTATGCTTTAAAGATTTTTTGTTTATAGAGACAACGTCTGCGTCTAGGATAAGAATACCTCCGCCCCCGTCCGCCCGTCGTCGTGAACCTGTGTAGGATCTACGAATGTCTTTCTGCCGCGGGCATAGTACAAGCAGCCAAGTTCTCTTGGATTTCTAGACTTGATAAAAATCTCAGTCGATGAGAGTGCCGCCAGCCAAGTAGCTGTCTTGGCTACGATTACCGGCCAGCAGCTGTGCCAGAATTTCCTGGAAAGAAGTCAGGGGCACAAGCTGACCCCAATCTCCCAGGCATCCCGTCCCCCGTGTTTCATCAACTGTTCGGCTACCCAGTCAAGGTCATCAATAGTTACCACGTAGTGTGGATCGTAAGACCAAAAACAAGCGGTTTTGAAACGTTTGAATGCCCGACGCGCCTCGCGCACCCACACCATATTCCGCGCAGTATCGCCGTCAAGCTTACGCCTGCTTTTCAAGCCACCACGTCTGCCAATTTCAGACAAGTATTTATGAACGGTTTTGTTCATGGTTTCAACATAAACTACTTATGATAAATTGTTTATAATTACTTAGTGTTAAATAAAAGATTGACGCTGCCATCGGCGCCCGGCTCACGCTTGCACAAAACTTTCCCATAATAACCAAAAATTGATATACTAAGACCTTCAAGTCTACACAAGGATACGCTCAGACGATGGGGAGGATGCTGCATGAAACCCGTAAATGTAATTGTTACCTTGGCACAGATTGTGTTCTGGTCGGGTTCCTCGATGATTGCACCTGCTTGTGCCAACGACGGGTCTAATGCTGTCGTGCAAGATGCAGGCCCTGACGGCGGGAATCAATATCCAGATATAGACAGGGAGAAAAGGATCCCGGAGGACATCGCAAAACGAGGACCGGACACGGATCAATATCCACCAATCC
>CAYSLH010000010.1:0-23359 GCA_964431605.1 uncultured Myxococcales bacterium
ATCACCCTTTTGCCGTCAAATGTGCTGATCACGTCAAAGTCCAACCTTCTACTCTTGTTGGGACCGAGAAATCTCCCGACGACGAGCAAATCTACTCCAGCCTTATGCAGCTTGGCAAGATATTTCTTGCGGGTCCTTTTGCCCATCCTGTTCAGTATCCTGTTTATCTTTTTTCCCGAGGCTGGCTGAACACCATCTGATTGCTCGAATATCTCCTCCATGCGATCTTTGAACATGTCAACCATCTTGTCTTCGCCCTCGTCCACGTCTTCAAGATATCCAATGGCGACGACCGGCTCGAATTCCTCACTGGAGATCTTGTCGCCTTCTTCGAACGCTGACATGTCGCCGTTGGTTCCGGCTTTGAGTTTACCCCTGCCGGATTTTTTCAAAAACAGCCAGCCGATTTCCTCTCCGTCCCGTTCGACTTTGAATTTCAGTCCTGCCCAGGGCTTGAATCCGGAGTAGCGAATATTTACCACCAGTTCATCACCATAGACGTTCACCTTCTCTATGGTTCCGTAGGCTTTGGGAATGGTTGAGGTGATTCTCTTGACGATATACTCCACTGAATCCTGGAAAGCCTTGGAATCAACCAGTTGAAAGAGCTCGGAGTCTCCTGCATCGCCGCCCATCTCGCCGGTTTTTGCAAAACGTTTCAGTAGCTTCGTAAGGTCTTTCAAGGTCCTTCGGGTTTTTCTCAGATCCATGGGATATTGCTTGGTAAATACGTTTTCTCTCTTTTCTATATCGGTCAGATTGACAGCAAGTTCGATGTGCTCAGGCAAGCAGATGAAATCCACGCTCAGCAGATAATCGGCTTGCAGCCAGTCTCCCAGGGATTTAGCTTTTTCAGGGTCCACCAATCCCACCATGGAAAGCTTGTGCTCGTTCAGGATGGCTTTCATTTGCCGGTTGGAGACCACCTTGAAAGCCCCCGACTGGGCGATGTAGTTGCGCAGCGATACCATCATGGCTTGTGCAAGGTTGGCATCGTAATATTTACATCTGCCCAGGGAACTTGGCTCTCCTACTGCGATGACCTTCTTGTCCTCGGCGACAGCATTGGTTGCCAGGCCAATAACAACTATGATTGCCGTAAGATAGCTCGTTAGTTTGGGGATCATTTTTCCGCTCCTCCTTGTGGTGTCGCGGTGTCTTTTGCCTTGTCCTCGGAAGCATTTGACGAAGTTGAACCGCGAACATTCAAATCATTTGTAATATTTTGATCTTGTAACTCGAGTCTTGCAAGCGCGTAAATCCTACCCTTGCTCATCCAATACCGCTCAATGGTGACACCCTGGATGGATTCGGTGCTACTGCTTACTAACTCTTTTGATTTCAGCAAAGTAAGAAGGTTTGCCCGCGCCCTTGCAGCAGCCAATTGTCGGGAAAGGGAAATATCGTGTCCCTTGGGAGCGCTACCTATTTCCAGAGCCACGGTTCCTGAGCCATTTTGGTCTGTGCGAAAAACACCCTCCACAGAATCCTTGTCCAGCATAGGTAAGGCAGACAGACCTGAATCCAGCGCGGGTTGATCTTGGGGTGTGAAATCGTCTGTAACCGAGACGCCTCCATCTGCCACAGGACGAACCGGCGGTTGGCTGTGCTTCGAACAACCGAAAAAAAGTTCAGAAAAGAGCATCAACGGCCATATCAAATGAATGAATGGGCCGGCAGGTAGGTCAAATGTTGCGGAGTTTTTCATATGGCTCGCTTTCATCGATTAGGAGGGCAAATGATAGTCTGGAGTTGTATGAATGGTCAATGGAAAATCCCGGCCATCGAGTCGCATGATTCAAACATTTCGTTCGTTCATTCATCATGGCTCGCTGATTCAGGACTTGGCGGTTCAGAATTTGATTTGCCGATGTGTCTTGACACTGGTCAAGCCATTTGAAATCATGCCCCATTGTCAGGTGATGATGAATTCAACTGGATCAATAAATCATGGTTTAAAAAACATAAGGAAAAAAACAAAGGAGAAAGACATGAGCCGAAAAAGCATGCTTTTATTGGTAGCTTTCGTTATTAGCCTTGGACTCGCAGCAGGATGCGGCAAGACCGTTATCATACAACAGGGTCCTGAAGTTTTTTTGCCTGGAGAATACGTGGAGAGCGTGGATGCAATGATCGACTTGGTAAAATGCCGTGGCAAGGGAATCGACAAGGACGCGGCAATGCTAAACGCCAGGAAGGGATGCCTGGAGTGGATGATTGTAGAAAAACTGGCCCAGGCAAGGGGCGAACGCCAAGCCTACCGTGCAAATCAGAAACAGATTATGGCTAACCTGGATAGATATGTGCCGGTTCCCAAGGTCGGTTCAAGAGCCGGTAACGGTGAGGGCGTAAAGTCTGTTACTCAAAACGCAGATGGGTCGGTGAATATAACAATCATCACAAAGGTATTCAAAAAGCAGCTCATGAATGACCTGGTGGACATGAATATTATCGCGTCCAAGGATGATATGCTCGAAAGTGTTGGTTTGCCATCCATCGTGGCGTTGCCTTCGAAGGCTGTAAAGGGGAAAAAATACCGGAAGATTATGGAGGACTTGGTCAATTCATATCTCACAAAGGAAAAGTGGGAGGTCATAGATATCTCCGCTGTTACCGACTTGCAAAAGATGGTTCAGTCCATATCCGAGGTGGCTGATGCGGACGAAGATGAAATTGGAAACATTGCATCCGCAGTGGGTGCCGATGTTTATCTAGTATTCGAGGCAAACCCTGATAAGAAGGGTGAAGGCGTTGCTTGGGAAGTGGGCATCTCAGCCTATGAGACCACCACCGGTCGTAAGCTTGCTTCTGAAGCTGCAGTAGGAGGAGCACGCTATAAGGATATGGCGGGTCAGGAAAGAACAGCAATGATGGAGGCTCTTCAGAAGGCCATGGGAAAAGTCATTCCACAGATAACTGATTATTGGAAGGACGATGCGCCCAAGGGAAGAAGATTCCGGGTATTTTTCATCGATGCCCCCAAAAACACTGATATGAAAATGAATCCGGTATTGAAAAGGACTTGTAGCAGAGTAAAGCTGATCAAATCGTCTCCCAAAGGTGCTGAGTTCATGGTGCAATGCAAGATGGACAACCTTGAACTCGCAGGTGCCATAGACGAAGGAATCGGTGCGAAAATGGGTGGAGCCGAGCACGAATTCGTAGCTAAGAACAGGAACACCATTATAGTTCAATTCAAGTAGCATGCGGGTCATACTTATGCTGACCGGGGGAACCTTCCCCGGTTGATTTGAGCCAACCGTGTCTAATCCGATGAGGTGGAAGGATATGTATGTAACTCTAAGGTATTCTGTAATTGTTTTATTTCTTGTCTTGCAGGGATCGGCAATTTCGGTAATGGCGGCTACGCACGAAGAGTCGCTGAAAAACGATCAGACACAGCAGCATTACACCAGAAAGTCCATAACCTTTTTGGGAACCGTGATAGAGGGCAATCTCAATGTGCCAGATGACGCAAGAGCGGCCATAGAAAAGATCATCCGCCGCGAGGTGGAGCTGAAGCGTTTCGATTACAACAAGATCGACATCAGCAAGTTTCGCTCCATGGGTGATTTTATCTCGGCCCTGCGCCAGTATGTGAAAAAGCGTGCTTTTGACAGGGCTGCGGCAGACGCGGAGTTTCAGACGCAGTTCAGCTCGGCAAGGGTGTATATGGAAGACATAGATCGGGTGATGAAATCCGCTTACTTCTATCAGATAGAGATTTTTGTTTACCGCACAAAGCCCATGATTTGCCCCTATGATACCAAGACCGCAGCCAGGCTCGATTGCACACCAGGTGTGGCGGGAATCAAGGCCGTGGTCAATGCCAAGGTGGCATTTTACAAAGCCGATCTTACCAGTGACAAAGGTAAAGGATACTCCCACCTTCGCACAATTAAGGAGATGCCGGCCAAGGGCTTCACCCCGTTCGATATCCAGCCTCCCGCCAAGCCAAAGAGGATGTCTCTTGCGGCCAATGCTTCTGATGAACAGAAAAAGCGGGCAGCTGAAGCATACAACCAGGCCATGGCCCGGTGGCGAAAGGCCATGGAAGAATACAAACGTCGTATGCCAGAGCTGGAGGCCAGGACCAGGGTCAAGGCGGTGGTGGAAGCTTTGTCGGGGCCCATGGGCCTTGCAAAACGCCTAGCCATGGGCGTGAAAAAGATCCCGGATTTCCAGCTCAAGACCCCGGTGGAAGCAGCGCTTTCCGATGGGGTCGAGTTTTGGCTGGGTAAGGGAGAGGGTCTCGAACTGGATGACACCTATGAGGTAGCTTACTACGACGTAACTGGCAAAAAGGGCCGAAGCGGTTGGGTGAAGGTCCGAAAAATTGGAGATGCCAAGGGTTCCGGAGAGGGTAAGGGCTCGTACGCAGAAAAGGTGCATGTTGCACGAAAGTTCGTAGGCGGCGAGATGATGCTCGAATATCCCATGCTGAAGGTGGATTTCGGGTTGCATGGAATATTTGAATACACAATGGGCAATCTCACGGATCCCAACTCCTCGGATGATTACGGCATGTACTTCGGCGGAGGTGCATATATCCTCTACGACTTGGCACCATATATTGGTTGGTCGGAGTTTTGGATCGGTCTCGAGGGTGATTTTCTCGCCGTGGGCAAGCTGGCGGGCCAGTCGGTCAATTTGGTCCACGCAATGATTGGCTTGCGTAAGAAATGGTATATCAACAGCTTCGTGGTGAATATCGGCTTGCGTGGAGGCATTTCGTATTATTCCACCGGGGATGATTCGCAGAATGATACCCTTATTGGTGGTGGTGGCGATGCGATATTAGGCTTCGAGTATTATGTTCATCCCATGTTTTCCGTATATCTGAACGCAGTGGGCCGGTATTTTACCAATCCCCTGATTTTTGCTTCGGCAGACGCCAAACCCGAGATGGGGGCTCAGGCCAATCTCGGGATCAGGCTCGGGTTCTGATTCAGAAGATGTTTTGTTCGTAATTCTGAATCACCCGGCACACCGCAGCGTCCAACACGGGATAGAACGAAATCAGAAACAGGAGGAATACATGAATCGTTATATGGTCAAAGTGGCTGTTGTGTTGGGTGCGTCCGCTTTGTTGGTCAGCGGTTGTGCCAAGAAGCCGGACAGGAGAGCTGATGACAGGCGAAAGGCTGCGGCCATCCGTGCGAGATCCGACGATGCATTCGCCGACCTGGCCAACGAGGAACGTGCGCGTGGGATGCCCGCTCCAAAGCCAGATCACAAGCGGGTGACGGAAGATGAACTTCGCCCTAAGCCCAAGGCCAAGGAGCCGGAGATTGAAAAAAAGCCCGTTGACACAGTGCCGGTGAATCCCGCAAGGGTAGCTCCAGCCTGGGTAAACAGCCAACCGAACATGCCTGGATACTATGTCGGTATCGGTGTTGCGACCTCGAGCGGCGATGAGGGCAACGATTGGAAAAAGGCGAGAAACTCTGCCTACGTTGAACTCGCCTCCACCCTGAAGGTGCATATACAGGGAGTTATTACGGATTACTTTCGTGAGAAGAACTTGAAGTTGTACAAGGGCGACAGCATCACAAAAGATACCACCCGCCAAGACGCTTCATATGCCCAGGATACGCAGTTTTTCGTGGACCAGACCCTTGAGGGTGTAGAGATCGCTGATCGATGGAAGGACAAGGGACAGAGAAAATACTGGATGCTGGTGAGACTCAGCAAGGCAGAGATACAGCGCAGGTTGCAGGAGCGCCTGGACAAAGCGCGCAACAAGGCCGTTGACTACGTAAAGGCGGCCATCAAGGCAGAGCAGGCCGGCAACCTTGCTGCTGCCTTCAAAGGCTATTTCAAGTCCTACCTGGCCCTTAGGGAATATTTTGGCGGAATCGTAAAATACGATATGGACGGAGATGGTAAACCCGAGATTCTTAACCACGAGATCGAGCGTGCTGTCGACAGACTGGCGGATTCTCTTACCTGGAAGCCTGAGAATGCCAATCGCAAAGGTGTAAATGGACGCGGTTTGGATGAGCCTCTAGTGGTGGACGTTACTTTCAAGGGCAATCCTGTAAATGGGTTGCCGGTGCAGTTTGTGCTGGAGCGGGGTATGGGGTCTATCGAATCGGGAATTACCACAGACTCTTCCGGTGTAGCCAAAGGCACTGTGATAAAACTATTCGGGCAAAAAAAAGCCATCGTCAGCGCCAGGGTAGACGCAGGTGCGTTGGTGGACAATGTTCGTGAGGCCAGGGTGCTGGCGGCAAAGTTCGGAAATTCTCTTTCCAGAAAGACAGGCAAGTTCTACATAGAGTTGGAAGAACTCTCGGCCTATATCTCCATAGAAGAAGAACTTCTGGGTGAGGAACTGGATTCTGGTGGTATAGCCTCAGAGGTCAAGGACAGATTGCACAAAGAGCTGGGTATAGTTTTTACCAATTCTCCAAGGGGAGCGGACCTGGAGATCAAGGGTAAGGCAGTGGTGGAGGACTGTACTGATTTTTACCAGCAGCGCCGATGCACGGCTAGGGTCAATGTCGTGGTGTCCGACAGAGCCATGGGACGACAGTTGTTTGCCAAGCAACTCAAGATCAGTGGAAACGCTGAAAAGGACAAAGAAGCCGGTCGCAACGCACTGGCAAAAGTCGGACGGAAAATCGCAAAAAAGATCATCGAGAAGTTGAAGTAATCTCGCTTAATAACTCGTGCCATACCCCCGGGAGTTCTTTTTCCTGGGGGTTTTTTACGTTAGTGTCATGAAAATGAACGACCTTGCATCCATGACTCTCGAACAGTTGCGCGAATGGTTTGTCCAAAATGGGCACAAAGCTTTCAGGGCCCAGCAGGTTTTTAAGTGGATACATGGAAGATGCGTCAAGTCATTTGATGAGATGACGGATCTATCCAAGGCTCTGAGAACTCGACTGGAACAGACGTCCCCTCTTCGTCCTCCGAAGATTCTGGATGAAGTTCGATCGTCCGATGGTACCATAAAATTCCTTTTGTCCGTGCATGGTGGTCAGAGTATCGAGGCGGTGTGGATGCCGGATACAAAACGCAGGACCCTGTGTGTATCGACCCAGGCAGGGTGTGCCATGGGGTGTGAGTTTTGCGCGACCGGAACCATGGGGCTAATGCGCAGCCTGACAGCCGGGGAAATATGCGGACAGGTAGAGACTGTCACCAGGCGACTGAGGAGTCCGGCTATGCCAAGGCCTGTCAGTAACGTGGTTTTCATGGGAATGGGTGAGCCCTTGGCCAACCTGGATTCCACCATCTGTGCTGTCGAGATTCTGCTGGACGATACGGGCATGGGATTGTCGAGACGGCACATAACCGTATCGACCATAGGGCTCGTACCAGCCATGGAAGAGTTTGCAAAACGTAGCCCGGTAAAGCTTGCCGTATCTCTCAATGCAACCACCGATGAGGTTCGTGACAAGATAATGCCGATCAATAGGCGTTTTCCTTTGAATGTCCTGCTGAAGGCTTGTCGGAATCTTCCTCTTCATGGCGCTGACAGGATTACTTTCGAGTATGTCATGTTGGCTGGTATAAACGACAGCCTGCAGGATGCAAACAGGCTGGCCAGGTTGCTCAATGGAATTCGCTGCAAGGTGAACCTCATTCCGTATAATCCCACCGAGGGCCTCGGGTTTGAACGTCCTACGGACCAGAATATCCATGCATTCCAGGATGCATTGATAGCAAAGGACCTGAGCGTATTTATCCGCAGAAGCAGGGGCGTGGATAAACACGCAGCATGTGGTCAGTTGGTAACTTCCAACAGGAGACGAGGCTGATGAAATTAGCCGAATATCTGGAACACGAATGGAAGCCCGCGTTGGGGTGTACCGAACCTGGCTCCATCGCATATGCTGCGGCATCCGCCGCTTCATTAATCCAAGGCCCCATCGAAGCGGTTCGCCTTGTTTGCGATGGGCGCATGTATAAAAACTGCTATGCGGTTGGAATCCCCAATTCCCAACACAGGGTGGGGATACTATGGGCATTGGGCCTGGGGGTTTTGTTGCCGGACCCATCGGCCGAGTTGGAGATTTTTGATCAGGTCACTCCTGAGATTATCGAAACTGCGAAAGCTCTCATTGATGAACACAGGCTTACTGTTACGGTGGACCCGGAGCGAAAGAATCTCTATGTGGAAGTGATGGTTCAGCGTGCGGGAAAGTGGGCGAGAGCAGTGATTTCAGGTGAGCATACACGCGTGGTACGCTTAGAGACTGCTGATTTTGAACCACTGGACCAGGAGGATGGGGCTTTGGAGCGTGACGCTATTCGCGAGGAGCTTTCAAACATGGCATTTGAACAGATGCTGGACCTGACAGATTCCATGACCTTGGTCGACAGAGAAAGACTCCGTGAGGGTATGGAGATGAACATGGCCATAGCCAGGCATGGTCTTGGCTTGCTGCCCAAGGATTTTCTTGCACTGCCACAAGATGATTCTGTGTCGAGTATCTCCAGGATGGTGTGCGCCGGGGTGTATGCGCGGATGTGGGGAGAGGATTATTCTGTGATGACCCTAGCTGGTTCGGGTAATAAGGGGATAACCTTTTCAGTGCCCATTTACATGCTTGAGAAAAAAGATGGATTGGACCCATCGGATGTTGAACATGCCTTGGCCCTGGGGTGCCTGGTTACTTCCGTTGCAACTTTTCATCTTGGCACACTATCAGCTGTCTGCGGTGCATCCAATGCCGCAGGTATAGGGCTGGCTGTCGCTCTGGTTCGATTGCAGGGCGGAGGCGTCAATGAGATGTCCATGGCCATCAACAACATGGTCGGTAATGTGACAGGAATGATTTGCGATGGTGCAAAAATCGGTTGTGCGTTAAAGACCATGACAGCGGTGGATGCAGCCTTCAGGGCTGTGACTCTGGCCATGAGCGGATTGGCCATACCTGTTACCGATGGCATTGTGGGACGTGACGGGCTGACGTCTTTGAAATACCTGGGTCGTATCGCCACTAGGGGCATGGCTTCGACCGATGCTGAGATCCTTCGGATAATGCAGGAAAAACTTACAATAAATCCCGGTAATCCGTCCTGAACCGTCTTGAGAATTTGATGAGTTACCTCCATGGACAATATCCTGTTTTACCAAATGAACATCCTGTGTTACTTGTGATGTATCGGATTAAGGAGGCTGAATGAGCAAATCAAGAACAAGGGGTTCGCTTTCGGGAGACCATGTACGCACTGAAGATGAAAGCACCCAAAGGCAGTGGTAGAGTAACCGTAACATATTCGTTTTCATTGGAAACTGCTGAATGGTTTCTTTGAACTGATAAGAGCAAGCAGAGGTGAGACGTGGATCAAAAACCGATACTTGGTATTGTAGGTGGGAGCGGGTTGTATGCCATGGAAGATCTCGATAACCAAAGGACCGAAAACATCACGACTCCTTTTGGAAACCCTTCCGGCCCATATCTGGTTGGTGAACTTCACGGAACTACCCTTGTGTTTCTTCCCAGGCACGGACAGGGGCACGTCCTGTCTCCGTCCGAAGTAAATTATCGTGCTAATATTCACGGGTTCAGGCAACTAGGCGTAAGACAGCTCATCTCTGTCTCAGCAGTGGGGAGCCTCAGGGAGGACATACACCCGGGGGATATGGTTTTACCAGACCAGTTTTTTGACCGGACAAAGTCAAGACAAAGTACTTTTTTCGGACAAGGAGCGGTGGTCCATGTGCCTTTTGGCGATCCTGTCTGCCCCGTATTGATGCAGGCACTACGTTCGGTGTTAGATGACATGGGAGTGACGTGTCATGCAGGGGGAACATATGTTTGTATGGAAGGGCCGGTGTTTTCCACCAGGGCCGAGTCTAATTTTTATAGGAGCATCGGCGCTTCTGTCATCGGGATGACAGCATTGCCAGAGGCCAAACTGGCCAGAGAGGCGGAGATGTGTTACGCGACCTTGGCTTTGTCTACCGATTATGACTGTTGGCACGAGAGTGAGAAAAACGTCGATGCAAATGCGGTGTTGGAAGTCTTGGCACGCAATATCGATACGGCAAGGGCGGCTATTTCTTCCTTGGCATCCAGGATGCCTTTTCAAGGTGAGTGCTTGTGCAATCATTCCCTGGATGGCGCATTGTTGACAACCCCCAAACATGTTCCTGCAGAGACCAGGAAAAAGTTGAGTCTTCTCGCAGGTCGTTTTTTTGACAACCTGTGACGATCAATTTGGCCTTCAGCTTATTTGGTCGGGCCAAAGATAAAAATCTTGTCAACAACGTGGCGCCTGTGCTATTCAAAAATCGTGTGAAATCAATGCAGTTCTGGGCTGATGGACGTGCTTTCACTTAGAGATCCAACGGCTGTTCAAGTACGTCAAAGAGCCTGAGTGTTGGTGGCTTGTCATACACATGGGCCTGAAGGCCTAGTTGGGCGAGGATTTTTATGAGATTTAGATGCGAGAGTTGTGGTGCTCAGTACGCCATTTCTGATGAGAAATTGGGGAAGAAAGGCGTCAAGGTCCGATGTAAGAAATGCAGCAACATAATTACGGTCAGACCACAGTCGCAAGACGATCAGTCCCCGGAACAGCAATCAACGGAACAGCAACCAACGGAACAGCAACCAACGGAGGAGCAATCACAAGAGCCGGCACAGGATGAACGGCAGCGTGATACGACTTCCGTAAACAGCCCTTCTGATGCTGAGCAAGAAAACGAGTTTGGAACTACGGATGAATCATCTCCACCTACAGAAACCGATGAGTCGGATTCTTCTCAATCATTCGGCGAAGGCCTCGATCTTGGAGATGATAACGATCTGCATGACGCTTTGGATGGATTGCTGGGTGATGACGGGCTGGGAGATGAATTGAGTGACGAAGACGAAGACGAGCAGGATGCAGATTTGGATAGGCAAGCCACCAGGGTGTTCAACGTTGAGGAAATGCAACAGGTGCAGGCAGAACGTGAGCAGGCGAGCATCCCTGAAGATGGAGTTGGAGAGGATTTTTCATCCCATGACGATTCGGGCCACGAGCATCCGGCATCCGAGGGAGGACAAGATAGGGACACGGTGGAATGGTACGCTGCCGTTGATGATGAACAGGTTGGCCCCATAAGCCTGAACGAGTTTGCACGCCGTTGGAAAAAGGGTGAATTCGATAGCGATACCCTTGTTTGGAAGTCAGGATTCGAGGACTGGTTGACGGTTTTCGATGTAGCTGAATTTGCGTTTCTGGCTGAAGAGGACTCTTCTTTGGATGAAGAACCGGATGGAGAAAATGATGGTGAACCTGACTGGTCTCCATCTTTTGGTGCTCAGGGCGAATCAGAGTCTTTTGATGACCAAGAGCAAGATGAGAGTTTTGATGATGATGCCGATCGAGACGATGAATATGAGGAAAAACAGGATTCATATTCCGGCTTCGATGAAGACGAGTCGTCCTCCACTGCCTCGGCAGCGGCTTTTTCTGCTGATGTGGATTGGAAGCCTGCTGCATTGTCCTCATTGAGCGATCTCGCAGAGCAGGAATTGGCAAGTCTGAAGCCTGAAGACCCTGAACCAGAGGAACTTCCCTTCGACACTGACGAAGAGTCGGTATCAGGGGATGGAATGGATTTTGATGCTGAAATGGAGGACGGTGATAGTTCCCTGGTGGCCCAAATAGCTGCGGAGCAAGAGGCGATTCGAAGGGCTCAGGAAGAACAAGCCGAGGAGGAAAAGCAGGACGAGGTTGACCAGGGCTCTGGTGAAGTTCTTCCCGAGATGGATGCCCAGGAAAAAGCCAGAAAGGAAAAACGTGCCGAGCAGGTGATTGCTGCATCCGTTCCTGAGGAGCGTTATATCCCTCCGCGAGCCTCTTTGCCTAAATGGGCTATTGGTCTGATGGTCGGTGGCGGATTGATGGTACTGACTCTCGTGGGAGTCGTGGGTTATCTGTTGGCTCAAAAGACGTCTCCAGAAACATCGACTCAGCCTGTGGTGGTTCCAAATACTGTTCCTGCTGCTGCAGGGACCAGTTCCAATGTGGCCCAGCCTAAGGTGGCAAATGCGACGACGGTACCGAGTGCCAAGAATCAACGCTCCATGAACAACCAAGTGGCTTCGGCTAATGGACCGGATAAGAAGAAAGGACAGGAAACTGCTCCTGTCGAAAAAGCAACTAGTGCATCCATGGATTCCGGTCAAAAGCAGGGTGATCATAAAGATAAAGATGCTGTAAAAACTTTACCAAAACTCCAGGCTCAGAAAAAAAATACGGCCACAAAGAAACAATCCAACAGGAGTAACTCTGTGGCTCGGAAAAGGAAAAAGCGCAAGAGCAATACTCGTGTTGCCATGGCGCCAAAGGAACAAAAACCAATTGAGAAGCCTAAACCGAAGCGCAGGAAGTCCAAGGGAGGATTGCTGGACTTTGAAGATCCAGATGATCGAGCATTTGCGGCAGAGGCCGGCATAAAGGCGCCCAAGGTGGTTCCCAAGGTGGAGAAAAAAAAGCAATTGCCGCCATTGTCTAATGCCGATGTGCTAACGGTGATGAAACGACATCTTGCGGAATTCAAGGCGTGTAATCGTAAACAAAAAGAGGTGGACAGCACGGTCAGAGGCAAGATGGTTGTAAGCTTCACCATCGGAAATAACGGCCGTGTGATAAAGGTTGGCGTGTCTCCAAAAACCGCAAAGTTCAAAGGTACCTATGTGGGCGGATGCATAAAGAGTATAATAAAGCGGTTGAAGTTCCCCGAGTTTGGTGGACCGAAGAAGAAAATACCCTTCCCGTTTACGGTAAACTGATAACATAGGTTTGTCCGACCTGACGAAAATGTATCAACAGACGCCTGTTGGCTGAGATGGAATTCAGGTGAGTCTTTTGTCCGACCCAAACTAGAATATTACGGTTCCGTCAGCGGAAATTTTTCCTATGTTGTCTATGGCAGAACGCTGTTCGTCAAGTCTCTCCTGACTTAGCTTGCTCAATGCCTCGTGGATCTCGGGTTTTTCCTCGACCAGTTCCCGGAAGTCGTCCTTGGAGAGAAATAGAAATTCGCCACCACGTATTGCTTGTACAGTAGCTGTGGTGGGAGAATCGTTTATCAGTGAGATTTCACCAAACACGGATCCTTCTGCCAGTTTTGCCAGGTGGACTCTTGTGTCCCCTTCAAACTTGGAGACCTCCACCTCGCCTCCCAAAATTATATACAGACCCGGGCCGGGAGTGCCTTCTTTGATGATCACTTCATCCGTAGGAACCCCGATGGACGAAAACCTGTCCAGAATCTCTTTTTTGTCTTCATCACTGAAGGGTTCGAATACAGGCGATGTCAACAGCAGGTTGTTGAGAAAGCGCTGTCGTGTGAACTTGGCCATGGCCCAGGTGATATCGTCCAGATCTTCAGCCGCCATTTCGAGATCATCGCTTCTGAGTTCCAAAACATCGGTTTCACGCACGGCGGTGGCTGAAGCCAATCGAGGTGCGTCTGTGATCAGAGCCATCTCACCGAACACCGAGCCACTTGTCAATCGTGCCAGGCTTTTGCTGTCTCCCTCATGCCCCTCTGTGATCTCCACTTCCCCGTGCGCCAGCATGTAAATGGATGTACAAGGATCACCCTGACTGACGATAACTTCTCCTGGATCAAAAGTCCTCAATTGGAGAATTTCCAGAATGGGATAGAAAGCTTCCGTTGTAAGCAGAGAAAAAAGCGGTATAGCCGGCAACTCAGAGGGATAGCGATGATCCGAAAATTCTTTCGCCAGCTGTTCCGCATAGGCAGCAAGCCTGTCGTTGTCAACATCCACGGGTTCCACCAAAGCTTCTTCGTCCAATTCAGGAAGATCGAACAGTGGTAGTTCCGCGTTGATCCTTTCGGATTCCAGGCTGTAGAGGTCTGCCAGAGTATCGAGGGCTTCTTCGAAGGTCGCCTGGATCGATACAGCACGCTTGATGGCCACGAGGCCCACAAATGGAAAGCCCGCCTTTATGGAATGCCATGCTAGGGCTTTGTACACATCTACGGCTCTCATGGGCTTTTTCATCTTTTCAAGGGTGGTGGCAATCTTGAATCTTACCCAAAGATGTTTTGGTGCGGCTTTTGCGACAGAGCAAAATCCCCTGAGTGCTTCTTCGAACTGATTGTCCAGAAGATGGTTTTCCGCATTTCTATAGGCTTCTGGTAACTTCACAGCCATTTTTTTTGACTCCTCCAGTCATGTCCAAGTTAGGAAATACCTTTCCTAGAGTTTCCAATCAACTCTGATACCAACAGGTTGCCATTTGGCTTATTGAGAATTGAGTCCATCCAGATTGGATAATTCATAGCAGACCTGCCCGGCTGTAGTCAAGCCCTCAACCCTGGATTTCCCATTTGACCGACTTGGCGACAGATTCACGGAATAGAACTTTGCTATTTTGTTCCATTATGTTTCCAAGGTTTCCCTTGGAAAAGAAAAGCCTATGGAGTATTGACGGAATGTGGAAATTTTAGACTTTTTCATGATCGTCACAGGTGGTTTTGCTGCCGGCTTCGTCGGGTCTCTAATGGGTCTTGGGGGAGGCCTAATCGCTGTACCCTTTTTGAACCTGTTCATGGGTATTGCGATGCACAATGCGGCAGCGGCAGGCCTTGTGTCTACCCTTGGAGTATCCTGTGTGGCTGCTGGAAGATACCTGCGCAGGGGCGGACTGGTGGATGTTTCTTCAGCACTCGAAATCGAGTTGGCTGCAGCCACTGGGGGATTGGTGGGTGGAGTGGTTGTGGGGTACCTGAAAGGAGCGCTGTTGCAGGTAGTATTTTCAGGGGTTTTGCTCTACAGCGGGGTACAGATTTTCAGGTCTTCTTTTGGTGTTGCATCTGTCCACGAACAAGGCCAGTCAGTAGTAGCTTGGCGAACATATCTAGCCCTGGCTCTGTGCTTCTTGGCGGGGGTGCTTTCAGGTCTGTTGGGCATAGGTGGTGGATTGGTGGTGGTACCGGTATTACACCTGGTGCTTGGGTTGCCGTTTAAAAACTCAACCGCTACCAGCAACTTCATGATGGGGCTTACTGCGGTACCAGCCCTCAGCGGGTTCGTCTCAAGGGGACAACTGGATCTCGGGATTTCCGCTCCCTTGGCCGCTGGTGTATTGGTTGGGGCGACTTTCGGCTCTTGGCTTATGCCCAAGATCAGTACGCGATGGCTCAAAATTATTTTCTCACTGCTTTTGCTCGCTACTGCCATGGAAATGGCACGAAAAGGAATTGGCACATGGTGAATAAATCGAGATCAGAACATTCCAAAGAACTTGGTTCAGCCTTGCTGTGGAGCGCTTTTTTCAGCATCGGACTGTTGTTCTTTTCTGTGTTCAGTCTCGTGCTTTCAGGAAAAAATGTATATCCTTGGCCGTTTCACATAGATTGGTTTTCACAGGGTGAGTCGGTTTTTAGATTTTGCGCCGGGCTTGGAATGTTGCTGCTCGCAGCAACTCCCGTGATCATGTTGGGCATGTTCATGGTATATTCCATGAGGCAAAGGAATAAACGGTCCACTCTCGTAAGCTTATCGGTCATGGTGGTTGTATTTTTCGGATTGTTCATGGCGATGAATGGTTGATCGCCTTCCATGCATTTACCAGAGAATCCCTGTCGAACCCCACCATGAGTTTTCCGCCCACATCCAGGACCGGAACACCACTTAGACGGACTCCTGCCTTGAGCGCCTTGCAGCTGAGTTCTTTCTGTGCCTGTGGGTCTTTTTCAACGTCTTTTTTTTCGAAAGGAATTTTTACATTTTTCATGAACGCGGCAGCTGCTTTGCATACTCCACACCATTCGGTGGCATATAGCACGACATGGTCCTTCGGTGATTTTACAAGTGCTTCACATTCTTTTGGCAACACGCCCCCTTCTTCGATGGGGTTGCGGAGAATGTCCCGCTCGAACTTGAATCGGCTTACCAGGCTGTAGGGATAGGTGCCGTCGTCCCGCTTGCTAGTCAGGTCTGCAACATACAGTATCTGGGAGGAACGGCGTTGCTCGGGTGAAAGCTTGGTGTCAACCACTATCACTTGAGATCGGGCTTTTTCAGGAACATCTTTTACCGATTCCACCGTAGTGAATGTTCCATCTGCCATCAGGTACGTGAAAAGTAATCCCTTCGCGTCGTCTGTAATGCGTATCTTGGCAAAATCCTGTTGGCCTGCATCTGCTTGTTCATCCTTGTGGTCGCTGTGGGTACAACCAAACTGCCCAACAAGAATCGATATGATAAGCCAAGTTTTCCATGTCTTTCTCATCGCGGATTAAATATAGTCATATGGCATTGCATGGTCAAGTTACGATATTATTTCTTCCGATCGGAGGACTTTGTGGGCCAGATGCAGGATTCATCGGAACAGCTCGACGCAAAAATAAAAAGCCAGAGGCCTCATTCGTTTGTAGGAACCTACCTGAGGTTGCTCAAGGCGGTCAGGCCTTATTTCGGCCAACTACTATTGGCCTTGTTGTGTATGATCGTTCTTGCCGGGACAACTGGACTGTATGCATATCTGGTGGGTCCCATGCTGAAGTTTTTAGTTTCGCGTGGCACCCAGGGGGGAGAGCAGATTTTTACCCTGGTTCCATGGCTACAGGTTAGTGCTTTGGACCGGGACAGCATGCTGGTCATGTTGCCTTTTGTCATTCTTATAATTGCTGCGGTCAAGGGCTTGTCATATTTTGGTCAGTTTTATTTGATGGGCAGGGTTGGTCAGAAGGTGATTGCAGACTTGCGTCAGGGCATGTTCAGGACCTTATGTGGACTAAGCCCTTCATATTTTTCCTCCACCGCAACAGGCCAGATTATAAGCCGCTTCACCAACGATGTATATGCCGTTGAGCAAGCTGTTACCTACGCAGTTGCGGCATATTTGCGTGACAGTATGCAGGTAGTAATCCTGACCGTTTTGGCATTCGTTCTCGATTGGCAGTTGGCGCTCATCGCATTCGTGGTCATGCCGGTGGCTTTGTTTCCCATAGTTCATTTTGGAAAAAGGCTGAAAAAGGTAAGCACTGATTCCCAGGTTACCTTGGGTGCTTTGGCGGACAGGCTTCACGAAGGCGTCAAAGGCATGCGCATAGTTCAGGTCTTCGGTGGTGAGGAGTACGAGCAGAAAAAATTTGCTCTGGAAAATCGCAATTACCTCAAGATCATGCTTCGTTCCTTCGCAGTCAGAGCGCTTCAGTCGCCTGTGATGGAATTTTTAGGAGCGGCAGGGTTGGCTGCTGTCATCTGGTATTCCGGTTCCAGGATTTCTCAGGGGACTTTGGACCCGGGAAATTTCATCTCGTTTTTTGCAGCTGTCATGATGCTCTATAATCCCCTCAAGAGCTTGGGCCGAATCGGAAACATAACTGCTGCGGGAGTGGCTGGTGCCGAAAGGGTATTTGAATTACTCGATGAGCATAGCACGGTTTCTGAAAAACCGGATGCCTTACAACTGTCTGGAATACGAGAAAATTTGAAGTTTCATGATGTACATTTTTCATATGGGGGAAAGGAAGTTTTGTGCGGGGTCTCCTTTATTGCCAAACCAGGACAAGTCATCGCTTTGGTGGGGCCGAGCGGAGCCGGGAAATCCACTTTAGTGAATCTCATTCCACGTTTTTTCGATCCTACTAAAGGTTCTATATTTATCGATGGGGTAGACTTGCGGGATTTTTCCCTTGCCAGCCTCCGGGACAAAATCGGAATGGTCACCCAGGAGATAGTTCTGTTCAATGACACGGTCGCCAACAACATCGCCTACGGACCCTTGTCTTCTAAAAAGAACATGCTCGAGGAGGTATCCCGCAGGGCCAATGCACTGGATTTCATCGAGCAGTTGCCTGATGGATTCGATACCAGGATCGGCGAGGGAGGCATCCGGTTGTCCGGTGGACAGAGACAGCGAATAGCCATAGCCAGGGCCTTGTTGAAAGATGCCCCGATTCTCATTCTGGACGAGGCTACCTCTTCGTTGGATACCCAGAGTGAGCGAGAGGTACAAAACGCGTTGGACGAGTTGATGAAAGACAGGACCACGCTGGTCATCGCCCATCGTCTTTCGACCGTTTACAGAGCAAATAATATTTTGGTAATCGACAGTGGAAAAATAATAGAACAGGGCGATCATCGGGAGTTGCTTGCCGCAGGTGGACTATATCGCAAATTGTACGATATGCAGTTTTTAGATGTTGGCAGCCACCGGGGAGGGTGACCCATGAGCATTTCTGATCAATTTGGATCGAACTCGGATCCGAGTCTGGCGGAACCCATAGTTGTGCGAAGAAAGAAAAAATACGGTAGGAAAATTTTGATTTTTATTCTGTTGTTGTTACCAGTGCTATCGGCTTCAATCCTGTTGAGATTGATGACAATGAAATATCCGATCTTTTCCCAACGTGCGAAAGTCTCTGATGGCTGGACAACGCTTCGCGGTGTTTTCAATGTCTCGATTGGCCATGATCAAGACGCTTCCAGTGTTCTTTCGGGCATTTTCAAAGAGGGTATGGATTTTGCGGTGATCAGCAACCAAAACGGAGTAGATCTAAAGGACATTGCCTCCAATGCGCCTCTTGCAACCATACCATCTCAAGATGTGGTTTGTTCCAGGGGGCATTTCGTTACCCTGGGGATGAATAGACATATCGAGCCAAATGAAGCAGAGGCTGGAGATACTTTCAGAAGGTTGAGAAAGGCTGGAGGATGGTCGGTGATCATTCATGGTGTTGGGGGTCCTGACAGGTGGAAAGCCTGGGATGAAATGCTTCCGGAGGGTTTCGAGTTTCTCAGCGCTTCACGATATTCGGAGTCTGTGGGACTATTGGCTCGGATTGCACGGGTTGCGGGTTCTTTGCTCTCCAGTCCCGCCGGGCAGGATTTTCTTGGAGTTCGTCCAAATGAGGCGTTAGCCCGTTGGGATGACTATCTTCGCAAAGGGCGGGTTTTAGGGGTGTGCGGGATCGATTCGAGGGGCAGTTATGAAAGTCCGCTGACTTTTGTTTTGGTGCAAGATGGATTAGGTCCGTACGGGGCCGACGAAGTAAGAGCCTCTTTGTTCGATGGGCATTTTTATTGTGCCATTCCTATTTACGGAGATTGTTCCGGCTTCAGGTTTTTTGCGAGACCTTCGGGTGGTGGAAGCACCTTGGGGATCATGGGTGACAGGGTGAAGTTGGGAGAAGGTGTCGAGTTGTGGGCGGGACTCAACCTGGGACGTTCTATAAAGTCAAAGATATCCTTTGCTCTCATCCATGATGGGAAGCAGGTTGCAAGAGTAAGGGGAAATAGTATTGCTTATGAAGTCAAAAGTGCAGGTGCTTATCGAGTAGAGGTATCAGTGAGCACCTCGGGTATCATATTTTCGGATGAAAACAGAGTCTTTATCTATTCCAATCCCATATTTATAGAGTAATGATGATGCTTAGAAGGTCCCCATGGCTGTGACCCAGTAGGTAAACAGGGTCGTCTCTTCCACTCTGACCCTTTGTCCCGGGTCGTCATAAACCGAAGCCCTGTACGCATTTTGCAAGTCGGACCCGGAGTTGCAGGTTCCGTCTCCGTCCTTGTCGTCGCAGAAGTCTGCTCCTGTCAAGAAATGTTCGGTATTGTGAGCAAGGCTTACTCCGAGACGAAGTTTTACAAACTCCGCGGCACGAAATGCAAACCCAAGCATAAGTCCGAATTGGGTGTACTGGCCGGTAGCCTGCAGTTGCCTGTCTCCATTGGAGGTAGAAGGGGAGACAAGGAAATCGCTCAATTCGTTGACTGTCCCCTGAGCGTTGGAGTGACCCTTGCTTTCGACTTCCGCATAGAATGTTGTCCACAACCGAACATCTATTGAAAATTTTTGAAATTTGTCAGAGCGTTCCCATGGGACGATTTCCATACCAGTAAGGAATCCTCCATGGATGGGCATCTGCAGACCTGCTTTTGCCGCGGCTGAACCTTGAACCGGTAAGGAACTGCTGATTCCAACGTAAGGATCCAATACGCTGTAGCGGTGTGAAAAGAGCATAAACGGAGTAAATACGAACTGCCCCATGCCGACCCCTCCGGTTCCACCGCCGGCTACCTGATCTGGCTTTGCCAGTTTGCCCGAGGGGATGGTCCAGTCGAAACCAATTACCCATACACTTTTGGTGTCGTCGCGTTCCTCGTTGAACGGTGCCCACTTGATGCCGATCTGCATGTCGCCTATGCCACTTCGTTCCGTGGATGGGCTGCTGGTAGGATCCACTGCAACCGCGTTTTGAAATTCTGTGCCTGGATTGGTACGGAACATAGTTGACAGTGATGACCCGGACCCGTCAGCGGTAACCCCATCAACAAAGGATATTTTTTTCTTGTCCTGGATAACCCATGGGAGGTTTACGTACAACTCCAGATCGTGATACAAACCAATCTCCACCATGTAGTCCATGCGGTAGATCTGTTCGTTGAACCTCAATTCGTTATAATCAGGCCGGTTGATTTCACTTGCCTGAGTCCACGCGGTTTGCCACTCGTGGGTTATCTTGGACCTGTTCAGGATCGAAGAGAAATGGATATCGATGTTGATATCGAACGGATCTTCTCCATCGGCTGCATCGATGACGTCTGTGATCTCAGCTGGCCTTGCTGCAATTGGAAGCAGCAGTATAAGAGCCGTGATCATTACTTGCCAGGTGCGCATGAGATGCCTCCTCATATCCTGGACCAACGGTTGAATTTTCGGAACAATATCAGGCAATTCGAAAAGATGTCAAGTTTATTCCGTTTCCCTCAGCCCGAACTCCTTCATTTTATTTTGTAAACTTTTCCTACTGATTTTCAGACGTTTGGCAGCTTGAGTAACGTTTCCTTCCGTCTCGGCAAGGGCGGCCATGATTAGATCTTTTTCCAACTCTGCTGTCTTTTTTTTAACGATGGTCTTCATCGAAGAATCGTCGATGGGTTCGGATAGTTGCTTTGATTGCTTGCCGAAAATCTTTTCCGGTAGAGACGCTGGTACAATTTGTTGCCCTTCTGTGAACAAAATCGAGCGTTCCACCACGTTTTCCAATTCCCTGATATTGCCTGGCCAGTCATAACCCATCAGAGACTGGAGAGCGTCCTGGTGAATCCCTTGGATGGACCTGCCAAGGCGCAAGTTATACTTATCTATGAAATGTGATACCAACAGAGGAATGTCGTCTTTCCTGTCCCTCAGAGGAGGCAGTTCGATGGGGACCACGTTCAAGCGATAAAACAAGTCCTCGCGAAATCTGCCAGCTTCGACCTCGGCCTGTAAATCTCTATTGGATGCGGTAATCAGTCTCACATCGACCTTGATGGTGGTGATGCCACCGA
The DNA here is from genome assembly GCA_964431605.1 of uncultured Myxococcales bacterium. Taxonomy (GTDB): domain Bacteria; phylum Myxococcota; class B64-G9; order B64-G9; family B64-G9; genus JALVPF01. Next base: position 21,282 of record CAYSLH010000010.1, read on the forward strand.
CCCTCTCGAACTCGTTTTCCTGTAAGGCGCGAAGGAGTTTGACCTGCATTTCCACGGGAATCTCAGCTATTTCGTCCAGAAACAGTGTTCCGCCATTGGCCAATTCGAACCGGCCTGGCTTGGTGTCGATGGCTCCGGTAAAAGCTCCCTTTTCATACCCGAAAAGTTCGCTCTCCATCAATTCTCTCGGAATGGCCGCACAGTTGATTTTTATAAATGGACGATCTCTGCGCGAGGAATTGTGGTGCAAAGCTGCGGCAATGAGTTCCTTGCCCGTACCACTTTCTCCTGTGATAAGGACGGACGACGGTGTGTCTGCCACCTTCTCGATTATGTCATAGACATGATGCATGGCGCGGGTTTGCCCAATCATCTTGAAGCGGTTTTTCCCAGGCTCCGCGTTGAATTCTACGCTTGCTAAGGACTCGGTCTTTATGGCCTTGTTTACGGTTCTTATGAGATCTTCCTTGTCGAACGGTTTCGTAATGTAATCAAGAGCGCCGCTTTTTAGTGCCTCCACAGCGTTATTTATGGAGCCGTGGGCAGTGATGATTATGACTGGAATCTGGGGGTAATGGCATTGTACGTGTTGTAGCAACTCCAGGCCGTCTACCTTTGGCATTTTCAGGTCGGTTACCACTACCTGGATTTTTCCTGACTCTAATAGCTCCATGGCCTCTTGGCCATCCTTGGCAGTGACCACCTCGTGGCCTTCCCTGCGCAGAGTGGCGGCAAGCACCTTGCGTATATTTAGTTCGTCGTCAGCTATGAGAATTCTTGCTGCCATCAAGCATAATGCCTATCATGAGTTACGTAGACTGGCAACCGGATTTCCCAACCCTGGATTTTTCGCCCCGGCAGGTATATCCGCTCTCAAGCTGGTGGTATATTCTGTTACCATATGCCGCAAAATACGACGGAACTGATAACCAATTGTTATTATGTGGAAAATTGAAATAACCATAAAATAGTCGGATTCTGAATTGTGACAAGTTGACACAGATGGTTGCTGCATATCATGTTAGGTGAAATTCTAACCAGTTGATTGAACAGCTAAAAAGAGACGAAAAAGGAGATGTGCAATTTGGCATGATGCTTGCGTTATAGTGAGATGTTGGCTCGTTGGATTTCATCTGGGAGCATTGACATACTCAAGGAGGAAGATGCCATGAATCGTTCGAGAATTTTGACTGGTCTTTTTTTCGTTGTGTTTTTGGCAGTTCCTTTCTCTGCCGAAGCCATTGAGTCCATGTCCAGGCAGGATATTGTTCAATTGGCCGAGTATGGCGTGGGGTATTCATATTACTGGGGTCATGGTTCATGGAGGCGAGATGGCTCGTCACACGGCTCCTGTTCCGGTTCTTGTCCCAACTGCTCTCACTCTGGAAGCTATGGTGCAGATTGTTCCGGTTTTGTTGCTAAGGTATGGCAGGTGCCTGGTCCCACGGACCTGACCCAGAACAGCCATCCATACTCAACGTATAACTTCCGCTATGAAAGTACTCATTGGAGTGAAATATCTCGCTCTGATGCCCAAACGGCAGATGCCATGGTTTATAGAAACAGCAGCAATACCGGTGGACATATCGTGCTATATGATCATGGTGATCCTTGGGGCCAGGCATGGACTTACGAGGCCAGAGGGTGTTCATACGGTATCGTTCACAATCTCAGGTCCATAAGCACATCTTTCATCGCCATTCGGCGGGACGATATCTCAGGCGAATCCCAAAATGATAACAGCCAAAAAGGTGAGCTTAAAGGTGTGGTTTTTGTAGACCAGGGAGTTGGAACATCAGATATCAGCATGCGTCTTCCCCAGGCCTCGTTGACCATCTCAGGCGTTGGCTCAGTGCCATTGGGTGCAAGTGATGCGTATTTTTCAGTATTCGTGGATGCCGGCTCTCATGAGCTAAGTGCTTCTGCCTCAGGATATGTGTCCGGGTCCAGGACCTGTAGCGTCGAAGCCGGCTCTGAGAAATGGTGCTCTGTCGGGTTGGTTCCGGAAAACTCTGGCGATAACTCCGGTGATAATTCCGGTGATAATTCCGGTGATAATTCCGGTGATAATTCCGGTG
>CAYSLH010000010.1:23459-25296 GCA_964431605.1 uncultured Myxococcales bacterium
GTGATAATTCCGGTGATAATTCCGGTGATAATTCCGGTGATAATTCCGGTGATAATTCCGGTGATAACTCCGGTGATAACTCCGGCAATGGTGATGTGAACGATGGTCACGGTGATTTCGATTTCGACGCGCCGGATGGTCATGTCACGGGATACGTGTTAGCTTCGGTTCCCGGGGCGGACTTCGAGAATTGCACGGGACCTGGTGTTCCTGGTGCCCAGGTTTTTGCCGAGACGAGTGAGCAAACGGTGGCTGATGATTCCGGGCATTTCGAGTTTTGGGTCGTACCCGGTAAACACCTTTTGGGAGCAACTGCTGATGATTTCATGGAAGGTGCTGGAGACTGTGAAGTCCTTTCAAATCAGAGTGTATTCTGTTGCATATACATGGTGCCCATGAGTGATGATACAGAGGTGGGACCTTGGCATGATGAGGAAGACCCCCTGGCAGTGGGATGTTCATCCACTGGACATGGCACCGGTATTGTGTTGCTTCCCTTGCTGGCACTATTGATTCTTTTTAGACGCAGGAAGACCGTCCTTTAGAAATCCTTAGTCACACCGGCTCTCTGGATTGGAGGCACAGTCCCAGCGGGGGGCGCAGGCAAACTTGACGATGAGGTCTGTTCTGGTTACTCCTCCTTGGCTCGATTGGCAGACAGAATACCAGCCTTCTTGATCCGTACCAATCTCCATGCATTCTTTGTGGCAATCTTCACAATTGGCCTGAATGTATGGAACGTATGTGCATGAGTTTATCCATCCGCTGGGTAACCCATGGGAGCCTTCAACGCATACGGGAGGACATTGATCCGGCACGCACTCACACCATGGAACGGTTTCTTCATCAGTGCATTTATAGGGAACTTTTTCTCCTTCTTGGCAGCCGTTGGGACAATCCTGGTTGCAGTTGTACTGGTTTTCGTGAGGATCGCAAGACTCGTTACCGCAGTCAACGCAGTAGTCGTTGCCTGGCATGCAGACTTCCTGGGGGAAACAGTCTGTAAGGCTGGTCAAGCCTTCGCAACAATCGTATAAGGGGCCATCGCGCAAGCCTTCTCCGATACAGTCGCCTTCGGCGCAGTCATCAGGGCATGAAAAAGGGCTCTCTCCTTCTTCTCTGTCGCAGAATTCATCTCCGCACATATTGGCATCGCATACGCCTTCGCAGTACCCATATATGCAATCCCAATTGCCTACGCATTTGAGATCCCATTCGTTTCCCAGACAGTCCAGGTCTATATAACATTCATCACCATCGCATACTGGGGTGCATTTTTTACTGTCGCATTCCCAGTGTCCATTGCAGTCCAGGGGAAATTCCAGGTGGTCACAGTCCTGGTTTTCTTCACACGAAAAATCACAGTCGGTAGGACAGGTCTCTGCATTTTCGCCTTGTTCTTCGTCACACAAGCCATTTGAGCACATCGTGTCGTCACATACAGGTTGACAGTTGCCCTCTTCGCAAGCCCAGTGCCCTTGGCAATCTTCTTGCCAGGAAAGCTGGCCGCAATCCTTTGACACCTGGCATTGCGGCACGCTGTCGCAGACCTGGATGCATTTACCGTTATCGCAGTCCCAATGACCCACATCCGGGCATTGAATCTGGCCCTCGCAGTCCTGTGCAGTGCCACATTCCGGCTCATCGCAAATCGCATCACATGTGCCGTTGACGCATTCCCAGTGCCCTTCGCAATCCACCGGCCATTGCTGATTGCTGCAATCATCTGCGCTCTTGCAATCTCCAGTGCACAGCTGCTTGCATGCTCCGTCTACACACGCCCAACTGCATCCGGCCCCCGGATCACCTTTGCATTCAGTGGCATTTTGACATTGGG
>CAYSLH010000010.1:25396-29401 GCA_964431605.1 uncultured Myxococcales bacterium
GTGGGAATCCTGACGATGAACTTAGTTCCATGTCCTGGATTGGATTCTATGCAAATGCTCCCGCCGTGGGAACGAGCTATTTTTTCTGCGATGAATAAACCCAGCCCAGTACCCTCTGTGCCTTTTGATGAGTAGAAAAGACTGAAAGCCTTATCTCGTGTCTCGCGGTCCATTCCGATTCCGTTGTCTGAAATTTCGAACAAGGTAGCATCTGGTTCGGAAGAGACAGATAAGGAAACCATGTGGGAGGTTTTCTGAATGTCAACTCGGCAGGCATCGATGGAGTTTTCCATAAGGTTGATCAGAAGGGCGCGAAGGCTATTGCGATCTGCAGTAATGCTTTTACATTCAGGGGAGATGATACTTGAAAGCTCGATATCATTTTCCCGGGCCCGGTCGGAAAGAATCCGTTCGACCTCCGTAACCAGTTCGACTATTGGTATCTTTTCCATGACTGGTTTACGATCCTTGGCGTAATACAATATGTTCAATACCATGCTTCGGATTCGATCCAGGTTTCGCTGAAGCATCCCCCAACCTTTTTTAATTCGCTCCGGCCTGTCTTGTTTGAGTCCTGAACCAACCAAATATATACCACCATCCAAGCCGGTGAGCAGGCCTTTGATATCGTGGGAGATGGAACTTATCAGTAGGCCGACGGACTCCAGTTTGCTCTGAAGTTCGCGTATTGGGGTAATGTCTGCGCTCATCTCCATGACGTTTTTTACCTTGCCATCAGTCCCGTGCAAGGGTGCTGCATACACCAGGACATTCTTTTTCCCACTCTTGGAAGAAACCACCTCTTCGCTGTGGTGTACTTTTCCGTCGGAAAATGCCTTCATCACAGTACAGTCGAGGCATTTGCGTTCCCGGTGCTTGTATACCTCGAAGCACTTACAGCCAAGGAACTTTCCGAAATCCTCTGTGAATTTTCGGTTGGCTTCGATAATATTCAGATCACGGTCCTGGATGGATATGTAACATGGGACCTCCTCAAACAGCATGCGGTAGCGTTCCTGGCTTTCCCTTATCTGTTGTTGCAGGCTCTTGAGCTCAGTGATGTCGGTGGACATCTCCAGAACCGCGCTGATTTGCCCGTTTTCATCCCTTACCGGGGTCGTATAGACTATGACCGACACTTGGCGACCATCCATGCAGGTGACGCTCTGTTCCCCACTATGATCCTGACCATCGTAAAAGGTACGTTCCACCGGGCAGATTTCGCATTTTTCTGAACGCTGTTTGTAAACCTGGTAGCAATAGCGGTCATGATATTCGCCGAAATCTTTTTTGAAACGCTGGTTGGCCTCTACGATTTTGAAATCTCTATCCTGGACGGTGCAGTATCCGGGTAACGCCTCGAAAAAGCGCCGATAGGGCTGGTTCATTGCGTGCCTCCTGTCCAGGAGCTATTTCTATCGTCTTCTATTCAGGCTTGGCTAACTCGAGGATCTTCCTTATGTTAATAATGAGGCTTTGCTCTTCGATGGGTTTATCCAGGTAACCATCCGGTCGCGCAATGGCGTTTTCGTATATCAGCTTTCGCAACTCGGGACGGCCTGTGATGATACAGATCTTGATCTTCGCAAGCTCCGCGTCCTTCTTGAGCATTTCGTAGACCATGGAGCCATCGTGACCAGGCATGGAGAGATCCAGGGTCATCAGGTCCGGCTTTGCTTCCCTGGCCATGGAGATCGCCTCTTGTCCGCTCGCTGCCATCATGACAGAGGCTCCGTTATCGTCGAGGACAGTAGAGAGAAATTCCCGCACATCCGGTTCATCGTCCACGATCAAGATCTTGTACCCGCTGAGTAATTGTTTTTTCGCGCTTGGAACTGCAACCTGTTTCATATCCTTCGGTTTGTCCACCACCAGGGCGTTTGCAACAAGATTGACGAGTTGTATGACCTTCATGTCCAATTTATAGTGCTTGATCAAATCTTCCAGGCCATCGACGCAGTTGTGGCACGAAGTCACTACGTAGTCTGCGCCTGTGGCTGCCAACTGCTCAGCTTTGATTTTTCCGGATTTTAATCTACGCGGGGTGTATTCGGCCATGGACATGGCGCCGCCACCACCTGTGCAGCAGTAGTTTTCGGCTCTGTTTGGATACATTTCGCGAAAATCAGAGACTACCAAGTTCAAAAGCTCCCTGGGCTCTTCGAACATTCCGCACGATCTTGCATTATTGCATGAATCGTGAAAAGTATAGGAGCCTTTTGCCACTGATTTATCAACCTTGATTTTGCCTTCCTTGATGTATCTCAACATGGTTATGACCGAGCTTTCCATCTCAAAACCCACGTCGTCCTTGGCCCAATTGGGACCTTCACAACGAGTGGAGCGGTAGCCATGACCACACTCGGACATAACGAGTTTTTTCCCGTGCAACTGCCTGACTTTGTCATACACCCTCTTTGCAACGGTTCCGCCGAGTTCGTCATCTCCTGAAAACAGACCGAAGTTCGTCATGTCCCAGCCCTCTGATGGCATGGTCCAGTTTTCGCCTGCCGCATAAAATATCTTTGCCGCATCGAAAATCGTCCTCGGGTCGTATTTTACTTCTCTGGGGTTTATGGTGTAGACGATATCCGCATTTTCCACGTCTATGGGAATGGTCGCACCTTGGTCGCCCATTTCATCCACCAGGTCTTCACTCATCCAGTCCAGGGTCTCGAGGTAGTCTTCCTTGAGAATACCCATCTGGTTTCCAAGTTCCCATTGGTCCTTGCTTACTACGGCTACTCCTTCTGGCATGATCCCGACTCGGACCAGAAGCCCACGTGCCAGGCGGTTGAAGGTAGCGAAGTCCACGCCCATTGGACAGTTGAGCGAACAACGTCTGCAGTTGGTGCATTTGCCGAACACGATGTCTTTGAACTCTTCAAGCTCTTCATCCGTATAGAGAGAGCCGGCCTTTACCCACCAGGGAAATACCCGCCCAGTCCAGTCATAGTGACGTTTGAATAACTTGCGAAGTCTGTCAGCCTTCCACGCAGGTGCCATGGTCGGGTCATCAGGGTGACTCAGGACATAGTGACAAGACTCTGTGCACATTCCACAATGAACACAGGCTGCCAAGGAGCCTACCACCTGCCTGTTGAGTTTTTGTCCCAGTCTTTCGATGACTTTTTGAGCCTTGTATGATCTTGCTATCATTATCCGTTACTCCTTATGGATCTCATGTGGTTGCAGAGACCTTTTCGCCACTTGTTTGTCTGATTTCGTTCTTTGATTTCTTCGCTCCGCGTACCATGGGGTAAGTGCCACGGTGCCCCATGGACTTTCCAAACCAGTAACGGGTAAACGGGTAGTACAGGTAGTGGGAAATTTTAGAAAACGGCACGTAGATCAAGAAAAATGCTGTAACGATGAAATATGCCAGTAAAATGGCACCGTCTTGTGTGGGCCGATTTGGAGTGGCGAAAAAGGCCAGGAGAAACCATAGGGTCAGAAGCAGCAAGGAGAAGTAATCGTCAGGTGCGCTAATGGCTCGCAGGTATTTGCTTCCCACTCTTCGTACAATGCGCATGAGTCCTACGACAAAAGCTGCACCAATGAAAACCTGGAATACGGTCGTCAAGTGGGGTATTTCCAGCACTTGGGGCCAATAGGGGATTATGAATGACAAGCCGATGGCAAAAACAACGCCCATATGGAAGATCACGAACTGGAAGTAGAGAAGAAACTTTTTGCGTGTGCTTTCCATGGCCCAGGGCATACCTATAATCAGCCAGGAGTAAATGATTCCCTTGCGCTTGCTTGTGCTGGGCAGACCAGTTTTGGCCTGTCGCTCACCTCCTGCTTTGAAATGGAAAAGCCATAACAGCCTGGTGGTATACACCATCGCCATTATCACCAAGGCAATTTCCTGCAGCCTGTGTTCGGCAAAATGAAGTAGTTCGTTCATGGGATGCTCCTTGTGGCTTGCATTGATGCCAGGGCCTTTTCAAATGGTTCCATGTCCCTGTGATCCGGGAGGCAGAAAAATACCTTTTTCAATCC
>CAYSLH010000010.1:29501-40000 GCA_964431605.1 uncultured Myxococcales bacterium
TGTCCCACCGAAGCCTTGCCTATTTTGTCCAACTCTTCCTGAATGCCTGGTCCGCCCCGAATATTAATAGCGGATCCAAAGCCGGAGCCCAACTTCAGGTCTGGACGTGCGTAAAAAACGAACGCATCTACCTCCAGGAGCGTAATATCCTCTGTAACCAGGTGAATTTCCGTAGACCCGATTTTTCCTTTCATTATCATTCCTCCACCTAAATCGCTCCCATCGGCTACTTCCGGTGGGATGGGGTTCTTTGGTACAACTGTCTCTGAGATGACTGTCTAATTCCTACTATAACAATCGGAGTATGATGTAAAGAGGAATCTGGAGAGTATAGGGCAACTATGGGGTTTAGTCTGGCGTTTGCTTTGGTGGGATGATTATTATTTTTCGGGTTGCAACAGGGGAGAGATTTTCGATTTCCAGTCCTTGCCTGCCAAGTCTGCCAAGGTGTATTCATTGAGTATGCCGACTATACGTTGATTTATGGCTTCGTAAAGCAGTCGGCATTCGCAGTCAGTTGAGCGTATACAGCCATCTGGATGATCCAGGCATTCCACGATCCTGATGGGCCCGATGCTAGCTTCGACTATCTCACCGATGGGAATTTTATCCGCACTTCGTAATAGTCGATACCCTCCGGATTTGCCGGTAGCTCCTTCGATTAGCGAAGCATTTTTCAACGAAATAGCAAGCTGCTCCATGTATCGCCTGGAGATTCCGGTAATTCGTGATATTTCAGCCAAGCTGATACGATCTTTGTCTCTGGGTTTTCGAGCCAGCACCAGCATCATTCTCAGTGCATACCTGGCTCGCTTGGAAAGCTTCACTCGGTCACCTCCAGCGCGAACATTACTACTCCTTTTCGTTACATCAAGTAAACGAAAAAGAATGACTTTTGTTTGCTTGGAAACTCAAGTTACCAGTATGGAAAAGAATTCTTAGCCCCTGCAGTTTTGTTATTTGATTGATATATCAAGCAAAATGGATCAATTCAGACTGTACTTGGTGTGCCAATATGACACGGTCGCAGTATTTCATTGTATGCCATGTCGGTTATCCCATTGTAAGTAAAAGATAAAATACATCGTCAAAGCGTTTTTTTTTGGCATGGTGGTTGCAGTCTTTACGAAATAGGAGAATCAAGGTAACCGAGGAGGTCCAGTGCGTTTGAACACAAAATTGTGGATTGGAATGTTTTCTTTTCTTGTGGTGTTGCTTGGAGTCGCTTTTGTGGTGTTTTCTCCGTACGATGAAGAGCAACCTCAGGTCGAGCCGGACGTGTTAGACTCAGGCGCTTCGGCATCAATGCAGGATATTCATCCTGCAGGTGGACCTTCGAAAAAGGTCGTTACAGCCAATCCTCCCAAAGGGCAAGATCGAGATGATATCGTCTCTGGCGCTGAATCCTCCGGATCTTTAAAGCTGGAAAAGGTGATGGATTTACCTTGGGGAGATGCTCCGGGGCAAGTGGGGCGCAAGGAAGCAAATGAAAGTGCTCCGGAAGGACCCATGAGTTTTTTTGTGGATGATTCGGGAAGGTTGATACTCTTGGATCAGGTAAACAGCCGGGTACAGGTTTTCGATGAGGGCTCGGACCCTGCCATACTGAACTTACCGGATGAGACCTATCAAGATGTTACCACCACAGAAGATGGGGATGTGATGGTAATGGATCGTCTTGCGCGAAAAGACATAGAGACATATGGACCTGATGGGAAGATGTTGGCTAGCGTCGGGCTGGAAGGTCAGGGCGTGGAAGAGAGTGGTGGGGTGACAGGGATGTTTCAGCGTCCCGATGGTACCTGGGTGGAGGTGGAGCACAGCAGGCTGGTGAGGGTTGCAAACAAGTCGGGACAAGCAGACCCGGACAGGCCTGTTCTTCCGGGTCGTTTTTCTGCGGATGGTACTGTCCTGCTGTCCGCTGTGAAAGATTCTCCTGACTCGGCCCTGTTGCTTAGCCGACCGTCCGATTCACCCACTCAGGTTCCAACCAGCCTGGCAAGAATACATTTTGAAAAACCACTTGCCTTCCTGACAGCGTTGGAATCAGACCAGTCCGGACGGATTTTCGTGGGTGCTGTGCTCATGCAGGAGTCATCACCTGGTGTGGCACAAAGCTGGGAGACAATCGTGGCCTTAGACGCGATGGGACATGAATTGGGTCGTGTGACTATGCCCATCGTGGCTGGAGCCCTCGAGCAGTTTCGTAACATTCGCGTGGGTGCTGATGGTGCATTGTACTGGTTGCGCCTCGGGCCCAATGGCGCTCAGTTGATAAGGATAGTGCTATGAGCCATATAAGAAATTCAAGTGTCGTGTTTCTGATGGTCTTTTCTCTGGCCTCGGTATCCAACGCTGCCATACAGCCCATGTCCCGGGAGGATATCGTTGAGCTTGCAGAATACGGTGTGGGCTATTCTTACTACTGGGGTCACGGTGCATGGAGAACCGATGGTGCATACCACGGCTCGTGTTCTGGTTCGTGTCCCAATTGCACTCACTCTGGAAGCTATGGAGCCGATTGCTCCGGGTTCGTGGCCAAGGTATGGCAGGTGCCTGAGCCGGTGGCTCTGGATAAAAACAGCCATCCATACTCCACCTATAATTTTAGATGGGAAAATCAACACTGGAGTCAAATCTCACGTTCGGATGCTCAGGTGGCAGACGCCATGGTGCATAGAAACAGTTCGAACACCGGGGGGCACGTTGTGCTTTTCGACCATGGTGATCCTTGGGGGCAGATGTGGACCTGGGAGGCCAGGGGCTGCTCTTATGGTATCGTTCACAATCTTCGAACTTTGGATTCGTCATACGTGGCCATTCGTCGTGATGAACTCGCAGACTCTCCTGCTACTGGTACCCTCATCGGAGCCGTATACATAGACAGGGGCGATGGTGACAAGTCCGAGAGAATCCCTGGAGCCACGGTGGTTGCAAACGATGTTTCCACCACGGCTCGTGATGGTGATGCCATTTGGTCTTTTGAACTTGATAGCGGCGACTACACTGTTCGCGCCAACGCTGATGGGTTTGAAGAGAATTCCCGAGACTGCGCTGTTCGACAAGGGCAGACCACCTGGTGCTCCATCGGCTTGACCGAGGTGTGTGTTCCTGACTGTTCAGGACGAACCTGTGGTCAAGACGGGTGCGGAGGAGTTTGCGGAACATGCTCCAAAAACGAAATTTGTGACGAATCCGGCCAATGCGTGTGTCAGCCGGATTGTACTGGTTTGAACTGTGGACCTGACCCTGTCTGTGGCCAATCGTGTGGAAATTGCGGAGATGACCAGGAATGCACACAAGGGCGTTGTGTGGACGTGGTGTGTCAAAAGGATTGCGAGAATATCGAGTGTGGTCCCGACCCTGTCTGTGGCGAGTCCTGCGGGACTTGCCCGGCTGGGCTCGTGTGTTCACCTGCTGGTGGATGCGTTGAAGATACCTGCCGACCCCAATGCTCTGCCTTGGCTTGTGGTCCGGACCCCTCATGTGCAAAGTCATGCGGTGTTTGTTCCAGGAATCGGATCTGTAACGATGCGGGACAATGTGACAGCTTGGACCCTGACTTGGGAAAGCTCTTTGGCGTGGTGCATGAGGCATCCGGCACTTCGGAAATCAAAGCTGATGATGACAGCAAGCCGGTCGTGGCCAATGCGCACATAATCTCCAACGATGGGCAAACGCTCGATACTGACGAGAATGGTTACTGGGAACTACAGACAAAGCCAGGCACAAGAGTACTCTTGGTCAGCGCTTTGGGATATGAGGCATCCGAGAGTATGTGCGTGGTCCTGGCAGGTCAGGGGACCGAGTGCATGCTGGAGCTACACCAGGCGAATCAGGACTACCAGCAGGATGAAACATCTGAACTCGTGGGAGGGTGTTCGACCACAGGGGATTCTTCGGCACATGGGTGGTGGCTGTTGTTGGTATGGGGCTTTTTTCGCAGGAAAAAGCAGGTCCGTTGAAATGATTGCGAGCCCTTAGTCGCGAAGATCGAAATACTAATCGCGTTGATTTATATGGACACTCTCTGTAACCTGAGTTAAAAACGCGCAGTCATGGGCTATGTGCTTTGGATCTGTGTGGTTCTTACTGTGACCCTCGCTGTGTATGCATTGGGATACTACCTTTGTACCTTCGTGTTTTGCCTATCGCGTCCCAAGACCAAGCAGTTTGAAAAGTTTCCGGACGATTCGGTGGCAGTATTCATTCCGGCGCGCGACGAAGGTGCAGGGGCCCTGAGGGCCATGGATTCAGTCTTGAACCAGGACCATCTCGGTAAGACGGAAATTTACCTGCTTTTGAAGGATAGTTCTGATTCTTCCGTTCCGTTGCTGGAGTCAGCCTATGAAGGATGCCACCTTAAGGGCGATGTGGATACCCCAGGTGTCGTGAAATTGCTGGAAAAGGAACAGAAAAAAGTATTTGTGGCCTTTGCCGGTGTTGATGGGAAAAGCGAAAAACTCAACTGGGCGGCGCAGCGAATAGACACTGATTATCTGGCGATTCTCGATTCGGATCACCTCGCGCACAAAAGCTGGATAAGATCCAGCATATGCCTCATGAAGGAAAAAGGCGCTCGTATCATTCAGGGGAAACGAGGTCCCTTGTCTGCTTTCGGATTTTTCCAGCTTTGGGATTCCCTTCACCAGCACATCGGCTGTGAGTTGTTCAATAGGGCATTTTCCAGGTTGAAACTGACCGTGTTTTTTACCGGTACCACAGTTGTCATGGACGCGGACCTTTTCAAATCCAACCCTCTGAGGAAGTGTATTACAGAAGACGTGGATTTCTCCTATCGCATTTTTGCCAAGGGGATAAAGCTCATCAGTAATCCATATTACGGTTCCAACGAAGAAGTCTCTCCAAACCTTTACAGCTTCCTTGCCCGCAGGAGAAGGTGGGCCAATGGCCATACAGACGCGTTTTTGCGCCACATGGGATTACTGGCATCTCGCCATGTCTCGTGGAAAGATCGCGTTCAATTCGTCTACCACGGCCTGCATTATGTCATGGCGCTTTTGGTATTTGCCTTGCACCTGTTCATAGGATTATTTTTTTTCCAGGGCATGTCTTCTTCCCCGCGCACAGCTGCCGTGTTGGCCGGGGTGATACTGGCTTGGTTGATAGTCAGAAGCCAGCGGACAAAGGCGTTCAGTATATGGTTGTCCGAGATGGCCGTGGTGTTCGGCTGGATTTTTCCCGCAGTGGTAATTGCCATGAACCTTGTGGTGGCCGTGCTGTTGAGAGATGCCAGCAGGGCGGCGTTACCAATTCCTTATTACATACAGGTGCTTGGACTTATAGGATTTGGGGCACCTTTGCTCGCATTGCTCGTGGGAATGGCAGGATTTCGTCAACTGGGGCCGTCTTCTGTGATAGTTGTCATTGTTACCTTCCCAGTGGCTTTTTACCTGGATGTGGCCGGGGTGCTCATTGGAATCGTGGACCTGATTTTTGGACGTCAACATTGGCATACGGTGGCTCGGGCACAGAGGCGGCTAGACGAGGTTCCTAATACAGGGACAGATGTGTTTCCTACTCCAAAAGACATATTGGCGAGTTGGAGAATATCATCGATGTTGGATTCCATACCTCGCCTTGCCAGGGACTTTGGTGCCTCTTTGATTAGACCAACGGTTGTGGTGCCATGGGTGCTTTTAGCCGGGTTGCTGACGGGAGGTGCTCTTTATACGCCCACCACCAGGATCGCGGTCATGCAACTGCCTTGCAAGATCATGAAACACGATGGACATCCGTGGATTGTGGCACCTGAGAAGCTTGAGGGATATTGTGATGCTTCACCAGCACCTCGCTGGGCTACGAGGACCGGGTCATACAAGTTATTCAGGTCTGATGACTTGAAGTCAGTGGATAAGTCTTTCTGGGATGTCCTGGATGATACTTTTTATTGCAATAAGGCGGTGTTTGATCCACGTAACATTGTTCCTGTTGAGGGAGGAGGAATATCCTTCCTGGTGGAGAAAAGACCTCAGGGAGGAAAGCAGTATTCGTCTGGTTCCATCGCTACCAAGAAAAACCCGTGCGATAATTTCCTTTATGGGAGATTCGAGACAGTGTTGAAACCGGCCAAGGCCTCCGGGGTTCTTACTGCGTTTTTTCTATACCGCTTTGACCCATGGCAGGAGATTGATACGGAGTTTGTTGGCAAGGACACATCGAAAATTTTGCTAAACGTCTTTTACAATCCCGGAGTTGATGGCGATAAGTACAATTATGGCTACCGAGGAACTCCCGTGCAGATCGATCTCGGGTTTGATGCATCAAAGAGTTTTCACAAGTATGCCGTGGAGTGGGACCCCAGGGGAATAAGATGGTTCGTGGATGGAAAACTCATTCATGAACGCAGCGAGGACCGTCCAACCCCCATTCCCCATCTTCCCATGCGATTTCATGTAAACGCATGGCCCACGTGCAGCGAGGAATTGTCCGGCGCAATTGACGATGCGGCCTTACCTTCACGGGCCGAAATCAAATCCATCAATATCTATAAGTGGAAGCCTGCTCCCTTTCCAAAGCTATCGCTGTTTATGGATTCGGTCATGTCATGGTTTTCAGGGTCCGCAAGACAGGATTCATGGCGATCCGATGCTTATTGGCTCCAATCGGGAAAATACGGAAAGTGATTAGGTTAGGGATCCTGGTACGACCTTCCATAGTTCCAGGTAGATGTCTTTGAAAACCAATACTGTCTTTGCATGTTGTCTTTCAATGGTTTTGCGAAGTTGACTGGTGGGGGAAAACAGGTAAACGTCACCCGGGTCCTTTGGTAAACTGTAGCCTTGCTCGGTAGTGATGAACTGTACCCTGGTGCCTGGCTTGAGAAGGTAAACCAGTGCAAGCATATTTCCTGGATTGTGCCGTTCCTGGTCTCCGACCACAAGGGCGCTGGGCGAGGTGTTGATAATATTTGCAATCCGGGGAAGGTCGTAGCTGATACCCTTGGTCCATACCGATACCCTGGGTGAGTTCCAAGCACAACTTCCCATGGCAATTGACACTACCACTACCGTGAGTGCTGCCTGAGCTTTTGTGAACTTGATCTTGGCGCCCAGCAGGTGAGCCACTGCGATTATGATTCCAAGCATGGACGGGGTGAGGTACCTGGCTGACACTGAACGAATACCGCCGAACATCAGGTCTGGTACAATCAACACGGCGATGGGCAACAAGATCAAGGAAAACACGAAAACAGTGCTGGTTTTCGGAGCCTTTCTGTAGAGCACGGCCAGCGAGATGACAATGAGCAGGATAGAAAGACCCACACCCACCACTGTGGCCAACCCATCGTATCCTCTCCAAAAATCCACCAATGGACGACTTGTGTTCAAACCAAGGGTCGACAACAACTGACCTCGCGGAATAACGATTTTTCTCGACCAGGCCATGGATGCCCGGAAAGCCTCGTAGTGGTCGGCAAATACCAGCGCCCATGGCAGGAATGCAAACGCGCTGAGAGTCAAGCTGATTGCTGACAGGATATTGACTCTAGTGATCTTGAGGCGCTGGTGTGTGAGAATGAAAAGGACCTGTAGCATGATGACGAACACACTGGAAAAAGATGTATACATGGCCATGGTAACGAACAGCATATAAAGCCCCCAGGCACATAGCACTGTGGTACCGGAACTGGCATCGTCCATACTCAGACGTATAGCCCTTAGCATGGACGCGCTGGAAAGCAATATGACAAGGCCCCAAAGAGTATACTCCCTGGTTTCTTGTGCAAAAAGTACGAAAAAGGGCGAGGCGGACAGAAGTATTACCGAAAGCCAGGCTATCTTGACGGAAGTAAACAGTTCACGGCTGAGCCAAAAAATCGCAGGAAGAGCAAACAGGCTCAATAGAGCGCTCAGCAGTCTCAAGGTACCGATATCATCTCCGAACCACGATACCCATAACCTGGCAAGTACGTAGTAGAGTGGTGGATGCTGCGGTTCGTCCAAAGCCAGGCCCATGATAGTGTCGGTTACCCCCTTGTGGGGATCATTTTTTTGAAGGGCCTTTACTTCTTTGATGTCCATGACTCTGCCAGTGAATATCTTTGCTTTCCATAGGCTGCTCCGGCTGCCAGCTGCAAAAAACTTTGTATAGACCTCATCGTGCCAAAGGAGTTTTTTATCTATGTTGTAAAACCGGAAAAAGACGCCTGCCGCCATTACCGCGACCACGGCTAAAAGAAGTAGTTTTGAGGATCTTATGGCTGACATAGCGCCACTAGTATCCCAAGAAGGTACGTTAGACAATTTCTTTTCTTTCTCTCGATGTTGGCAGGCGCATACCCATTGTAGGTTGCTTTGTTTTTTTTATTTGTGACAATTGCAGCAGGTTTTGGATAGACTGGAGCCATGGAAGGTGTTTTGCCCCAAGCCACCTGTGGTGACTGTGTTGCTTTCGTCCACCAATCGGATGCTCAAGAGCCTGCAGGGCCTTGCAAGCTGAGGCCAGAGCTTGGGATCATAAAAGCTTCCCTGCCGGCGTGTGGATTACTCAACCTGCGTTCATCACGGGTGGGTAAAGTGGCTCCGCCCAAAAGATCAAAGGCCAGGCGACCGGCCAGGCAAAGAAGCAGGGTCGATGATGATGAACCGAATAGAGCTACGTTGCTTTCACCCGTTACCGGGGATACCTCCGGGGAAATGGGAGGATTGGACATGGATCGAGATGGCCTCAAGCAGGTGCTTCGAGAAATATTGGAAGAAGAGACCATGTACGGGTATCCAAAATTGGGAGATAGGTGGCAGGAGGGAACCTTGGTGCTCAAGCCTGCAAACCCTGAAAACCAGCCCAAGGAAATCCCCCTGGAGACGTTTTTTCATAAGATAGTCATGGTGCGTGACAGGTTGAGGGTGTTAGAAGCCAAACTCAACGCTCACCCGAAACTAAGCGAACAGGATAAGGTGGAACTACAGGGATACATTACCAAATGTTATGGTTCGCTGACTACCTTCAACGTGCTGTTTGCCAACAAGTCAGACCACTTCAGTTCCAAGTGACACCAAGGCTTTTATTCCGGATAAAGTTCTCGAACAAATCTCTTGACACAAATTTTTAAAGGCCTACATTCCGCGCCCCTTGTATGGGGAGGAGTGGAGGTGAGTTATGAAAACGAGAATCTTGAGACATGTTTTCGATTGGATATGGATCGTGCTCGGCTCTGCGGTTATGGCTTTGGCTTTCAACCTTTTCCTGGAACCCACACACGTGGTTCCCGGGGGAGTGACAGGTGTTGCCATGATGCTCAAATCATGGATTGGAACCCCCATTGGAATGGTCACCATAGTCGCCAATATACCGCTGTTCGTGTTGGGTATACGTTTGCTGGGTAAATCATACGGGCTGAAGTCCATCGCGGGGCTTTTACTGTCATCTGCCATGATCGATTTTTTTTCATACGTGGTGGTGGTTCCCCCTGCCACTCACGACCCCATGCTCGGCAGTATTTTTGGAGGGATAGTCCTGGGTGCGGGGCTGGGCCTGGTGTTCAGGGGAGGGGGATCAACTGGTGGTGCTGACATCATCGCGCAGGTATGGTCCAAGTATACGAACCTTTCCACTGGCACAGCCATGTTGATTGTGGATTTCGTGGTGATCTCCATAGCTGGTTTTACTTATCACAATTTCGAGACCGCCATGTACGGGTATCTGAACCTCTATATTCACGCCAGGGTGGTCGACCTGGTGCTCGAAGGGGTGAGCTTCAACAGGGCGGTGCTCATAGTGTCCATGGAGGCAGAGGCAATAGCCCAGGCAATTTTGAAAACCATGAACCGGGGGGCCACAGTCTTGTCGGCAACTGGAGCTTATTCCGGTATTCACAAGGACGTGGTCTTTTCAGTGATGTCGAAAAAAGAAGTGCTCAGAGCAAGGGACATCGCAAGAAGCTTGGACCCTGCGGCTTTCATTACCATAACCGATATCCACGAGGTTTTCGGTGAGGGTTTCAAGCCCAGATCGCCCCAGAGCGAATAAACGATTAAGCTTGCAGGCTTTTTTGGCTAAGAGTGTATTTAGGGATCGCGTCACCCAATTGGATTTCGAGGATCTAAATGAAATAAACTACGGATACGAAAAGACTAGAAACAAACCGTCACGAACGGATTTCTGTTGCAGCTCCAATCATCGCAATCGGTAAATCCGTCTGTATCATTATCCTGGCCGTCTGAACACATCTCATCCGTGTTCTCCTCGCCGCACACAGTAACGTATGCATTGTTCGAACAACTCCAGTCATCACAATCCGTATGTCCGTCATTATCGTTGTCCTGTCCGTCTGAGCAAAGCGCGTCGCTGTTTTCATTACCGGAACAAACGGTTATGTTTGGATCATATGAACAGCTCCAGTCATCGCAATCCACGTGTCCGTCAAAATCATTGTCCTGTCCGTCAGAACACTGAGCATCGCCCATTTCTTCTTCTCCGCTTCCACACACGGTCACAGCTGGATTGCGCGAACAATCATAGTCGTCGCAATCGAT
>CAYSLH010000011.1:0-39736 GCA_964431605.1 uncultured Myxococcales bacterium
CAAATAAAAAGTATGGGATGAGCCGGGGGAGATTCGCGGCGAAGCCAAATAAAAACTCCGGGATGGCGGACCATCCCGGAGTATTACTACAAGGCGACTATCTGGTCGTTATTCTGGTTTTGTCTCGATGAGGGTATTGACGACGCCGGGGTCTGCCAAAGTTGAAGTGTCGCCGATGGAGTCTGTTTCGTTTGCGGCGATCTTGCGAAGGATACGGCGCATGATTTTTCCTGAGCGGGTTTTGGGTAGTGCGTCCGCCCAATGGATTACGTCAGGTGTGGCGATGGGGCCGATTTCCGAGCGAACGTGGGTGGCCAGCTCTTTTTTGAGTTCTTCTGTCTTTTCCACGCCTTCGTTCAGGGTGACGTAAGCATAAATACCCTGGCCCTTGATATCGTGGGGGAATCCGACCACTGCGGCCTCTGCCACCTTTGCGTGGGAGACCAAGGCGCTTTCCACCTCGGCTGTACCCATGCGGTGGCCGGAGACGTTGATAACGTCATCGACTCGTCCGGTAATCCAGTAATATCCGTCTTTATCGCGTCTGCAGCCGTCACCCGAGAAGTAGTAGCCTTTGAACATGGAGAAGTAGGTCTCTTCGAATCTCTGGTGATCGCCGTATACTGTGCGCATCATTCCGGGCCATGGTTCTTTGATGACCAACATGCCTTCACATTCGCCGTCCAGCTCTTTTCCATCCTGATCCAGTACTGCAGGTGCGACACCGAAGAATGGGAAGGTGGCAGAGCCTGGCTTGAGGGGAGTGGCGCCCGGCAATGGGGTGATGAGCACACCACCTGTTTCGGTCTGCCACCAGGTATCCACGATGGGGCATTTACCTTTACCAACCACAGTGTGGTACCAGTTCCATGCTTCTGGGTTGATGGGTTCACCAACGGAACCCAGCAATCTAAGGGAGCTGAGGTCTCTTTTGTTCACATGATCATCACCGAACCTGGCGATAGCGCGAATGGCGGTGGGTGCGGTATAGAACAAAGACACTTTGTACTTGTCCACCACGTCCCAGAACCTTCCAGGATCCGGGTAGGTGGGGACTCCTTCGAACATGAGGGAGGTGGCTCCATTGGCCAACGGTCCATAAACGATGTAGGAGTGTCCGGTAACCCAACCGATATCCGCAGTGCACCAGTATACATCTTCTGGGTGGTAATCGAAGATGTACTTGAAGGTGACGCCAGTGTAGACCATGTATCCACCGACGTTATGTTGAACGCCCTTGGGTTTTCCTGTCGATCCTGACGTATAGAGAATGAACAGCGGATCTTCCGCATCCATCCATTCAGGAGGACAATCGGTGGATGCGTCCTTCATCAGATCGTGCCACCATTCATCGCGACCTTCCACCATATTGGCGTCGATTCCTTTTCCTGCTCCCACTCGTTCAACTACTATGCAGTTTCTGACCTCGTGTCCATTGTCCTTGCACAGTTTGATAGCCTCGTCTGCATTACCTTTGAGGCTGACGGGTTTTTTGCCTCTATAGGTTCCGTCGGTGGTAATTAGAACGGTGCACTTGGAGTCTTGTATCCTGTCCGCCAGGGATTCTGCGGAAAATCCGCCAAACACGATGGAATGAATGGCGCCGATACGGGCGCATCCCATCATGGCGATGGCAAGTTCCGGAACCATGGGCATATAAATGCTTACCCGGTCGCCTTTTTTTACGCCTTTTGACTTGAGTACATTTGCGAATTTGGAGACTTCGTCTTTAAGCTGTGAGTAGGTGAACTTTGCTTCCTCACCTGGTTCGTTGCCTTCCCAGATGATGGCGGTGCGATCGCCGAGGCCTGCTTCCACGTGGCGATCCAGGCAATTATAAGTGATGTTGGTCTTTGCTCCTTCGAAGAACTTGATAAAAACATTTCCTTTTTCAAAGGAGTAGGAGCGAACCTTGTCCCATTTTTTGTGCCAGTGGAAATTCTCGGCCATCTCGGCCCAGAATCCTTCAGGATCTTCGATGGAGCGTTTGTACATCTCACGGTACTGCTCCATGTTTTTGATCCACGCGTTATTGGAAAAATCTGCCGGAGGGTTGAATACTTTTTCTTCTGCCATTTCCTTTTTATCTCCTTTTTCGGGGTATTTTAAGAAAAGGCCCGAGTCTCAATTGTTGGCGTTTTAGTAGCGAGGATTGACTGTGGTGTCAAGCGAAACAAGCCTGGAAATTACATGAAATTTTTTTATGAACCAGACAGTGATTATTTATGGAGGGGTTATCATTCAATCATCCAGCATCCCTGCCTCTGCAAAAGAGAAGTACCCCTGGGTCCCAACTATTATGTGGTCCAGGATTTTTATACCCATTAGTTTGCCTGCTTTGGTCAGGCGTTCTGTCAGGGAGACATCTTCTCCACTCGGTTCAGGGTCGCCTGAAGGGTGGTTGTGAGCCAGGATTAGCGAAGTTGCGCGGTACTCCAGGCAGGCGGAGAATATGGTTTTGGGATCCACTTGACAACTATGCCAGGTTCCTTTTCCCACACACAGATGTGCAAGGGGGTGGTGTGCTGTATTGAGCAACAATGCGTGTACTGTTTCTATGGGCAGATCTTTCAGGCGAACCCGGAACCACTTGGCGACTTGTTCTGATGATTTTATGGATTCCGGTCTCCGGGGTTTTTCGAAGGCCAGCCTGCGGCCAAGTTCCATGGCTGCGAGCAACCTGGCGGAGTTCGCTGCGCCGATGCCTTTATGGGAGGTCAGGGCTGCGGTGCTGCTTCGAGCGAGCTCTTGCAGTCCTCCCATGGAATCCAGGAGGTTCAAGGCGAGATTCAGGGATGCTTGAGAACCATTGGTAGAAAGCAATAAAGCGAGCAACTCATGATCCGCAAGATCCTGTCCCCCTTTTTCGAAGATGCGCATGCGAATATTGGATAGTTGTCGTTGTTGGATTTTGGCTGGCTTTTTCATGTGAAAGAATTACAGCAATTGTCATGCCTAAGGGGCTTGGTTGGCGCAACTGCCTGTAGATAAGGGAATTTTTGTTTTTTAGAGACGAAGCCAGGGTGTACAAGATTCGTACACATTTGATTAATTATCATTACTTGAAGTAAGTTGCCCTAATGCCTGAGCAGCGGGAATTCACATCTGTAGAGCCGACGGTTATTCCAACCAAGAGCATCAGCCCATCTAGTATCGACGCTGATGCTTTGAAAGTGGTTAGAAGGCTTCAGCGCTTTGGCCACACTGCATATCTGGTGGGTGGGTGTGTCAGGGATTTGATGCTCAAACGTCGTCCGAAGGATTTCGATGTGGTAACATCGGCGCGACCCGGGCAGGTTCGCAAGTTGTTCAGGAACTGCAGACTCATAGGCCGAAGGTTTCGGTTGGCGCATATTCATTTCAGGGGAAAGATTATCGAGACAGCCACCTTCAGGGGCGAGGCTGTAAACCGGGACGGAAGCCTTCTCATAAGATCTGACAATGTTTTTGGTACAGAGTCCGAAGATGCCAGGCGTCGGGACTTTACCATAAATGCTCTTTTTTACGACCCGGTGGAAAAACTGATCATTGACTATGTCGGGGGGTTGGAAGACTTGGTTGAAAGGGTAATAAAGTTTATAGGAGATCCTGGGATCAGGGTTCAGGAAGATCCGGTTCGCATGCTTCGCGCCATCAAGTTTGCGGGGAGGCTTGGTTTTAGCATAGAGGCGAATACCTGGCAGGCCATCGTGGACTTTCGCCATGAGATACAGAAATCTGCTCCTCCCAGACTTCTGGATGAAATCCTCAAGATGCTTCGATCCGGGGCTTCGGAGCGATCTTTCAGGCTCATGTGGGAAGCGGGTATTATGGATGTGTTATTGCCTGAAGTCTCCTGTTACCTGTCTAGATCCATCGTCCGTGATGAGGAGCGAGATCCTGGCGCCGGTCTATGGTCTTATCTCGAGGCGTTGGACAAGGACGACAGGGATCTCGTGACCAACGCTGTGTTGGTGTCTGTGTTGCTGGTTCATCCGGTTGAGGATGTTGTTTGCGGTGATTGTGCCGGGGAATATGGACTGGATGTTTCATCCAGCGCCACTGGTGAGATCGCCAGGGCCATGCTTCGCAACATGAGCGGTCGTATTCGACTTCCCAAGAAGGATGCTGAGCGGATTCAGCAACTTCTCGCC
This sequence comes from uncultured Myxococcales bacterium, assembly GCA_964431605.1. Taxonomy (GTDB): domain Bacteria; phylum Myxococcota; class B64-G9; order B64-G9; family B64-G9; genus JALVPF01. The sequence goes on from CAYSLH010000011.1 coordinate 4,134, forward strand.
AGCCAGCGAAAGCTGTTTATGCTCAGGCGTAACCAACCTCTTCCGCGCAGTCTCATGAGAAGGGTTTATTTTCCAGAGGCTTTGGATTTGTTCGAGATCGGGGTTGGGGCGACAAAGAAAGGAAGAAGGATACTGAACCGTCTCAGGGGAGCGTTCAGGCAAAAGGCGTTTAGTCACAGGCGCACGTCACGACCTGGTAGCAAGAGAGTATCGGGAAAAAAATCTGGAAGGAAACCGCTGAGGAACTACAAGAGGGGCAAGGCTGGTAAAAGAAAGCTCAGTCCTGGCTCGCGAGGGAAAACGACCGAATGAAATCCAGTGCGTGAGTCCAGAATCTTTCCTTCTGGTTCCACATACACGGGTGGCTGCCTTGCGAGTAAATGAGAAGCTCTGCAGAGGGGATTTGTTCAGCTATGGCCAGGAGTCTTGGGGCGAGGGATTCTAAAAAATCGTCTTTTCTCGATCCGGTGATAAGCACGGGACACGAAACCTCGGCAAGTCTCCAATCCATTACGCTTCTTGCTTGTTCTGAGATGGCTCTCAAGACTCGGTTTAGTTCTTTCAGCACCACCTGCCAGTCGTCTCCGTGGAGTCGATGGAGAACCCGCAGAATTTCCGAATCCTGCTGCCCGTCCGTGGACGGAAGCCTCTGTAGATCCTGTGGCCTAATAAATTCGGTAAAGCTGTCCGCCACCACTCCTGACACGTTTTCAGGATAGAGAATGGATGCCCAAAGGGCAGTTATGGCGCCGCCGCCATTTCCCACGACCCATGCTCTTTCGTGCTGTGCAAGCTGCTTGATTACGTCTACCACGGCCTTTGCGTTTTCCTTGTAGTAGGCAGAAGAAAATGCTCTTCTGGGCGACCTTCCGCAACCTGGCAGATCCACGACTATGACTTGGTGTTGCCGGGCAAGCCGTTCGGTGACTGGTTGATATTCCATACCGCTCGATCCATCAGCGTGCACCAGCACCAAGGGGATGCCCTCGCCTGTCATTTCTACGAATACTTCTCCCTGGTTGGTCTTGACGATAGACAATTTTTTAACCTCCGGCTCCAGTGGATAAAGCTATAGCTCCTAAGTGAGGATGGCGCAAGTAGGACATTAGGTGTTTTTCACCGAAGCAAATTGAAATCAGGGCTGATACCTGTTATCCGTATGGTTGGTGGTTTGCAAGAAGGGAAGGAAAGAGACATGTCGAGCGACACCAAGCAACTGCAGGAAAAAACGAACTCGGAACTTTTGGAGTTGTTCGAAGTCCAGTCGAGGTTTTGTGCAATATTTACGGATGCAAAACGATTGCGGATAATGTGGTTACTCAAGGATGGTGAGCTTTCGGTAGGAGATATTTCGGACGCCCTGGGCATTCCCATTACCAATGTCTCGCAGCACCTACGCATAATGCGGGACCAGGGAGCGGTTTTGAGCAGACGGGATGGCAGGAATGTTTATTACAGGTTATCCAACAGAAAGTTCATCGAGGGTTCTGCGCTGATCCATGAGGGTATCCAGGAGGAGCTTGCCAAGAAAGGAAACTGGTCAACCTAGGAACTGGGTCAAATCAACTCACCCGGATTGTTGTATTTTCTTTCGCAATAAACGCATCGCACCGAGAAATTTTTCTTCCGTCCCTCGCGGACGAAATGTGTGGGAACTTGTTCTATGTTCGTTACGCAGTTGGGGTTTGGGCAGCGAAGAATATCGCGGAGTTCTCTGGGGACCTCGATGGGGCGTTTTTCTACGACCTTTCCTTTTTCGATGATATTTATGGTCGCTGTCGGAGCTACGATGGCAACCCTGTCTGTGATTTGTGGAGTCAATTTGAGGTTCTCTACTTTTACGATGTCTTTTTTCCCGAGTTTTTCGCTGGGAAAATTTATACCAACGGTAAGGATTCCTTTCTGGCTGACTCCCAGTATGTCCACAACCTTCAACGCTAAGGGACTTGGGATATGATCGATCACTGTTCCACTGTCTATGGCGTATACCTTGCGAGCTTCTGGTGTCGTCATTGGATCGCTCCTGTGACAAGGCCAAGCAGGGTTTGCCTGGTAGGTATTCCGTTGTGTGCCTGTCTGAAATAGATGGCGTTAGGACTGGAGTCCATCTCTTCTGAGATTTCGTCCACCCGCGGAAGTGGATGCATGATCTTGGCGTTTTTACATGGTCCGGAGAGACTGTTCGGGGTCAGCCTGTAGACCCCAGCCACCTTTTCATATTCCTGGAAATCCGCGAAGCGTTCTTTCTGTATCCTGGTGACATAAAGAACGTCCATGGCTTCAGGGCTTTGCTCTGCTTCCGTCACTTCATGGAATTTGATTCCCGCTTCTTTCAGTTCTTCTTTTACATCAGCAGGCATGCGTAGACTGGGAGGGGAGATGAAGACGAAGTTTGTATGGAAATGGCTCAGCGCTACTGCAAGGGAGTGTACGGTTCTGCCGTACTTGAGGTCTCCCATGAGTCCGACCCTGAGTTCTTCCAATCGGCCCAGTTCTTCCTTTATGGTTACGAGATCGAGAAAGGTTTGGGTAGGATGCTGGTTAGCTCCATCTCCCGCGTTTATGACAGGTACGCTGGCGACCTGGGATGCCAACCTGGCTGCACCTTCTATGTGATGTCTCATGACTATCACGTCGCAATATCCTGTTACGGTCTTGATTGTGTCAGCCAGGCTTTCTCCCTTTTTAGTGGAGCTGATGTTGGGATCTGCAAACCCGATGACACGACCACCCATGGCCACCATGGCGCCTTCGAAGCTCAACCTCGTCCTGGTGGATGGTTCGAAGAACAACGTTGCCAGTACTTTTCCTTCGAGCGCACCTGAGTACTTTCCAGATTTTACCTCCAGGGATTTGTCCACTATTTGTTCTATTTCATCTTTGGAGAAATCACGAATGGACACGATGGAGCGATTTTTCATCTCCACGATATATCCTCCTTGCAAAGTTGGTTAGAGGTTTGCGGGAGTATAGGTAGGAGCGGAGCTGCGGGCAACAATAAAAAGAACTATTTTGATTTTTTAACATAAGGGGCAGGGTCTTCCATGCCCAACTCGTCGAACGCCTTGAGCCGAAGCAGGCAGGATGGGCACCTTCCGCAGGATTTTCCTTCCTTGGTGGGATCGTAGCATGTCAAGGTTTTCGAGTAATCGACTCCGAGACTGAGCCCCAGCCTGATAATGCCTGGTTTGTCCAGGTCCAGCAGCGGGGTTCGTATATGCAATTTTCTTCCCTCGACCCCGGCCCTGGTGGCAAGGTTTGCCATGCGTTCGATCGCCTAGATGAACTCTCCACGACAGTCGGTATAGCCAGAATAGTCCACTTGGTTTACTCCCACGAACAAGTGGCTGGCACCCAGCACCTCGGCCCATGCCACTCCCAAGGACAGGAATACCATATTTCTTCCAGGCACGTAGGTGTTTGGAATACCTTCGGGTAATTCGTCTTTCGGCACCTGGCCAACCCCGGTCAGGGAACTTGGTGCGATGGGAGCGAAATCCAGGTTGAGTATTTTATGTTCTTTTGCTGAGAGGTTACGGGCCTGGTGTTTGGCCATTTCCAACTCTATCCCGTGACGCTGACCATATTGAAACGACAGAGCGTATACAGAGAATCCTTCGTCCTTAGCTTTGGCCAGGCAGGTGGCCGAATCCATTCCGCCACTAAGCAGTACGACCGCTGGGTTTTTATTTTTCGAATTATTTTTCATAAAGAATCTCCCGGAAGAAAAATTGACCCATCCTACAATGTAGGATATTATACTCCATATAACCACAAAGGAGGCTCCCATGGCAAACAGGACCATCGCAAGAATCCGCTTGCAGCGTAAAGAAGTCGCCGATAGAAGGTCTTCGGGACGGGATAGGCGTGTGCTCGATGGAACCATGAAATATCGCGGTGAGTTTCACCATGTGGAGATACACAATATCAGTGAATCCGGAGTTTGGGCAGTAGCTCCAGTGACGGTTGGTCTGGCCGATTCCGTTACTCTGAACGTGGATTTGCCTGAACTCGGTGGTTCGGTCATGATCACCGGCCGGGTAAGGAGAGTGGGGCTTTCGAGCAGGGAGTTGGACAGGGAGGGCGGTTTCGCACTTCAATTCACCCGTTTTTACACGGGCGAGGGCAAGAGGGTGCTCAAAACTCACCTGCAAGACCTCCTGGTCGCATAGGTCGGTTTGACTCGAGTACACTGATCACGACACAGGGAAGTTTGTCAATCCTATCTGGCGTTAAATCTTCGGAAAACCGAAATCAGAAATCTTAGAACACTGGATTTTGCAGCATGAACAGGGCGATAGATTCATGAATGGAAAAGCTTGCAGGATTGCGTCGAGAGCCATATTGACGTGTTCGTGGGTCTGTGAATACCATTGGGAAAGCTAAAACATGGAGGGCCTGAAATGTGTCGGGTGTTGTGTATCGAGGATGACGCAGAGACCAGGGTTTTGATAAAGAAGAGCCTGGAAAATTCGGGTATGGTGGTGGATACGGTATGGGGAGGAGAAAAGGGTCTCCAAGCTGCGATGACTGGAAGGTTCGATTGTGTCCTGTTGGACATCATGATGCCGGGCATGGATGGTTTTCAGGTGCTGCATTCTTTGAAAACCCAGGGGCTGACAAAGAACATTCCCGTAATCATGGTGACAGCCAAGGATGACGATGATACACGCAGACGGGCACAAGCCGCAGGGGTGGCTGGTTTTGTTCCAAAACCCTTTGAGATAGAGACACTTGTCTCCACCATAAGATCCGTTACAGGGGATAGCTGAACATGGACGAAGGGCAAGGCTTTGGGTCGAGATGGATTCAATTGGTCATACGTTGTCCAAAGTCTGCTTCGGACCTGATGGCTGCGTGGTTTGTGGGGACGGGCTCTGTGGGTATTGAATCTCTAGATGAGGAAAGCCCCAATCCGCCTGAAGGCCTGTTGGATGATCAACTAGAGCTAAGGGCCAGTTTTGGTTATGATGCCGCGTCGGCAGATGAGTTGCTGCACCTTGCCGAACAAGAGAGCCAAAGGCTTGCAAAGTTGTTTCCCGGCAGTTGGACCGATGTTGAACTTTGTCTCCTGAAGCAAGAGGATTGGGCCAATTCGTGGCGTGAACATTCCCACCCGGTTCATATTGGAAGATTTTTCATCCACCCTGGGTGGATAGAGCCTGACAGCAGTGCACCTTTTTCAGTGCGAATCGATCCGGGCATGGCTTTTGGTACTGGGCTACATCCCTCCACCAGGATGTGCATGGAGTGGATGGACAGGATTTTACAGGAAAGGGGACAACTAAAAAGCCTGGTGGATGTGGGATGTGGATCTGGGGTGCTGGCCATTGGAGCGGCGCTTGCAGGCATACCAAAAGTTGTCGCAGTGGATACGGATCAACAAGCATGTCGTGTTACCAGGGAGAACATGGTTTTCAACGGGGTACAGGACTCCATACAAGTACTGCACGGAGGTCCTGAGGTTGTAAAAGGTTCGTTTTCCCTGGTGCTCGCAAATATTCTCTCCGGGGTCCTGGTGGAACTTCGTCATGAACTGTCCGGATTGGTGGCCGTGGGTGGGGACATGGTTTTATCTGGTGTTTTGGGAGACGAGGGACAGATGGTGCGCGAAGCTTTCGAAGAGCAGGGATTGATTTTCATGGCGCGCGAAGACGAGGCTGAGTGGTGTTCGTTGAGGATGGCTCGGGTATGATTCATGGTTGACAGGAGATTATACCTGGAACCTGGCTTGTGGCGTCCCAGGGTGGTTCTGCACGATAAGAAAAAAAGATATCTGGTGGATGTGCTTAGGTTGGTGCCTGGAGCGAAGATAGAGGTCTTCGACGGTAGAGGGTTTTGTTGCGAGGCGGTCCTGGAGTCCTGTGACGGAGCCTGGGTGCTTTCCCTTGGAAATAGGCAAAGATCCTTACAGGACGGCCCTGTCGCCTGGTTGGGATGTGCGATTTTGAAGGGACGTGCATTTGATGAAGCGATCAGGATGGTCTCTGAAATAGGGGTGGATACGTTTTTTCCATTTGTCAGCGAGAGAGTGGTGCCAAGGCTAAAGGACTCCAGGATTTCTTCTCGCATGTCCAGGTGGACCAAAATCGCCACAGAGGCTGCAAGACAATCAGGGCGCACCAAGGTCATGGAAATCGAGCCCATGATGGACTTTTCGGACATGATGAGCATTCCACGTGCAGGTTGTGGGATACTGCTGCATCCTGATGGAGATATGCCACTTTTGAAAAAACTTGAGACCATAGGGAGTCAGGACCGGTTTGTACTGGTGGGACCGGAAGGCGGGTTTAGTCCAAATGAGGTGGAGCAGGCAAAGAACCAGGGCTTTTCCGTTTGCTCTCTGGGGGTAAATGTACTCAGAGCCCGAACTGCCGTGGTTGTGGCCGCGGCTTTTTCGTGTCTTGACACAATAGGCAACCTTGAGTAATGCTTGGCCGATGATATGTCCTCATTGTGCATTTCCAAATGAGCCAGGGACGGAAATTTGCGTAAAGTGCAAAAGGTCCCTGGCCATGGCGCCCTCTGATCCGGTGGACGAAAGTCCAAAATGGCTCAAGGGGCCCGATTCCAAGGTCGACTCTCATACGCCGCCCACTGACTCAAGGCAGGAAGAGGCAGTGCAAGCCGCCAGAGAGGTTCTTGAATCGGCGGATGAGCTACAATCTGCCGGCCAATTGAGAAAAGCTTTTTTAGAATGCCAGTCAGTGCTCATAGATCACTCCCATAATCTTCCCGACGGGATCTCCGCCCAGGTCCATCACCTGATGGCTAGGATTAGCCTTTCTCAGGGAAAACCACAGAGGGCGGATAAATATCTCAAAAGAGCGCTGTCGTTGGATCCATCCTTGCCCCGGATGGAGGAGTTGGTACAAGTTACAAACCAATCCGTTGGAAACAAACCACCACCAGTAGGTGAATCGAGACCAAAGCCCGAGCTGGAACCAGAGGCTGACCCGGAAATCAGCCATGAATCACAGCCAGAACCAGGAGATGAACAACCCAATATCGATACTTCACCCGTGATCCAGCCAGCCAAGGGTCGTTTGGCCTGGGTAGCTTCGTTTTGGTCAAGGGCTTTGGCCTTGGCCATGGACGCCGTATTGCTGCTTGTGCTGGTTTCGATCATGGTGGCCTTGTCTTCATTGGTGTTGGGGTTCAGCAAGGAAGATCTCTTAAGTGCCATGGCTGGAAGTTTATCCAATGTCATCGTGGTGTTTATGCTGTTCGTGCTGTTTATGCTGACATACGCGACGGTGTTTGCCAGGTTCGGTGGCCAGACTCTTGGGAAAATCATCTTTGGTCTGAGGGTCGTGCGTCTGGATGGACATTCTCTTACTACAGCCAATGCTCTTTTGCGTGCCGTTGGGATGCTGTTGGCCGCGATGCCTGGCCTGGGAGGGTTTGTGTGGGCTGCGTTCGACATGAGAAAAAGGGGCTGGCACGACATGGTTGGAAAGACCCTCGTGGTGAAGATAAAACCTCCCAGGACCGCAACCTCCAAAAGCGAAGTGAGTATCGAGGCCCTGGAACACCCATGAGTATCGCTCTTGCAAGACATCTTGTGGAAAAGAACCTCGTGTCACCGGCACAGATGGACGATGTTTTGCAACGTCAGGTTTTGTTTGGAGGCTCGCTGGACACCAACTTGCTGGAGATGGGCCTGCTGGACGAGCAAGAACTCACCGAATCACTATCCGAAGTCTACAGGCTACCAAAGGCCGATGCGTCCGTACTGGCTCTGCGCGACCCAAGGATGACCAAGCTGTTTCCGTCGAGGTTGGCACAGAAATACCTGGTTGTTCCCGTATCCATGAGCGGACGTTCTTTGATCTTGTTGGCGTCGGAGAGGATACATCCGTTGGTGGTCGACGAGATCAATTTCATGCTGAGCCTATCGGTGAAAACTTTCCTGGTCTGCGAGGCAAGGCTACATGGATTATTGAAGGATTGGATGGGTGTAGAAATCGAGCCGCGATACGAGACGTTGTACGAAAAGCTTGGTTTGTTCCCCGGAATGTCTGACGAGAATACATTGCGGGAGCATGGTTCATCCATTGAATCGGTGGCTGCGGCAGAGGCTTTGGGCCTGGCGGGCAAGGATGGAGATGAACCTCAGGCGAAAAGGCTGGATCGCATCATCAGCAAGGCAGAGCAACAGGAGTTGCAAGACCTTCAGAAGCGAAAACAAGCAAGGACTGGTCCTTTGTCACTGGTTGATGCCACTACTTCTTGCCTCGAGGTGGCGAGCCGGGACGAGCTGGTGGATATCATCCTGAGGTTTTGCCGACAGTACATGGAGTTTGTGGGTCTGCTGGTACTGAACAACAATAGGCTTTTCGGTTGGGATGCTGTGGGCTCAAAGGATGCGGCAAAGGGCATAAGGAAAGTCCAGTTGGATGCAGATACCAGTTGTGTGCTGGGTACAGTCGTCAAAACGAGATCATATTATCTTGGGCCTGTTCCAGACACTGAAGAAAACAAAAGATTTCTGGATGTCATGGGTAGGGGACGACCAAGCAATGTGCTTATCGTGCCCCTTGCTGTGCAGGGCAGGCTGATCGGAGTATTATACGGTGATGGTGGAGCCAGGGCCATCAGGGGCGACAGGATTCAGGAAGTTCTCGTTTTTTTGAACGGGTTGTCATTCGCCTTCGAGGGACTGATTTATCGTGCAAAGGCAAAGACCTTAGAGGAAAAAAATACTTACGATTCCGGCATTGTTGTATCCATGGCCGAACAGGCTGCACAGGAGGTTCTGGGAAGGCCTGAACCAGAACCAGAACCTGAACCTGGACCGGAACCAGAACCTGAACCGGAACCAGAACCAGAACCGGAACCGGAACCGGAACCGGAACCGGAACCAGTGCCGGAACCTGGACCTGAACCAGAACCGGAACCTGAACCGGAACCGGAACCTGAGCCTGAATCAGAGCCTGAATCAGAGCCAGAGATGAGCAACGGGCAATATCTTGAGATTCCCCCAGCTGTGACCCCCAGCAAGGTAGATCTTCCCATGGCTGACATTAAGCCCGGCGAAGCCCCAGTGGTAATAGAAGACCTGGAAGATTTACAACCGGAGCATAGTGTTTCGGTGGACACGGAAGAAGGGGTCGTGGTGGTTGAGGACGACGAGGATGAATTTGCTCCAAAGGAAAAATCCATAGAGCACCACGAGCCCATCGAACCGATGCAACTGATGGAGTTGTCTCCTGATGCAGCAGCTTCTGCCATGGATCTACCTCAGGTCGAGCAGGAGTCAACTTGGGACGATTCTGTCCTGAGGCAGCTCGTTGCTCAGTTGGTGTCCGATGATTTCCATGAAGCGACTGAGGCAAGGGAACAACTGCGTGAACACATTGATGAGGCTTTTGATCTTGTTATGAAGGAATTTCCAGGCAAGCTCATGTTCGATATTTCAGGGCCATATGATCTCTTGCCGCGAGTTGAAGAGCACTCTGAGTTGCTTGCTCTGTTGGTGGACGTGGGCCAGGAGGCATGTTCATATGTGGCGGATTTACTCGAGGACATTGATCCTGTCAGAAGGTTTTACGCAACGTTTTTCCTCGGGCGGGTGTTATGTGAAAAATCTGTAGGGAGGCTTTCTTCGAGGCTGTACGACAGGGATGCAAAGGTTCGCCTGATCGCCATAGAATCGTTGCAGGCATACAGGGGGAAGTTGCCATATGATGCTGTTTTGGCCGGGTTGAGAAAGCGTCTGGCGAGTGAGATTCCTGCCCAGAGAGCCATAGCCGCCGCCTTGTTGGGGAACCTGAAGGATATGGACGCGGTACCGTTGCTGGTGGGGTTGGTGAAAAACAGGGATCGCATGGTTTCCAAGGCTGCCATGGAGTCTCTTGGTTACATCACCAAGCAGGATTTTGGAACCAGGGAAAAAAAGTGGTTCAAGTGGTGGAACGCCCACAAGAGAGAAAGCCGCCTGGAGTGGTTGATAGCCGGCCTGAGATCCAAAAACAGGGATATCAGGTTTTCGTCTTCCCAGGAGCTGAACAAGATAACCAAAGAATCTTTTGGTTATTATTTTGACTCCAGCAAGTCCGATCGTGAAAAGGCTATTAGACGTTGGGAACAATGGTGGAGAGAAGAAGGTCGACAACTGAGGTTATACAACTGAGGTTATAATTGTAGTCCACTAATGTTTTCTCGACATTTCCTTACCTAGATGATTGAAAAAAGGAGCCGTCATGACCAAGTTTTTTGGCCGAATTTTTAGTTGTATCCTTTTGGTCCTATTCGTTTCAGGCACGGCTGTGGCCCGCAGTGAGGTGACGGACGCAATCCCTTCGAGTGCCTCATGGGTGATTGTGGCACACCACATAGGAAAACAGTCTGCGACAGTGCGAACAATCCTGGATCGCTTCAAGGGCCTGGTGCCTGAACTGGGAAATGAAAAAATCGCTTCTGAGCTCAGAAGAACAACTGGTGAGGATTTGGCAAGTGCCGAGGGAATGATTGCTTATGGTATAGATCCTGAAGGTTCTGCGGCTTTATGGGCGGATGATTTCGAAAAGGAACCATACGTGGTTATACCAATCTCCGATCAAAAAAAATTCATCGAACGTCTTTCTCGAAAGATAAAAGTGGAAGACGACAAGGCCGGCCTGGCTCGTCCAAAGATACGTGCCGGGGTGAGCATATACACTAAAAACGGAGAAAGGTTCGGCATTAAAAACGGCTACCTGGTACTGGAACCGAGCGCTGGGGGCAAGATCGGAATCAAGTCTTTTTTTTCCAGAGGCAAAAAGTTGGGTAAGGACGTAAACTTTCTGGCTGTAAAAAAGGAAATTCCGAATGATCGAGACGGGTTGATGTATTTTTCCGTATCATACATGCGAAAAGCATGGAAAAAGCATCAGAAGGATTTTCAGGAACATACCCGAAAGCTTCTAAAGACGACGAAATCCCCGGCAACTAAAAAGATGTTTTCAGAAGAACTCTCTGGAGCAGTAAAGACCCAGAGGCGGTTCGACAGGTTTTTACAGGGATTTCGTGGAGTAGGTTTCTGGTGGAAATTGAAAAGTGATCGCCTTACTGGCGGTGCCCTGTTTGCTACGACTCCAAAGGGCCAAAGAACCCTGGCAAAGGTTTTTCCTACCCAGGTCTCGGTACCGGGATTTCACAAGAGAATGCTCAAGGCATCCATGCTTGGAGGATGGTCGTCTGTCAATCCAGGGGCTTTTTTGGACTGGATTGGTGACGCGCCCCAGGCGCCATGGATCACCATGAAGGACGAGTTGCTTCGCTCGGCAAAGGAGTTCCGGAAAGAGGTCAAGATGGACTTGTTTTCAGATTTCATCAACAACCTCTCTCAACCAGTTGGTGCATACATACTGGTGCCCAGCATTGATATGCTTGATACAAAGGCCCCGGTAGATAACCAGTTTTTGTCTTTGATGCGCGTGGCGCTGGTGGCAAAAGTGAATGATTCGAATAAAGCCAAGGCTCTATTGAGCAGGTTCGACGTCATGGCTGATAAAAATGGCGCGACTTTGAAACACCCAAAGGCGCAGGGAGTGACCATAACCACTCTGACCGAGCAAGGTTCTGGAATGGAGATTAGCTGGGCGCAAAATAAGGCGAACATAATGATGGGCATTGGTTCGCAACCTTTTTCTGTATTGTTCAGGGCCGTGTCTGATGAGGCAGGTAGGTCTTCTGACTTGATAGGAGAGACACGTATAGACTTTCCTGCAATTTCTGAGGTAATCTCCTCTGCCGTCTCCAAGGGGTTTGGCGGTAGCGAGGGGGTTCGTATGAGAATGATGTGGCCTATCGTGAAACAACTATTTGGAAGATTTGGCGCCTTGGATATACGAGGATTTTTTACTAAGAACGGCTTGAAGTTCGTAGCCGGCCTGGACATACACTAGGGGCACACCTGATAAGGAATGTTGGTTTTTTTATAAAAGATAATCGTAGTTGTCCGTACAATGCATGGTAGGAGTAGTTCATTAAGTATATTTTGTCGACGATACTGGAGGGTGTAATGACTGATCCCGACGGTTATGGTGAACATGACTCGCCGAGACTTTATCAACCTGATTACGATGACGATTTGCCAATGAATTACAATCTTCCCGCCGGGGAGATGATGGGTGAGAGCCTCAGTGTGTATTTAGGGAATTTTACCAAGTATACCTTGTTGGCCTTATTGGCGAGCCTTCCCTTGGGCATTTGGGGCTTTTTCGTATTTCACGATGTGGACCTATACGACATGGGCGAAGTCAAGAGTATCGGGTACCAGATTAGCGGTATTGGGATACTGTCATCTTTTCTCCAAAGCATAGCAGTTGGTGCGATCATTTATGGGGTGTTCAAGCACAAATCCTCACAAGGCGCCTCTTTCGGCAAGTGCCTGGGGGTTGCACTGTCGAAATTGCATAAACTCATCGGTGTGACCATCGTGATTTTGCTTGGCTTGACGTTTATTATTCTGCCGTTTTTATTGGGAGTATTCATTCCATTTCTTGGCATACTTATCATGGCAGGAGCATTTATTCCCCTGCTGATGTTTGTTACTGCAAGCTATCTGGCCCCGGCCGTGGTGATGGTGGAATCCAAGGGCGTTTTTGAGTCCATCAAACGGTCTTTTGATCTGACGAGAGGAAACAGGTCGAAAATATTTGCCATACTACTGGTGTTCGGTATTGCGAACAAGGTCATAGAGTATGTAGTCGGCATGATCATAAACGATGGAGCTCAAAGCATGGAGGCAGTCCTGGAACAGGCTGAAATGAGCATGTGGAGCAACCTGATCGTCTCGGTATTTTTTGCTGCATTGGGTGCGGTCGCAGTCGCCTTGGTGTATCATCGTATCAGATCGAAGCTGGAAGGATTGAACGACATGGATCTTGCGGCATTGTTCGATTGACGTCTCATGCTTGACACGGGAGAAATGAATCTGCCACCTGAAGAATACGGATTTTCAAACAGACCCCATGAATATTTGAACCATCTATCAGCAGACGACGGTCAGGATGAAAAATCCAGGGGGCTTTACTGACTTGTTGCTCAATAAGTACATCGCCCTGATAGCGTTTGCCTTGGTGACTGCCTGGTGCTTAGATGCTCACGCTGTCGATCCCATAGAGGTCAGGCTGCAGGCCAAAAGAATATTGGACGATCCCTCCTTTCAGAAAAAACTTTTGAATAATCCCACGCCACAACCCGATACCCACGCTTGCGGAGGGAAAAAGCTGGTAATTGGAAAAAAATCCAGCACGTCTGCGAAGATTTCTTTTTTTGAGTTACTGGCATGGCTATGGGTCGGTTTGGCGTTAGTCTTGGTGGCGATATGGATCGTGGCATTCATTCGCAGAAAAAAACTCCACGACACTCCAGGGGTTGAACCTGAAGAAGGTCAAGGGGATGAGAAACCTTTGGAATTATCCCAGGCGCAATACCTTGCCTCCCTTGAAAGATTCGTCGAAGCGATTCACCAGATATTCCTTCTTACCGTATCTGGATTGGCGGAAAAAAAAGGTCGTACTGTTTCGAGTTGGATGACCAGCAGGGAGCTTTCGCTGTTATTACCTTCCGGGAAGCAAGAGCGAGAAGTGTTCCACAGGCTGGTTCGAACGGTAGAGACAGGATTGTTCGCAGGAAAACCACTGGGAAGGTCCGACTACGAACGTTGTTTGGACGACTACATGCAACTGCTGGGTGATTCTTGAACTCTTTTTCTCGAAAGACAGTGGTAGGCTTGATTGTGGTTGGCATGGCCACGTTCATTCTTGGGTTGCTGATCGCAGGATTCGGTCAGGACATTTTTAGTCATACCTCCGCTGGCGCAAATACCTTCAGTCGCTCACTCGTAGGGCATAAGGCCTTCATGGAATTGCTCAAGCAGTACGATGTTGCGGTGGTGGTAAGCAAAAACTCCCGGTCTTGTGGTGCAAACCAGGCATTTCCCCTTCTACTGTTAGAGCCTATTGACATACTCGAAAGCAAGTATGCTCTTGATGACGCCGGCTCTGTTTTGGCAGACAAGAATCAACAGGAAGTGTATGCAAACCGTATCGATCCTGTGCTGGAGTCCGGGGCAAAGGTGGTGGTGGCATTGCCTAAAAGGAGTGTGGGAGTATCGGACATGGCCGCTGGGTGGATCGGTTCCGAACAGCCCATAAAACCGGAAATAGTTCAGCGAATGTTGTCAGATGTACTATTGGGTGCGAGGTGTATTTCAGAACAAACTCTTTCTGATATTGTCGTTCGGGAGCAAAACCCAAGACAGTTTTCAGCACAAGCCCTTGGGATGAATTCGGTCTCGATAGAGGTGGATGGTTCCATCCAGCTCATCGGTGATTTGCCAGGCTCCACACCTATAGTCTTTTCAGACCAGGGTACTTTGGTTGCCAGTTTGAAATGCGGCATTGTACTTGTAAGCGATCCTGATTTGTTCAATAACCGTTCGTTGGCAAAGGGTGACAATGCTGCCGTGATGTTGGCCCTGTTGACTAAATACCTGGGCGCTCAGGGAGTAGTCGTGGATGAGACTCTCCACGGTTTCGATACCCCAAAAAGCCTGGTCGCCTACGCCACGGCTTTTCCATTGATTCTTGTGTCCATCCATTTTTTGTTGACCATCTTGTTGGCTTTTTGGGCCATGGGAGGGTATTTCGGAAAACCGCTGCCCGTAAAGCCCGCGATAAATCGTGGCAAGGATCTTCTCGTGGATAATACGGCGAGGTTGCTTTTGGATGGCGCACATATTCAAGATGCCCTGAGGAGATACTCATTGATGGTCATGGCCAGGGTTGCGAAGGCTTTTGGAGTAAGTCCCAAGATCGACTCGCTTCAGGAGTTGAGTGTCAATCGAGGGGTCAGAGTTGACCTGGCCCGACTCAGGTTGCGTTGTCAGGCTCCGGGCTTGACACAAGCGGACATCGTTGGTTTGGCGCGACAGTTCCACCATTGGGCACGGGCAGTGCAAGGATACGTAGATGTGCCGGTGGAGCACAGAGAAAAGAGAGGGTCATAATATGGAGCAACTTGTACGACAAGTGCAACTGGTGCGGGAACAAAGCCAGAGAGTGGTGATGGGAGCGCAGGGGGTGAGCGACTTGCTCATGGTGGCTTTGCTATGCGAGGGACATGTTATCCTGGAAGGGGTTCCTGGTACGGGAAAGACTCTTCTCGCCAAGACCTTTGCCAAGTCCACTGGGCTGGAATTCAGGCGCATACAGTTTACTCCTGATATCATGCCTGCGGACATCCTGGGGACGAATATCTTCAACTTCCAATCCAACGAGTTCGTGTTGCGAAAAGGACCTGCATTCACGGAGTTTCTTCTGGCTGACGAAATCAACCGAACGCCGCCCAAGACCCAGGCTGCTTTGCTGGAATCCATGCAGGAACGCTCCATAACCATCGATGGGAAGACCTATCCCCTGTCGCCTCTTTTCCTGGTGGTGGCTACCCAAAACCCCATCGAGCAGGAAGGGACCTATCCCCTGCCGGAAGCGCAACTCGATAGGTTCATGTTCAAGCTGCTTGTGGAATTTCCTTCCGAGGAGCAAGAGAGAGAAATGGTTAGGATGCATGGTCACACAAGCGCCATGCCTAATCTGGACCAGTTGGGAATAAAGCCCATATTGACCCGACAGGAAGTGCTTTCCATGAGACAGGTGGTGGCGAGCTTGCATTTGAGCGATGATATAGTCAACTACATAGTGTCTTTGGTGCGAGCTACGCGCACTCAGCCCAGCCTCGCTCATGGAGCTTCTCCCAGGGCTGCAAACATGTTGGCCACGGCGTCCAGGGCGCTGGCAGCACTGCGCGGACGTGATTATGTTATTCCCGACGACATAAAGGAGTTGTTTTTACCATCGTTGCGTCACAGGGTAATACTGACTCCAGGAGCGTTTATCGAGGGTAGTTCATCGGATGACATATTGAGACAGGTCCTGCAGTTGGTGCCTGTTCCCAGGTAAAGGATAGGCGTTTGATGAGACCAACCAGACTGGCGGTAGTCTTTTTTGCGTCAGGAGGGGCGCTTGCAGTGGCCGCTGCCGCGGTAAATGAGGTGATATGGACCTGGTGGCTGGCGTTTGTTGTCGTTTTCGTGGCCTTGTTGTTTGCAGATACCGTGTTTTCGCCCCGGCTCTCTTCCCTCGCGCTTCATTTGGATATCCCGGCCAGGTTGCAGCTGATGCATGAACACGAAGTAACTCTGGTGGTGGCAAGGGCTGGAAGAATTCCTTTTCTACTGAAAGTGGTGGTGGATGTCTCCGACGTGCTGGAGCCTGTGCCACCGCTGCCCCCCCATTCGTTGACGAAGGGTGAGAACATGTTGAGATTCGTTCTGAAGCCACTCAGGCGAGGAATGGTGGAGGTGGAATCAATCTGGCTGGCAGCCAAGGGGCCATTGGGACTGGTTCGTGTCAAGCGAAAGGTTTCCATGGGAGTAGTCAGGCGGGTTGATCCGCATCTGAGCGTCATAAGCCGAGATGCCGCCCGGCTCGTAAGCAGCAAGAGCCTTCAAGCCGGAGCACGTATCGAGCGTTACAGGGGGGACGGTACAGAGTTCGATCAACTTCGGGAGTATGTACCAGGGTTCGACATCAGGACAATTGATTGGAAGGCCTCAGCCCGAAATGCAAAATTGCTCTGCAGGCAATACCGGGCAGAGCGAAACAGGGAAGTGATCCTGGCGGTGGACTCGGGACGTCTCATGTCAGAAACCATCCATGATTCGCCAAAGCTCGACCATGCCATACATTCGGCCCTTGTCCTGGCCTATATTTCCCTGAGGGTTGGTGACAGGGTGGGATTTGCATCGTTTGACCAGAGATTGAATCAATACATGGTGCCTGTCAGGGGTCAAGGCGCGTTTGGTGCTGTGAGTCGTGTTGCCGCACGAACGGACTACTCAAGCCACGAGACCAACTTCACCCTTAGCCTCATGGAGTTGGCTAGGCGACACGTGCGTCGTGCGCTGGTGGTGGTGCTGACGGATTTCGTGGATACCATCGCTGCGGAGCTGATGCTGGAGAACTTGGAACGTCTCGCCACTAAGCACTTGGTGGTATTCGTGGCTTTCAAAGATCCTGCTTTGGATGAGGTAGCAAGACGAGACCCTAAGCAGATGCTTGATTTGCATAGGTCCGTGGTCGCCCAAGGCTTGCTGCAGGACCGTCAAGTGGTTATCGAGCGACTTCGAAGAATGGGGATTTTGTGTATAGATGCTGCTCCTGGAAAGGTAAGCGCGAGACTGATAGACAAGTACCTATTGGCAAAGCGCAGGGAGGCCTTCTGATGGATGCGTCAGCATATGTGTCGGGCGAGGTCAGCTTGCGTTCCTCTGATTTCAGGAGGGAGAGGCAGGCTCAATGGATTACTCTGGAAAACATTCTGGACCAGGTGGAGAGGAAGGGCCTTAATTCATTGGAACCCCAGGAGATCTATCAGTTGCCAGCATTGTACAGGGCAACGGTATCGTCTCTTTCTGTGGCGCGAACCATCTCCCTTGATAAGAACCTTCTCGAGTACCTGGAATCTCTCGCCACAAGGGCCTATTTTTGGGTGTATGGAGTGAAGCCGAGGCCTGCGAGTGTAATAAAGAGTTTTTTATTATGGACCTTTCCCCGCAACGTATCGAAGCTTCGATGGGGGATTTTATCTGCTGTCCTAATTACTATCATAGGTGTGCTGGTGGGATTGGCCCTGGATGATTCGGAGGCATATCTGGCCGTGGTGCCGCAGCAACTGGCCCAGGGAAGGGGGCCTACCTCTACCACCGAGGAGTTGCGTAAAGTCTTATATTCCGACGATGAGCACTCGGGTGATGAGCTTTCTTTCTTTACCGCATATCTCTTTACGCACAACGCTAGGATTGGCCTGTTGTCTTTTGCTCTTGGTTTTGCCCTTGGGCTTCCTGTGATCCTGTTGTTGTTTTACAATGGGTTGATGCTTGGGGTGATGGCCGGTCTGTATTCATCGAGGGGACTTGCGTTGGATTTTTGGGCATGGGTCTTACCCCATGGCATAACGGAACTTTTGGCTGTTTGTCTGTGCGGTGGTGCTGGTCTTGCCCTGGCCGCCGCCCTGGTAAAGCCTGGCCGATATGGGCGTATGGAGGGCTTGTCGAAAACCGGCAAATCCGGCGCTCTGGTGGTGTTGGGAGCAGTGCTGATGTTGGTCGTCGCCGGGGTTGTGGAAGGTGTTTTTCGGCAAATGGTAACGGATGTAACGACCAGGTTTGCCATGGCCTTGGCCAGTGGAATTTTTTGGGCAGGATATTTTTTCCTGGGACCGGGCAAGATTTGGAAGGATGTGGACCAAGCTGACAATCCGGGTGAAAAATCCAGATGGTCAAGTGAGCCAGTGGCATGAATCAGGTTGGACAATTGCATGGTACGGGCGATGGCCTCAACAGGAATCTTTTGACTCCTGAGGGAGTGGAGCTTTGTGTTCCCTTGGCTCCCCTGGGTGGCCGGGTCGCTGCCTTGCTGCTGGATTTTGGGCTCATGACATTGGCTACTGTCTTGGTGGTAGCCATGCTGTACCTGGTCGCATCCGTTGTGGGGATCGGTTTTGTGACAGCTACAATTTTCGTTCTTGTATCCTTTGTCATTTGGAATGGCTATTTTTTGTATTTCGAGTTGCGATGGAGAGGTACGACCCCGGGAAAGAAAAGCATGGATCTCGTGGTGGTAAGTCGTGATGGTGGTCCTCTTGGAACGGGAGCGGTCATGGCGCGCAACCTCATGAGGGAATTGGAGCTATACCTTCCCCTTCGTCTCTTGTTGGCCCCATCCGTGCTTTATGGAGATGCTCCCGGGTTTGTGCTGCTGTTGGCTTCAGGTTGGGTGTTCGTGTTTTTGTTCATGCCGTTTTTCAATAGGGACCGGGCCAGGGTGGGTGACCTGGTGGCCGGAACCCTGGTGGTTCAGAGACCCAAAACCAAATTGTTGCCGGATGCTGCAGAAAGACACCTAGACCCGGCTACCGACTTGTACGTATTCAGGGATGAGCAACTCGATCTGTATGGAATAAGGGAACTTCAGGTGTTAGAAGACTTGCTGAGAAAGGGTGATTACAGCGATGCCGCGTTTGCCTTACTTAGAGCCGTTACTGATAAAATTTGCAACAAGATAGCTTTTGATCAAACCATTCCCGACAATCAAGTTCTGAATTTTCTGCGTCTGTTCTACCGCGCCCAGCGCAGGCACCTGGAAGGAAGGCTTTTACTTGGTGAACGCAGGGAAAAGAAAAAACAAGGAACCTTGAAATCGAAAAGATGAAAAACTTGGAGGTTGTAGATGTCCGAAGAAGCTACTTTCGATCCCATCGATCAGGAATCCAACGAACGCATGTTCGGTCCCAGGGCTATACTTTTATGCGGTTTGAGCCAGAGAGAGCAGACTGTAGTTGAGGGGTTTGCACGAAAGTTCGAAAATTTACCCATTACCGTTGCGGTTGAGCAAGATTTATCAAGCACCGTCGGCCAGTTGGTGAAACGAGCGGACCGCATTGGCTTTGGGCAGGAAGCCGACTTGCCGAGTCTCGTGCTGATGTCCGGCTTGACCGAGGCGCAAGTCCATGAGTTCATGGCATTGTATAAAAAAGCAGACTTGTCAAAACCCCTATGGGCTACTTTGACACCCACCTCGGCAACCTGGCTTCTTTCCGACCTGCTTCGTGAACTGGAGGCAGAGAGGCGCGCCATGTCGTCTTTGCGTTAGATTAAATCGATGCACTCTTGCTGACAGAACAATCAGCATGGATATACCGGATTGAAGTGAAGACCTCGACATGCTATAAGTTCCTGCCGTGAGTTTGAATATACGCTGGTGATGTTCGTCGGTGTATCTAGGAGTTTTATTGCGACACCGGAGGGGTACCATGAAGAACTTTTTGACTTGTTTTATTGCTGTTGCCTTGGTGTCCCTTGGTCCAACTGTCGTACAGGCCGCAGAGGTCATGTACGCAAGGTCCAATGGAGACTGGCAGGCTGGGAGCAGACCTGGGAGGTTTAGTGCCCTGAACTTACTCGATGCAAATCCCAAGACCGTATGGTGCAGCGAGGGCAGTGGAAAGGATGCATGGATCGAGATTCAGCTCGATGAAGCAGTGGATTTGAGCAAGGTGGTATTTGTACAGGGCAATCAATCAAGCAAATCGGCCTATAGGGCTTTTAGCCGCGTCAGGAAAATAGATATTTCCGCAGGAGACGAACTTCAACCCATGGATATACGTGATGTTAAGGAGAAACAGACGCTGGAGTTCGATCCGGAACTGAATACGGATAGGTTGCTGATTACCCTCAAGGCTGGATATCGGGGTAAAAAAAACAGGCATACCTGCATATCGGATATCATCATTTACAGAGGCCGCAGGGCGATCACCAGTAAGAATCTGAAGAAGGAAATTCGCAACGTTGGAAAAAGCCGCGAATTTTTGGATGCATGGGTCTCTGGTCCTGAACTGCACAAAACGCATTTGTTGGTGTTTGGGCTGGGTAGCCGTTTTCGTCTGGAATATGTTCCCCACGACCTTACACAGGAGTCAGTGAGAAAGTTTGGAGAGTACCGGATAACGAACGGGCAGCCGGAACTGAAAGTAGAAAAGGAGTGGGTGCAACTGCATGTCGATCGAGATGATGCAGGCAGAATTTTGAGTTTGGAGGTTAGTGGACTGGATACCCTGGATGGGACCTATACGAGACGTTCCGAACTGGGCATTCATTGAGCGGATATTACCGTGAGTTGGGAGGTTGAGAGATGGACATAAAAGATGAGGTGATGGAGCGGTTTTTGCGCTATGTAAAAATAGACACCAGATCGAAAGACGGCCAAGATGATAGATACCCGTCAACCGATGGACAATTGGACTTGTTGCGTATGCTCAATGACGAGCTCAAGGAGTTGGGGCTTGATGATGTCAAGATGGATGAGCATGGTTATGTTACGGCAACCCTTCCGGAAAATATTCCGCCTGGAGTTTCCTCAGCCAAAGATTTGCCTGTTGTGGGATTGCTCGCTCACGTCGACACATACCATGAGGTGTCAGGCCGGGATGTGAAGCCCATTCTTCATGAAAACTACGATGGAGGAATAATCTCGCTTCCTGGTGCGCCTGACGTGATCATTGATCCAGAGGCCAACCCCGACCTTTTGAAACACAAGGGTGATACAATCATAACTTCCAATGGTACGACTTTACTGGGTGCTGATGACAAGGCTGGTATCGCTGAAATAATGACCCTGATGTCATTGTATCGCTCGGATCCATCGTTGCCACATCCGAAAATCCGTGTTGGTTTTACCCCTGACGAAGAGGTGGGACGAGGCACGGACTTTTTCGACGTGGAACAATTCGGAGCCGATCTGGCATATACCCTGGATGGTTCTGGTGTCGGCGAAGTGGAGGACGAGACTTTCTGCGCGGACACGGCCATTGTTACGGTAAAGGGCATAGATGTTCACCCTGGGTACGCAAAAGGTAAAATGGTCAATGCGGTCAGGCTTGCTGCTGATTTCATATCGCGGCTTCCTACCGATGCCTTACCTGAGACGACAGAAGGGTACGAAGATTACCTGCATCCATTCCAACTTCAGGGCTCTGTTACCGAGGCCAAGATTACTTGCCTGGTTCGCTCGTTTACCGAGGAAGGTTTGGCGAAGATGGAGGAGGTCTTAGAGAGGGTCCGCAAGGAAGTCATTGAGCAGGAGCCTCGGGCCGAGATAGAAATCGAGGTCTCTGAGTCATATAGGAATATGAAACAGGTTTTGGATAAGAATCCCAAGGTAGTCGAGTACGCCGAAGAAGCAATGAGAAGGGTTGATATTAAACCTGTCAGACTGGCGATTCGGGGAGGCACGGATGGTGCGAGGTTGAGCTTTCAGGGCCTGCCAACGCCAAACCTGTCGGCGGGCGGCTACAACTTTCATGCCGTAACCGAGTGGGTTCCCGTCCAGGCCATGGTAAAGGCGGTAGAGGTGATAGAATCCCTGATGAAGATTTGGGTCGAACGCGGCAAACCCTGATGAAGTTCAAACTGATATATCCCAGGTGGAATAAGCTACAGCAACAGACGGAGTTCAATCTTCCTCCCCATGGGCCAGTGGTTATGGCTGCCGAGATCCCCGATTGGGTCGAAGTGCAGTTCGTGGATGAGAATCTGCAGGAACTAGACCTGCATGACTCCCCTGACTTGGTGGGGATATCCATGATGCTCACCACTCAGGTAAAAAGAGGTCTGGCCATAGCGGATGCTTACAGGGCGCGATCGGTTCCTGTTATTTTTGGAGGGATCGCCACCATGCTGCACGGCATGGAGGTCATGGGGCATGCAGACAGCGTGTTTCTTGGCGAAGTCGAAGGAAGGCTCGCTGGAGTCTTTGATGATTTCAGAAAGGGTGAGCTGAAAAAATTATATAATTTCATCAATGATCGTCCGGCGATCGAACTGGTGGGACCAGCAAGGCGCGACATACTGGACAGGGATCTTTATTATCACAAGGGTGTTCGCATGGTGGACCTTTTCCACGCATCCAGGGGTTGCAGGTTCAAGTGTTATCCTTGTGCAGTTTCCTTTCTGGGAGGACGTAAGTTTCGCCCAAGACCATTTGACCGGGTTTTGGAAGAGTTGGAGACCATAGACAACCCGCGATTATTTTTGGTAGACAACTCTCTCGCACAAGACACAGAGTGGGAAAAGCAGTTGTTTCGCGAAATGATATCCATGAAAAAAACCTGGTGCTCTCACACCATTGAAGACGATCCACAGGTGTTGGATTTGGCAGCGCAAGCTGGCGCGTGGTATGTGTACCAGGCGGTATTCGATACTTCAGACTACATCAAGGAGCGGATAAAGCGCTACCATGATCACGGTATTGGGGTTGAAGGCACCATCCTGCTGGGACTGGATCACCATACGGAAGACTACATCAAAAAACTCGTGGAATTTTTATTGGACATCGATCTCGACCTTGCCGAGTTCACTATTCTTACGCCATTTCCGCATACCAAGGCTCATGATGACATGCTGAAGCAAGGGAGAATCCTCTCCGAGGATTGGGACAGATACGATGCTTGCCAGGCTATTTATCAGCCCAAGCACATGAGCCCTCAGCGTCTTGAAGAACTTTACCATTGGGCATGGGAAGAGTTTTACAAAGATGAGCCACAGAACATGAAAATGTTCAGGTTGCTAAAACGAGCTGTGGAGCGGGAGCGCTCTCTTGGTACCTATCAGGGGCGTCGTCGCGATTTGATCGATCGCAGTTTTGGTAAAAAGGTCGACACGAGACTATCCAAAGAGGTCCGACCGAAATGAAAATAGAGTTGGACTACGTGGACACTATCATGCATTTCAAGGGTCTTTGGGACGTCCCTTCTTTGTGTGGTTTGAAGATAGCACGATTCCCAAACCATCACGTGGTGGTGGTTACGGAGCTATGGGACCAGAATCCGGGAACCTCTGTGACGAATTTCTGTCCTCAACTCGCTGATTTGATTTGCCACGAGAACTCTCTCGATCCTAAGAAGCTATTGTTTATCGAACATACCCCAAAAACAGGATCGCATCTGGAGATATACGAAGAGACTTTTGATTTGGTGCGCTTCAAACACGGACCAGATGGTTTTTTTGAGCCGGAGTGGCACAGGCTGGATCGTAAGCAGGTCGATATTCTATTAAAAGATCCCTCTGTTGCGACTTTGAATAGCCAGGCCTGAGCCGGTTGAGCTATTGTCATGTTGGAATCGAACAGAGATTTGGAAGAGTTCCTGGGAAATGTCCTCAGGGGTGTAAATAAGATCGTTGGATGCAATTCCACGAACCTGGTGGTCATCAGCGAACGTGCCAGACAAATGCGAGTTAGTATAGGCGCGACCGCTGATTCTTATCCAGAGCTTGCCGCTCTGGAAAAGGCCATGGGAAGGTCCTTTCGTTCATTGACTGTCCCGGTTCAGAACACAGCTGATAGCTTTATAGGCAAGGTGTGGAAGGATGGTTTGATGCGCGAGACATCCAACCTTGCTGAGATGGTCGGTTCTGCGATTCCAGAAGATATCCTGGAACTGTTCGAAAAACAGGCTGGGGAAAGAAGGTTCATGGTGGCGCCCGCCACCGGTGCCCACAGGCGATATGGAGTGTTGATTTTCGAAAAACCTGGTTTGAACCCGTTTACCACGCAGCAACGTGAGGTCTTGTTGCGTTATGCCAGGCGAATAGGAGATATCCTGGAAAACGACATGATGGGTCATGGCTTATATCTCGGGGCAGGCTCGCATCGGAATTGTGATTACGTCGTGCTCGATAAAAGAGGAAAGTCACTAGGATGGTCTGCTGGTGCACGATCTATTGCCGAAAAAGTCGAAAAGCAAATCGGGACCGAGGTCAGTCGTTGGTTGAAATCTCACCCAGATGAGCAGTTTCGAGAATCTTCGTTGGATGTACTGGAAAAGACTTTTTCGGACGGCACCGTCGCCAAGTGCTCGCAACTGGAATTCCGTGGCGACAGGGCTTGTGTGTGCCGGATTCAACAGCAGTCGAATCCCACGGCGGAATCCCTTGAAAATCAGCTCTTGCAGTTGACTGTTGGAGAACCTGCACCTGTTCTTTTCCTCGATATGGATAATTCAATCACCTCTGCCAACGATGCGGCCGAGAAGCTTTTCGATCTATCACAGAAGCAATTGTTGGGACGACCAGTGACCGAGTTGTTCTTAGAGCCAAGGGACTTGGGAGATATTCTGGGTAGGTATGCTTTCAGCCCGGCTGCAGGAACTTCTGAGATTAGGGCCATTGTACGTCATGACAAGGGAACTTTGCATAGTGTCAACATGGATGTTCTGGTCTTGGCCGATGATAGGGATAGGAGTATCGGTTTTTTATTGATGCTTAGGGAAGGCGTAGATTCTTTGGACGATCAGAACGCAGGCGCGCTGTTGGACAAAGAACGCATGGCTTCCATGGGTGAGATGGCAGCACAGTTGGCCCATGAGATCAGAAATCCCATAGTGGCAATCGGTGCGACTCTGGACAATCTTTCCAAGGGTGATGTTAGTGAATCACAACGATCCATGTTGAACGCAGCACTGCGCGAGATTCATCGTATGGACATGATCCTGCGCAAGCATTTGAGCTATCGTAGTGGAGTAGTGCTTGGGGACGTGGTCTTGGGTGATTTACTGGGGCACGTCAAGAGGTTGCTCGATGGGGCTCGTAAGCAGCAAGGCAAAACAATAAATGTAAAGGTTGATCCTGGGTTGTGTGTCAGGGGGGATCACGATGGGCTGGAGCACGTTTTTTTCAACTTGGTGCTCAATGCCATGGAGGCATCTGAAGATGGTGGTAATGTTGATGTGTGGACCAGGACTGGAAGAGGAATGGTGGAGATTCTGGTAGACGACAGGGGTTGCGGTTTGAAGGCCAGCGCGAAACAGTGCATCCAGCCTTTTTTTACCACCAAGAGCAACGGTACCGGGTTGGGGCTTGCTGTTTGTGCCAAGATAGTCCAGGCTCATGGTGGAACACTCGATCTTTCCAACAGAGAAAGTGGTGGATGTAGGGCCAGGGTGGTCTTGCCCACCGTGTCGGAGGACTGATTTTGTCTAAAGGCGAGTTCAGGGTCCTGGTGGTAGATGATGAGGAGCTCTATGCCAGAGCCATCGGAACTGAACTGGAACGTCTTGAAATGCATGTTGACATAGCCTACTCATGTTCCCAGGCCCTTTCGTTGGTGGCTATGCCTCCAAACAGATATGGTGTTGTTTTGCTGGATCATCGCTTGCCTGACCAGGAGGGCATAAGCATCATTCCACAGATCCTCGCCTTTCAGCCACAGACATCCGTCATCATGATGACGGCCTTTCACTCCATTCCGGATGCGGTTCAAGCCATTAGACTGGGTGCTGAAGATTACGTGGTCAAGGAGAGCAAGCTCAACCCCATAGTGGATCGCGTGATGGAGGCGTGGAAGAGAGCCGAGACTGTACCCATTTCAGAGCCTGGGGATAGTGAACTACTCGGAGAGTGTTCGGCCATGGAGTTCGTCAGGGAACAACTACGCAAGATCAGTCGCTCTGAAGACACCACTGTGCTGTTGACTGGTGAGACTGGTGTTGGAAAAGAGGTGGCGGCACGAACTCTCCATTCCTTGTCTTGTCCAGGAGGAAGTCCTTTCGTGGTGGTGGACTGCATCGCTCTACCTGCCAGTTTGTCCGAGAGCATACTCTTTGGTCACACAAAAGGTTCGTTTACCGGAGCGGACCAGGCTAGGGCCGGAGCGTTCGAGGAAGCCTCTGGTGGCAGTCTGCTCCTGGATGAAATAGGCGACATGAACGAACTGCAGGGCAAACTACTCAGGGTGCTGGAAAGTCGAAGATTTTCGCGAGTCGGATCAGTAAAAGAGATCCCGTTGAACGCCAGGGTGATTGCTGCGACCAACAAGGACCTGAAGCACTTGGTGGAAAAGGGGGAATTTCGTCTCGATCTATACCAGCGCCTGTGTGTGTTTCCCATATCCATTCCACCCCTCAGACAAAGGGGCGAGGATATCATTTTGTTGGCAGAACATTTCAAAAACAAGGTTGCAAAGCGATTGGGCCGCAAACTTGGCCCACTATCTGATGAAATCCGACATAGATTGATGACATACGAATTTCCAGGCAACGTCAGGGAACTGAAGAACATCATGGAACGGGCTGTCATCATGTCGGACTCTGGTCGAATAGAATTGAAACATTTACCCAATCGCGTGTTGAACCAACAAATCTCTCGAGGCAAGTCAGGAGTTTCGTTGGATTTCAGACCTGGAGTCGATACTCTGGAGTCGCTGGAAAAACGCATGATCCAGCAGGCGTTGGTACAGGCGAACAACGTCAAGACAGAGGCCGCAAGGCTTTTAGGAATCAGCAGATTTCAGCTCCTGAGGCGTATGGAGCGACATGGACTGAACAATCCGCCGTCCCCCGGGGTTTCCCCAGACGTACCACCTTCAAAGTGACGGATCTGTGCGAATGTGAACACGTGTGCGATTTTGCACGCATGTCGTTTCAATTGAGAGCCTTGTACTTAAAATATTGTGTTTTTTCAAGATACTAAGACGTGAGTTGTGGCTTAAATCTTGCTAGGCTTGGAGCGGAGCTGAATGGTAAAACGGAGACGAGATGAACAAATTGGCATCCTGGGTAACAAATCGCACCATAGCCTGGATGGTTGTGGTCATAGTCATGGTGATCTTTTCAGCGAGTTTGCTTCAGATACGGAACCTCAAGAACGAGGAAGACATACTGGCTTTTTTACCGGAAAACAATCCGGATGTTTCCTTATTTCGTAAGATAAATAAAAAATTCGGTGGGTTGGACCTGGCCATGATTGGCATCGAATCCGAGGATGTCTTCAGTCCTGAGTTTTTGAAAAACTTACAAGAGTTGACCCGTGATCTGCGCGATGATCCTGGGTTAATTCATGTACTAAGTCTTACAAATGTTGTGGATTTTACTCCGGATCCGGACAGGGGCGGGGTGATAACAGCACCATTGGTGCAGGATCTTCCCACTAGTAAAGAGCAGCAAATTCGGCTCAGGCAGAAGGTTATGTCTAAAGACCACGTGGTTGGAACCTTAATCTCGAAAGATGCATCCAGCGTAGTCATCTATTGCTTCCTTGGGTTCGAAGTGGACCAGCGGGTAATGGCCGGGAGGATACGTAGCGCAGTGAGGAAGGTATTTCCCAAAAGGGAGATATTTTGGGGTGGTGGACCGTTCGTGTCCACTTATATCTACGACACCACCAACAGGGATCTCAAGAACCTGACTCCTTGGGCAATCTTAGCCATTGTGTTGGTAATAATCCTGGCATTCAGAGATTTGCTGGGTGCTTCGCTGGCACTGTTTACTACAGGAATAGGTATTTCGGTCACATTGGGCCTGATGGCAACCATGAAAGTACCTTTCAATATAGTTCTATCCGCCATGCCCATCATTTTATTTGCTATCGGAAGCGCCTATGGCATACACCTTCTGGTGCGTTACTATTCCTTGTCTCAGAAGAACGAGCCTCAAAAAGCCATGAGCATGGCCATACGAGGAATTGGTCCGGTGATTGTCGCCGCGGGTCTTACCACCGTAGCTTCCTTGCTGTCGTTTGTGTTCATGGACATACGACCGATAAAGTATTTCGGGCTATTTACAGCTGTAGGTATACTCACAACTCTTGTTCTTTCTTTGACTTTCATTCCGGCTGTGATCACCTTGACCAATTTGAGACGTAGGCATGATGAATCCATTGTCATGCGATCCTTGATGGTTAGGTTGTCGCTGTTTGCCAGAATACACCGTCTTGGAGTTGGGGGGGGGCTGCTATTACTGGTGGGTATAAGCAGCTTTTGGGTAAGCCGGGTAAACACAGCGGTGGATGAGACTACGTTTTTCAGCAAAGCCAGCCCTCCTGACAGGGCCAATGAGTTTTTGGGTACCAAGTTCGGTGGCGCAAACTTCATTCAGCTTTTCGTTCAGGCTGACTTGGATGATCCGGACGTACTGAGAGAAATTCGATATCTGGCAGATCGTATTTCTCTAAACCCGCTGGTCTCCAGTGTCCGCCATGTGGGAATGGCTTTATCTCTTTCCAATCTTGCCATGGTCGGGCAGCAACGAATTCCCGACACGCGGGCACAAGTCCGTTTGTTGTATTCATTCATGGAAGGTGATCCCTCTGTAGCTCAACTCATGTCACAGGACCATCATCAGGGGTTGGTGCACATTCAGGTAAATTCACCAAAAGCCCAAGACCTGGAAAGCGTCCTGGATTTCGTAAATAAACAGGTCGAGAAATACTCCATTGGGCGTTACCGCATAGTCGCCAAGGGTCAACCTGGATGGAGACGTGCGTTGGCTAACCAGAATCAGGCTATCGCCATGCGAATTTTAGCTCTGGCGAGATATTACTCCATCGACATGCCTGAAAATGCAGGTAAAGAGATCTACGGTTATTTGACATTTGCTCCACCAAGGCCGCCTCGAAAGATCATGAAGTCTGATCTTCTTAGGTTTCTCAAATCCGAGGAGTGCGCTGTGGATCTCGATTCCGAGGTGGGAGTGGATGCAGCAGACAAGGTGGCGGATGCCCTGTCTTCACTGGACGAACTGCCGGATGAACAAAGGATTATCCAGGTCTTGTCAGTTGTACTCTCAAGGTCACAGGACGATGACGTAGTACAGGATTTGAGCTGGTCCATATCAACGCCACTGGTTGAAGCATGGCGCAATGCTCGTTCTGTTTTACAGGCCGACAAGCTGATTTCACTCCTTGAGTTGAAGATCCCGGATACGCCTAAGGGTAAGAGGTTTGTCACCGCATTGAGGGGTGCTTTTTGGGACCAGGATAACCCAACTGGGTTGGTGGCGATGGACGATTCATCAAAGACCGGCGAGTCAGTCAGTAGCGCTGGTTCAATAGTTTTACAAACCAATGGACTGCCTGTGCTACATCGCGGTTTGTCCAGGTCGGTGAAAGCCAACCAAATAAAGAGCATGGTCTTTGCTCTCGTGGTTATCGTGATCATTCTTAGCATTATGTTTCGTTCGTTGTTTTCAGGCCTGCTGGCTACTGTGCCAACCCTGTTTACGCTCGTAGTTATCTATGGGGGAATGGGGTTGTTGCGGGTTCACCTGGACATTGGAACATCCATGCTGGCCTCCATAATCCTTGGTGTGGGCGTGGATTACGGCGTACACCTTCTTGCCGCATGGCGTCCTGGTCAGGACAATTCCATACTTTCGTCCATAGCCCACGCAGCCGACCGGACAGGTCCTGCGATCTGGACCAACGCCATCATGATCTTCCTTGGCTTCTTCGTGCTTACCCTAGGAGAGGCCAAGCCTTTGCAGAATGTGGGCGGTCTGACATCGGCAGCCATGATCGTGGCAGCGCTCGCAACCTTTTTGGCAATTCCAGTGTTGGCCAGGAAAAAAAGATACCGTTCCAGTGCTGTCGACCTGGATGGGGATGACGGTCTGGAAGAGGTAGAGAATGTTTTGACGAAACCAGCCCCTGCCAAGGGGTAGTATAGTTTGCTAATGCCTGATACTTCTAACGCAAAACAAAAGGAATAATTCCATGTTCAGACAAAGTTTATCACAAAAGCACTACAGATTGCCTGTAGTCGTTGGCCTGGTGTTCATAATGGGTATTGGCGCCGTTTCCGATGCCAAGGATTTATCCATAGACCAAATCATTGCCAAAACAGACGAGGCCATGACCAAGGCAAAGGATCAGTATTTCGAATACGATTTGGTTACAAAGGAGCAGGGAAAGAAACCACGGGTGTTGAGGTTTGCCGTGACTATAAAGGGCGATAAAAAAAGGTTTATAGAATTTCTTTCCCCGGGAGACGTAAAAGGTATGAAGTTTCTGGTGCTGGACGTGGACAAGATGTACGTATACCTGCCCGCATTCAGGAAGGTACGTCGCGTGGCCTCCCATGTCAGAGCCCAGGGGTTCATGGGTTCTGCCTATACCCAGGAGGTCATGGCTCTTACAAAGTTCGGTGAAGTTTTTTCAGGAAAGCTCCTTGACCAGGATGACAAGGAGTGGCGAGTGGAGTTTACGCTGAAAAAGGGCAAGGTGTTTTCCTATCCAAAGCTCATTGTGAAAATTCGAAAGGATATTTTTCAACCGACTCTCATCGAATATTACAACGCCAAGGGAGCCAAGCTTCTCACCGAGAAACGTGAGGGCTGGCAGTGCGCAGACGGGTTGTGTAATCCGCGCAAGATGAGCATGGTGGATCATTCCAGAGGAGATATGGAGAGTTTCATGATCCAGAGAGCATGGAAACACAATACAGGCGTCGACGATCGGCTTTTTTCTGTCCGGTCTTTGCAGCGCAGAAGATAGCCGGGAGCAACGAGATATGACACTGTGGAAAGTGGGTCTTTGTTTTCTTGCTTGGTTCGTAGCTTTGCCTTCTTTGGGGGCGGAAAAAACAGAAAATTCCCGCGAGGCTGATCCGCCGCTGGAGCTCGATGAGCCCTTCGTGATGCCTGAAGGTTTGGATGAGCTCTCCGAGCAAGCGAGTTCTGACGACACGGAAGATCTGGACAAGTTTGAATTCAGGTGGGGAGGCAAGTTGCAGACGGATTTGAGGTTTCAGCTACAGCCAAAGTCCGCTGGGGTTTTTTACGACAATACGGACCATACCTTTTATTCCCGTGATGACATAGCAACCGGAGTACGACGCAACGAAAATATCCTCAAGCTAAAACTCGATGCTCTCTATGGCCAGTATGCAGGGGTAGTAGACGTGGATTTCGTGTTGCTGGGTTACCCTGAGAACATCGAAGGGATAGGTGATCTGTCTCTAAACGACAGAACCTCCCCTTATTACATCCAGGCAAACGCGCTATATATAGAAGCGACGGATATCATTCTGGATGGGCTGGATCTTAGAATCGGACAGCAGCTTGTCCAGTGGGGCAAGGCCGATCAGTTCAATCCTACCAATAACCTCAACGCCAATGATCTGGAAGATATACTCATGTTTGGCGAGCAGCGAGCCAACATGATGGTCAGACTTGATTACAACCCATGGTCTTCTCTGGTTCTCTCAGGGGTGTTGGTTCCCGTGTTCAAACCCGCCCTGTTGCCACGCTCTGCATCTCTGGGCCTGTTGATGAACGATAGAATGCCTTTCGTGTCATCGGGCTTGCGATACAGAATGCATTATGAAAAAGCTTTTGCACAACGTCCCAAGGATCTTCTTCCTACCAGGTATCCAACTGTCACCAGTTCGGTCGAACCTCAGTTGCCCGATTTGAGCTTGGGAAACATGCAGTTTGCGTTCAGGCTGGCCTACACTCTTTTGGGACAGGATATTGCCATTAGCTATTACAGGGGCAGGCACGATCTTCCCCAAGCCGTGGGAAATCATACGGTTCTTGTAGGTGATGAGTTCTGTGCCCGAGACGATCCTGAAGATTGTGTCAATGGTCTTTTGCAGACCACGGCTCAGGTGGCATATCCAAAGGAGCAGGTGCTGGGATGGAACATGGCGGGTGAGATACCCCTGAACTGGATAAGTTCTTCTCTTGGGGGGATTGGTTACAGGTTTGAACTTGGGCTTTATTTTCCACAGGAGCTCAGGGCAAAACTGACACAGGACGAGATCGACATGGGCCTGATTGTGCAACCAGCTGGTGAATATGACTATGATAATGATGGTCGACCAGGTGGCCCCAGGCCAATCGTGCTGGAGAATACACCTTTTGCAAAATGGACTCTCGGATTCGATTACTCGTTTGGTTCTCATGTCATGGCCAATCTGATGTGGGTGCATGGCTTTCCCGATGAATTTGGTGCGGGTGATTTTTTCCAGGATGGATGGGCTGTACGTCAGGGGGGTGTCATAGTAAATGATGAGTCGAAGTTTGAGCAGTGTGCAATTTTCGAAGGAACAGCTTCATGTGGGCCAAGGTATGCCAACGAGGTTATCAGGCCTCGCTTGGGGGACTATGCGATTCTGGGGCTGGATTTCAAGTTTGCCGACGATAGAGCCTTGCTTCGGCTTTTCGCCATATTGGACCTGGGGCCTTACTATCGTGATTACTACGACGATATGCAGGGCACCAGGGTTCGTAGGTATTTGAAAATATTTGGCGATGGTTTCAGCGCTATTTTGTTTCCAGAGTTCGACTATAATTTTGGAAATGGTTTCGAAATGGGTATCGGTGGGCTTATCCAGATGGGCAAGAACTACACGAAGTTCGGAGATCCTGCAGCCTCTGGGACATTTGTGTGGACCAGGGCCAGGTATTCTTACTAGAATGGCGGTCCGTAGTTGGTTCTTTGTGAGAAAATGATAGTTTTCAGAACGACTCCTCTCAGCAGCTCCTGGTAGAGTATACCATTTGAATTTTTTCCAAAAGTTCGTCGAAGTCGCAAGGCTTTTGCAAATAATCCACCGCACCTTTTCTCATGCTCTCCACCGCATCCTCGATGGTTCCGTGTCCCGTGAGCATGATCACCGGTTGATCCGGATCTCTCTTTCTAATCTCGTTGAAGACCTCTATTCCGCTCATTCCTGGCATGGCTACATCTAAAATGATCACATCGAAGGATTGTTTTTCCAAAAGTTCCAAAGCGCTTTTTCCATCAAACATACCCTTGGCCCTAAGTCCCCTGGCTTCCAACCTGCGCGCCGTGTACTTGACGAAGTCCTGTTCATCGTCTATGAGCAAAACGCTGATGCGATATTCTTCAGGTTTACCCATTATGGGTATGACCTTGCGAAGGGGGCAATCTTCTTCATCTGAACCCTCATGTGCTTTTTCCCAAATGGCATCCACCAGCAAAAAAGAAGATGGGAAAAAGTGATCTTCGCCGATTTTTTCCAGAAGGTGGCTCCTGCGCATGATGTCCATGATATTTTCAGACAAGGAACAAAAGAAAACGTCATAGCCTCCGGATCGCAACCTGTCTACCAAAAGAGACAGGGTCTCTTCCGCTGATGAGTCCAGATGATTGATCCCCTCCGCACAGAAAGCGAAATATTTCAATTCCGGCATCTGCCGGATCCTGCTAAGGACTTCGTCTTCCAGGTAGCTGGAATTGGCAAAAAACAGTGGTCCTTCGAATCGAATGACAGCTATGTGCTTGCAATGTTTCAATCCATGGTATTTCGAATCACGAAGGAGCCCATCGGTCCAAAGAGACAGATCGGTTATGGCGGGTTTCATCTTGCGGTACAGAAAAACACCCACTGAAAGAGCGACTCCGACAAGGATACCCCTGTCCAAGTGAGGTGCGAAGACCAGTGTAGCTGCGAAGGTGATGACACTTATGATACCGTCCGATGGTTGCACTCTCCATGAATGGACGATTCCTTTGATGTTCACCAAGCCGATTACGGCCATCATTATCACCGAAGCCAGTACTGACTGGGGAAGATGGTAGAGAAGAGGTGTCATAAAAAGAAGCACAAGAACAACCACCACGGATGTAAACACACTGGAAAGTCCGGTCACGGCGCCAGCCTGGATGTTTACGGCAGAACGGGAGAATGAACCCGAGACAGCGTAACTTTGTCCAAATGATCCAACTATATTGGCAATACCTTGTCCTATGAGTTCCTGGTTTGGATCCAACCTCTGACCAGTGCGCGCGGCCATTGCCTTGGCAATGGATATGGCTTCCATGAATCCCAGGATGGAAATTATGATTGCTGCCATGAACAGATCTCCGAGCACCTTCCAATCCCATGTCGGCAATTTGAAAGAGGGGAGTCCTGCCGGGATGGCGCCCACCACCTCGCCTCCTACCAGCATGGACAAAGACTTGGTGTCCAAAGCAGAGTCGCCAACCTTGAGTCGCCAAATCGGACCATCAGCCCTTTCAGTGTTTTTGGATTCCGTGGTATGAAACCGAATGATACCGTCATGTTCCGTTGCTATAAAGTGCAAGCGCCTGAGTTTTTCCCTGTCCGTAGCGACCTTTTTACGAAGAGTTGCAAGTTGTTTGTCCAGCAATCCAGCCATGGAGTGAAGCATGAGCGCGGTTTTGGGTAGAATGCTGATGGATTCTTGCCTGGTGGCGTCCGAGCGGAGCATCTCCATGGTTACTCGTTGGCGAACATGACAATGAGAACAAACATCTTCGGCACCGTGTACCTGTTCGGTATCCAGCAAGAGGGCGGTTTTGGCCTCGGCCATGAGATTTGCATCCTGGATGTCCTTGTTGAACGTGTTTATGAGATCATGTACTTCTGGAGACTCGATGGTCGATATATCGACTTTACGGCTGTCTTCCAGTCCCAGGCTCCATGAAATCAGTGTGGTTATGGCTACGGCTGTCAGCACGAAAGGGAGCCTTGGGCTGATTCGTTTTATGCCATACATTATTGCAAATGCCAGCAGTGCCAGGAGAAAAGTTGGCCAGTGGGTGAAATGTATGGCCGCAATCACGACTCGCCACACTGTTTCATAGTGATGAGTTGCTTTGTCTACCGATACTCCAAAAATCTTTGAAAGTTGGCTTGTGGCGATGATTATCGCAGCTGCGTTTGTAAATCCAAGTATCACAGGATGGGAGAGGAAATTTACGAGCACTCCCAGCCTCAGGATACCCAGGGAGATTTGAAAAATTCCCACCAGTAGCGCAAGAAACAGGGCATAGGCTATGTATCCCTCAGTACCGGACGTTGCCAAGGGGCCCAGGCTCGCTGCTGTCATGAGTGAGACAACTGCCACAGGTCCTGTGGCCAGTTGACGACTGGAACCAAACAAGGCAGCCACCATGGGAGGCAAAAACGCTGCATACAGACCAAAGTACGCCGGAAGCCCGGCCAACTGGGCATAAGCCATGGACTGTGGGATCAACACCAATGCAACGGTGATACCGGCTATCATGTCGGCACGAAAATGGGCAGGCTTGTAGCCCTCGAACCAACCAAGGAACGGCAAGACCCTTTTTATCATGTGTGATCCTTTACTCATAGGCGGCCAAGTCACAGAACCAACGGCCTGGTCATTGAAGTTAGGACAATGTTATTGGTTCCCGTCAGTATTTCAAGAAAAATTGACACTGGCGTCAACGTTTCGAATATTTGCAATCATATGGTACCGGAAGAGCA
>CAYSLH010000012.1:0-32438 GCA_964431605.1 uncultured Myxococcales bacterium
CGGCCATCACGTCGGAGCGGATCAATACCTGACCAAGCCTTTCCGTGCGTCGGAGATCCACGCAACCATCGAGGCCCTGCTTAAGAACCGATTGAGACACAGCGAAATTGCTGCCCAGCGCAGGGCTGCTTCGCTCGAGACCCTCCTGGCCGGACTCGCTCACGAGTTGAGAAACGCTTGTCACCAGGCACGAAACGCCCAGGCCGCAGTGGTGAAGTTGTCCAATAAAGCAATTGGAAACAAAGCGACCGCAGATGACGAGATATCCAATCGTCTCAAGCGGATGCAGGATATTTCCGTAAGAGCGTTGGATCGCATTTCAGCGGTGGTGCTCTCGCTTCAGCAATATTCATCGTCCCACATGATGGTGTCGTGGAGTGAAATCGACCTGGACGAGATGATCTCTTCTGAGATTCGTCACTTGACACTGGCAGACCAAAAAGGGGTGACCATAAATGCTGACCTGGGCTCTGGAGCGGTCCTCATGGGACCCAGGGAAGAGCTGCGGCAAATGGTGCTGAACCTGATGGAAAATGCGCTTCACGCCGTGGACTTCGGAGGCAGGGTGGAGGTCAGCACAAGGCTCGACGAAAGTCTGGCGGTTGTGGAAGTGGAGGATAATGGATGCGGTATCGCGCCGGAGGATAGGGATCGTATTTTTGATCTTTTTTTCACCACCAGGGATCCCGGACAGGGGATCGGTCTTGGTCTTGCTCTGGCGCAAAAAACAGTTCAGGATATGGGTGGTACGATAAGGGTGAGTTCCGAACCGGGAGAAGGGACGACCTTCAGGTTGGAGATTCCAACAGTGGATGGATCGGGTCCCAAACAACATAGACAGGAGGACAGGGTATGACGGATGACAGGAGAGCTACTTTGTTGCTGGTGGACGATGAGACGGACAGTCTGGAGCCCATGAGCCTGATGCTGGAAGAGTCCTATGATATTCTCACCGCTCGATCCGGCCAGGAGGCTCTGGGCTTGCTCGAGGTAAACCAAGTGGAGATGATCATAGCGGACCAGCGCATGCCTGGAATGACAGGGGTCGAGTTGTTGACCCGTGTCAAGGAGATGGATCCGAACATAGTTCGCTTGATACTTACGGCATATACGGATTTCGAAGCCATGCTCAACGCCATCAACGAGGGCAGGGTATACCGATATATCATCAAGCCATGGGGCGTGGATGACATGAGGCTGACCATACAGCAGGCCCTGGAGTGGAGGGAGCTTAGAATCACGAAGGGCAAACTTACCGCTGACCTGGCAGATGCTCACAGGGCCTTGATTATGAGGACGAAGCAGCTTCACGAGGCCCAGCAAGAAGTCGTCAAGAGGGAAAAGTTGGCGGCCGTGGGCAAGTTTGCCGCGGAGATGGTTCACGAAATGAATAATTATCTCCAGGTGATCATGGGGCTGAGCGCACATGTGCATGACCTGAAAAGAAAAGAGTCAGACAGCCTGGAGCAGATTGGCATCCAAGCCCAGACCCTGAGCGAACTTGCTGCGGATATTCGTGATTTCGCTCTTGGCGCCGCCACTCCATTTTCTCCCAGAATGAGCGATCCCGTCTCTGTTCCGAGACAACTGGTGAGAATATGTTCCCATCATCCAGCTTTTCGGGATCATCAAATCGATATTGTACCGGGGGACGTGGTTCCTTGGAGCCTGGACACAAGACAGATTAAACACCTGCTGTTGAACCTATTGAAAAATTCTGCGAAAGCTGCTCCCGCCGGAGGCAAAATCACGGTATACGTTGGACGTGACGGCAATGACCTTGTTTACAAAGTCACGGACCATGGACCTGGTGTGCCGGAAGAGATTCAAAAGAAGATTTGGGATCCGTTTTTCACCACTGGTCAGGACTCAGGTTCCGGCCTGGGCCTGAGTATATGCAAGAGAGTGGTGCAGATGCATGGAGGCAGTATCAGCTATGAAGATACGCCGGGCGGTGGAGCTACTTTCGTGGTGAAGATCCCCGAGATTCGGATCTAAAACAGCTATTTCAATACGCCGTGCTTCTTGCCGATTTTTTCGAACGCGGCTATTGCCTTGTCCAGGTGCTCTTTTTCGTGTGCCGCTGATATTTGGACCCTGATCCTGGCTTGGCCCTTGGGTACGACCGGGTATGAAAAGCCCACCACGTATATTCCTTCGGCGTACATGTCCCTGGCCATGTCTGCGGCCAATCGTGCGTCACCAAGCATAATGGGTACGATGGGGTGTACGCCGGGTTTGATATCGAATCCTGCCGAGGTCATCTTCTCCCTGAAGTACTTGGTGTTTTCCTCCAGCTTGTCGCGCAGCGTGGTTGTGTCTGAGATCATTTCGAATACGCGCAAGGTGGTGGAGACAATAACAGGGGCCAGGGTGTTGGAGAACAGGTAGGGCCTGGATCTTTGGCGGAGCATGTCGATGATTTCCTTGCGGCCGGTTGTATAACCACCGGAAGCACCTCCCATGGCCTTGCCCAGGGTGGAGGTGATGACATCGACCCGTCCCATGACTCCACAGTGTTCAGGGGTGCCTCGTCCTGTTTTTCCCATGAAACCTGTGGAGTGGGAGTCGTCCACCATGACCATGGCGTCGTATTTTTCCGCCAGGTCGCAAATCTCTGCCAAGGGCGCCACATTTCCGTCCATGGAAAACACACCATCCGTGGCGATCATCCGCCTTCGCTTGTCCTGGGTCTCTTTGAGTTGCTGCTCCAATTCTTCCATGTTGGCGTTGGCGTACCTTCGCCGTTCGGCTTTGCAAAGCCTTACTCCGTCAATGATGGAAGCGTGATTGAGCTGATCGGAGATGATCACGTCCTCTTTGTTGAGTATGGTCTCGAACAAGCCACCATTGGCGTCGAAGCATGATGAGTACAGTATGGTGTCTTCTGTCTCCATGAACTTTGAGATGGTGTCTTCGAGTTGCTTGTGAATATCCTGGGTGCCGCAGATGAACCTTACGGAACTCATGCCAAAGCCGTGCGTATCGAGGCCCTTTTTCGCGGCTGCCAGCAACTCCGGGTCATCGGAGAGGCCAAGGTAGTTGTTGGCACAGAAGTTCAGGACACCACGGCCGTCGTCGACCTTGATTTCCGCTCCCTGTGGCGAAGTGATTTTCCACTCGTCTTTCCACAGACCCGCTTCTTTGATTTCATTGAGCTCTGCCTGAAGTTGATCTTTTACTTTTTTAAACATTGAAGTCCCTCCTCGCCGCCAGGGGCGTGTTTTTTAGTGCGGGCGGATTGTAGCCGTCCAGCGAGGGGGGCGTCAAGGCGTGCATGATGAATTTTATGAAAATTACGACCTGGGTGCCGATGGCATGGTGGCGATAAAGCCAATCATGACACCCACGGACAGGCTTTCGCCCGATTGTGGTATGTTTATGTATGCTTGGTTGATTAGCTCGATAGAGTCACACACAGAGACGTTGTAGCCAAGAGCCAGTCCCCCGATATCAAATTCCCGTTCGTCCTGAGCAGGATCTGGATGCATTCCCATGGAAAATTCCGCCAGTAGTTGATGGCCGTCAAAGATTGTCCAGTAGGCGCCGATAGTCGTCTCCAGACAGGAAGTCATTTTCGAGCCTTGTCGATCCTGGTGATCCGGAGTGGAGATGGAACGACCGTAAACCGGAGTCCCGGCTCGTAGGTACAATCCAAAAGATTGCCGCTCCGGGGACATGTCCAGGTTTATCTCCAGCGCAGGTCCGATTTGGAACTGGCTCAAAGATTGCCCCGAGAGGCTTACATCGAAAAACAGGTCCAGGTCGAAGTGGTCCGTATCCACAGGCGTGCCGAACATGCCGAGGTAGATATGCGCGGAGCCGTTGTCGAAGGAGTCTTCACTTTGCAATGTTGTCCCCAGGTATGCGGAGAAACGCTCGGTAATTCCATATCCGAGCATGATATCGCCAAATGCATGATAGTCTTTTTCCCGTCGGCTCAGCCCATCGACCCCGAAATACATATCCACGTCGGTGGCACCAATGTCCCAAGTCTCCACCGTGTCGGCTCCTAAGATTGGCGTGGTCGGTAGTATGAGTATTGCAACGATTAGGATGGCTCCTTTTTTACTTACAAAGCTCATGAGTCATCTCCTCCTTTTTCTCGTTCGACGATTGGGCAATCGGCAGTATCGAGGCAGGATTGGCACTTTAGTCCACAGTTGCCCGGATCTCTCAGGGCCTGGGACATTCTGCGAATTCGCTTGATAGTGTACACCACCATGTACAGGGCGACACAACCCACCAGCATAAACACTACAAAGTATTCCCATTCCATGCCAGTCCCCTTCAGAAAAACAATCTGCCGATTTGAAAAACCAGCAGCGAAATTACGTACGCTATGGCAGTAAGACCGAAAAATTGCAGCAATGCCCATTTCCAACTCCCTGACTCGCGCCTGGTGACTGCAATGGTGGCCATGCATGGGGTGGCGATGAGCAAAAAAAGCATCAGCGAAAATCCGGTCAGGGGAGAGTATTTCCGATGTAAGGTAGCGCGGAGGCTCCTGGAACTTTCTTGCCCTTCGCCCAGGGAGTAGACAATACCCATCTGGGATACGAAGACTTCCTTTGCGGCAAAGGCACCGAGCATGGCTGTACCGATACGCCAGTCGAAGCCCAGTGGCTTTATTACCGGCTCGACGAAACGTCCCACGTGACCCATGACAGAGTTTCGGAGATCTTCGGCTGCCTTTGCGTTTGAAAGTTGAGTAGGAGTTATCACCCGTATGTCGCTGGCCTTGGTGCTTTGTGTCGCTCCGGAGACAATTATTTTTCCTGCTCGTATGTCCGCATCCACCTGGTATGAGTCTGTCTTAGGGTAAGAGGTAAAAAACCACATGAGTATGGACACCCCCAGGATGATGGTGCCTGCTTTTCTGAGATACAGCCATGAACGCTCGGTCATCTTTGTCACAACCGCTCTTATGGTGGGAAGCCTGTATGGGGGAAGTTCCATGACGAAAGGCGCGTCTTTGCCCTTTAGGATTGTTTTCCGAAGGAGCATGGCCAGCACGAGGGCCAGTACTATGCCTATCATGTAAATTATCCAGAGCATGGGTGCTCGCCATTCAGGTGGAAAAAACGCGGGGATGAGCAACATCCAAATGGGAAGACGAGCTCCGCAGGACATGAGCGGCAGCACGAGCATGGTGGTGAGCCTATCCCGTTCGTTCTCGAGGGTTCGAGTCGCCATGATGCCTGGTATGGAACAGCCAAAGCCGGTTATGAGTGGAATGAAGCTTTTTCCGTGAAGTCCGAACCTGTGCATGAGTCGGTCCATCAGAAAAGCCGCGCGAGCCATGTAGCCCGTGTCTTCCAGAAATGCCAGACCTAAAAAGAGAAGTATGATGTTGGGTAAAAACACAAGGACGCCGCCTACACCGCCTATTAGTCCATCTATGAGAAGAGAGCGCAGTGGCGAATCGATCCCTTGTGGCCAAAAACCTGAAATCCAGGTGCTCAATGATCCGAATCCACTTTCGATCCACCCCATGGGGTATTCACCAAGGGAAAAAGTAACCCAGAAAATGGAGTACATCACCAGGAGGAACAAGGGTATTCCCAATACCCTGTTGACCAGGACCGAGTCTATGCGATCG
The DNA here is from genome assembly GCA_964431605.1 of uncultured Myxococcales bacterium. Classification (GTDB taxonomy): domain Bacteria; phylum Myxococcota; class B64-G9; order B64-G9; family B64-G9; genus JALVPF01. Next base: position 5,603 of record CAYSLH010000012.1, read on the forward strand.
GACAGGTAGCGAGCGTTTTTTCTGGGTTTGCTTTTTATTGTTTCGCGGAGCAAGCCGTCTATGAAGCCGTAGTAGCGCTCCATGACGAAGATAGATATATCCATTCCCGTCTCGGCTTGGATTTTTTTTCGAAGCCTGGTGGCTTGTGCAATCAGCTCTTCGCCCTGCTTGCCAACACGGCCAATGTCTTGGACAAAGAGCGCGTCATCCATCAGCAGCTTTATAGCGACCCAGTCCAGACCCTTTTTGCTTTGCTGTGTTTTTTTCAGCAGCTTTTTGATGTGCTCTATGGCTTGCTCCAGGCGCTCTCCCAAAACCAGGCGGTTTTTTTCCAGAGGTTTGTCTGCGGATATGGAGATGGCTTGTTTGAGCTCGTCCACTCCTGTTCCCTTGTGCCCTATGGTCTGAACCACGGGAAAACCCAAGAGAGTGGAGAGCCTGTCCACGTCGATTTTCTGGCCGGCCTTTTCAGCCTCGTCTGTCATGTTCAGGCAAAGGACTGGGTTTGCCCCGGTTTGTATGATTTGCACCATTAGAACCAGGCTTCTTTTCAGGGCGGTGGAATCCACCACCACAACTACCACGTCCTGGTTTCCCCGGAGCAATTCCTCCTGAGCTATTCTTTCTTCCGGCGAGTATGATGTGAGGCTGTATGTGCCAGGCAGGTCCAGGACATTGAATACTGTGTCGTCAGAGGTATAAAAACCCTGTCTTTTTTCTACCGTGACCCCTGCATAATTTCCCACATGCTGCCTGGCTCCTGTAAGCACGTTGAAAATAGATGTCTTTCCCGAATTGGGATTCCCGGCCAGCGCAACATTAATCTTTTTGCCGTCCTTCATTTGCCCTTCCTTCGTAGATGAGCCATGACCTGTTAGTCTTGTCTACATTTGAGAACAAAAAAATCATACTATTGTGACCATGACTGAAGTGGCTTCTTTCTGCCGCAGGGATATCTGATAGCCTTGCAGCTTGATCCATATGGGATCTCCTGCAGGTGCGACTCGTTCCACCTCAATCTCGACCCTTGGAAAAACCCCCATGTCCAGTAACCTCTGCCGAATGGCGCCATGACCATTTACCTGGGTGACACGACCCTTTTGTCCTGGTTGAAGGTCCGAAATGCTCACAAGCTGCTCCTGATCGAACCCCTCTGATCCGTGAGCTGATTTACAATCTTCTTTCATACAAGGGACGTCTTCGTGAACCCTGGAGCAACCGCGAAACTTTTCCAGCAGGTCCCGTCCTTCAGAGCAGACCTCTAAGAACTCGAACAGTCTTACGAAGCGATCCATGGCCTCGTCGGATAGGTTGTGTTCCATGGCGCAGGCATCTTGCTGGGCCACCTTGGGCGACATGTTGAGTATGTCTTTGAAAAAATGTTCCAGAAGCTGGTGTCTTGCATATACACGGCGAGCCCTTTTTTCACCTTCTGGCGTCAGAACGATGTATTCTCTCTTGACGTACTTTATGAGCCCCATCTCATCCAATCTCTTCATGGCAGGAGACACTGAGCCGGATTTTACGCCACGTGCCCTTGCTATATCCCTGATTCGCGCGAAGTTTTGGTCCCGGATTTGAAGGTATATGGTCTCCAGGTAGTCTTCCAGTGCGTCTGTGACAGGATTTTTTATTTTTGGTGAATTCATGCAATGTCCCTTTGCTGTAAGAGGCGTCTAACAAAGAAAGGCAAAGCTGTCAATCTTTTTTTCGTAGTGAGTTTCAATTTCCGCCCTAGGGTGTCGATGAACTCCTGGGAGGCTTTCCATGAAAATTGTCGCCATGTTGGGAGTCATTTTTTTTGCAACTGGCTCTTATGCAGACGAAGGTGTCACCCTGGATCTCGAAGCTCAGCCCCTGGAGGTGGCGCTGTTGGGTAACGTGAGGTCACCTGCTGTTGACGAAGCTGTCTTCCGCATGGATACGGCATCGGGAATACATGCCAGAATGCACATTTATTATGCTTTTGTCGCCCTTGACTACCAGCACTATTATGATCTTGCCCTGGACCAGCTTCATGCTGGTGTGGGATATTCTCTGCCTCTGGAACTCGGCAGGGCCGCAGATTGGTTTTCTGATGCAAGGTGCGTGTTGCGTGCGAGCCTTGGTTTTTTGATCCTGGGAGGACATGGCTCAGAGCAGGGAAAGAAGGTCTACCGCACGGAAATGGGGGGGCGTCTGGGAGCCATGGTGAGCATGGAGTTTGGACTAACGCGGTTTTTAGTGGCAGGGGCTCACATGGGCGTGGATGCCCTTTATGCCAAGGATTTTGGATTCAGCGTATCCTTGGTGGGGACCATTGGCCTGCGGCTTTGACTTTTCTGTGCCATGGGCCGGACGGAACTCATACCTGGTCGTAGGGGAGCAACTAAAGATATTTCTTCAAAAGGCCGGTTTTTTCATTGAAAGCGTTTATCAGCTCGTCATACTTGTCTGCCATGCGCCAGTGTGTCGGCCAGTAGGTCTTGTATTCGTGCCATTGGGCATTTAGTTCATCCAGTTGTTTTTGTTGTTGTTCTATCCAGGTGAAGTATTTCAGGTTATGGATTCTGTTTCTGTCCCAGTGGCTGAGTTCCAGCATGTTGTCTGACTTTATACCGTGCAGGTGTAGGGCCAGGTCTATTTCCGCCTGCGCCTTGGAGTATGGACCGTGTTGCTTGCGTGCCTCTTCGAGCCTGGAACCATACATTTCCATGGAGTCGGTGAAAATCGTAAACAGTACGTCTTTTTCATCCAGTTCATTGTACTTTGCTGTCTTGATGGCTGCCAGCAGATTTCCTATTGATGATATTCCAAGCAGGTCCAACCGATCCACGAGGTTCTGGTCGATGCCTTTTTCCACCAGGAGTTGTTTTCCTTCAGGTTCGTTGAATAGCCTCATGAGCGCCATGGGATCGTTGTCGTCCACGGCAACGATGAAGTCGGTATTTCGCACGTTGTGAATCCATGGTACGTGTTTGTCTCCGATGCCTTCGATGCGATGTCCGCCGAAGCCGTTTCGGAGCAAGGTCGGACATTGCAGCGCCTCCGATGCGACAATCTTGGAAGCGGGATAGAGTTCCTTGAGCCTTTCTCCCGCACCTATGGTTCCAGCGGAGCCTGTGGCTGATACATAAGCAAAGAATCTTTCCGAGCTGTCTGTGACATCCTTGAGCACTTCGTCGATGGCGCTGGCGGTAATCTCGTAATGCCACATGGCATTGCCGAACTCGTCAAACTGGTTTAGAACGACGATTTTGTCGCCCCTTTCCTTTTTGAGTTCCCAGCATTTGTCGTAAATTTCCTTGACGTTGGATTCACAACCTGGTGTGGCAAAGATTTCAGAGCCGATGGATTTGAGCCAATCGAATCTCTCCTGACTCATTTCCTCCGGAAGAATGGCCACCGAGTCACAAGCCAGCAAAGCCGCGACGTAAGCGCCACCGCGACAATAGTTTCCAGTAGAGGGCCAGACGGCCTTTTGCGTGGTAGGATCGAATGTACCTGTGACGAGCCGAGGCGCCAGACAACCGAAAGTAGCTCCGACCTTGTGGGCTCCGGTGGGAAAATATTTTCCCACAAGGGCGAAAATCCTGGCCCTGACACCTGTCAGCTCCCTGGGGATTTCCATGAAGTTCACACCATGAAAGTCGCCCGTGTCCGGATCGTTTTTCCATGTGATCCTGAAAAGATTGCGGGGGTGTACGTCCCAAAGACCTATGTTTTTGAGTTCCTCTTTTATTTTTTCAGGTATGAGGCTGGGATCTTTCATCTGCGCAAAGGTTGGTACGATTATATCTCGTTCGCGACATCTCTGCGCCGTGTTTTCCATGGTGCTTTTGTTGATCTGGATACTTGTACTCATTTGGCCCTTCTCCTCTTGTTCTGTGTTGAACGAGGCCGTAAAGTTGCCCTGGCTCTCGTTTTGTAAAACGGACCGACGAGGTTAACACGTAGTATGTTGACCCACAATGTTTAATTCACCTCCTGTGTCCATGCATGTACATGGTAAAAAAACTCCAAGGCCGTAACTGGATGGGTTAGTATCGGAAATGATTTGAAACCAAGAGGTGGAAGATGCGCCAGGCAAAGTATTACGAAAAAATCGACGATGGGCCAACCGTCAAGTGTACTCTTTGCCCCCACGGATGTGTTATCAAGAGTGGCAGGATGGGTATCTGTAAAGTTCGTCGCAATGACGATGGGGTGTTGATGAGCCTGAACTATGGCAAGGCCATAGCATTACACCATGATCCAATCGAAAAAAAACCTCTGTTTCACGTGCTTCCCGGCTCCATCACCACGAGCATAGCAACCGTTGGGTGCAATATGACCTGTACTCATTGTCAGAATCACGACATCAGCCAGTATCCAGTACGCTTCGGAGAGTGTCCCGGCACCCACACCACGCCCGAAAAGGTGGTCGAGCAGGCCAAGGCCGTCGGAGCGAGCACCATAGCTTTTACTTATACCGAACCTACGATTTTTATGGAGTGGGCTTTGGACGTTGCGCAGTATGCTGTTGAAAACGGGTTGAGGTGCGTGAGCGTGACCAACGGGTATGTAAACGAAAAACCTCTTAGGGATTTGGCTGCCAATCTCCTTGCGGCCAATGTGGACCTGAAGGCTTTCGACCCCAGGTTTTACAAGATGACCTGTGGCGCTTCCCTGGATCCGGTAAAAGACACCATCGTTTTGTTGCACGAGCTGGGTGTGTGGGTGGAGGTCACGACATTGTTGATTCCAGGGTTGAACGATCAGGCCGAGCAGCTCGTGGCGATGGCCGAGTTCATCGCATCCATAGACTTGGCTATTCCCTGGCATCTGAGCAGGTTTCATCCAGCAAACCAGATGACGGATCTACCTGCAACACCTGTGGACTCGATTCAACGTGCAAGAAACATCGGACAGCAAGCAGGACTAGAGTTCGTGTATTCGGGAAATGTATGGGGTCACGAGGGGGAAAACACCATCTGTCCCGGGTGCGGAAAAACGATAATCCAACGTCACGGCTACAGTATCGTCACAAACCACCTCATGCCTGGCGGAAAGTGTCCGTTTTGTGAAAAACTTGTAAAGGGAGCCTGGGCCTGATGGTATCTACTTGGGGGTCTTGTTGATCTTGAAAGCGTATAGCTTGCGGTCTCCGGATGTTATGTACAACAAATCGCCGCTGAGTACCGGGTCCGACTCGATCTTATAGCCTGTTTTGAACTTGAAAAACTGCTTACAATCGTTGCTGTTTACGGCATAGACGCTGCCATCTCCCTGGCCGGCTCCAAACAATACCAGGTTTTTGTAAAACACAGCGTAGGATACCACCTCGCCAGAGGTCAAAAAGTGGCATTTTTCCTTTCCTGTCTTGGCATCGATGGAATACATTTTCTTGTCGTTGGAACCAACCCATACTACTCCATCGTGTATTTTGGGTGAACTCAACACGTCTCCGCCTGTCTGGAATTTCCAAATGAGCTTTGTCCCGGAAGCCGCGTCTACGGCATAGACCGAGTCGTCCTTGGAACCGAAATAAACGACTCCGTCGGCAACGAGAGCCGATGAGGTGATCCCTCCTCCTGTCTTGAATCGCCATTTCAAAGAGCCGTCCGCAGTGTTGATTGCATACATGTAGCCGTCTAAGTTGCCAACGTACAAGACACCGTCTTTGATAACCGGACCGGCATAGGAAAACGCCTTTGGAACGACCGGTTCTGGTGCGGGTTCTTTTGGCTCTGCAGTGGAGGTTGAATCGGATTTATCTTTATCTTTTGCTTCTTTTGCTGCCTCGTCTTTTTTCGGCTCTGGTGGGGCAGGTTGGGCCTGTGGCGGAAATTGCCAGAGGAGTTTGCCTGTCTCGGCCTTCAACGCATAAACGTGTCCATCATAGGATGTTGTATAGACAACTCCTTCTGAAATCGCAGCGTCTGACTTGATTCGCTCCTTGGCGGAAAATTGCCATTGAGCTTGTCCAGCCAGGTTTATGGCGTAGAAAGTCTGGTTTGTGGCACCGAAAAATATCCGTTTGTTGTCTGTCACCGGCCTGGAAAAAATTTGTGCACTTGGAGTCGAGTACTGCCAGCGAGCCTTTCCCTTGCGATCCACCGCATGAATGGTCCCGCTTTCAGAGCCGAAAATAATTAGATCCTCAATCACCAAAGGGGTGGAATAAAGAGGCGATCCTGTTGGAAACTCCCAAATCTTTTCGATTGGAGGTGAACAGGCAACAGTTAGTGCTGCAAGAACGACACTCGTGGTCAGCAGACCAAAACCGCTTGGTCCGGGAATCCTTTTAGTCATGATTCCCCCTCTCTGTGATAGTTGAGTGGTTTTACCTTCTAGGGTCTTTCCATAGCAAGACTCAGCACCGTTTGTCAATGTTGTCGTAATCTGTCGCAATTTTCACACTTCGGCCATCGAAAGCAATCCCCAGTTACTGCCACTTTGCCTAAGGCTGTCGATCATACGGACATTGTCCAGGTTGTGCAAAATAGCCCAAAAAGACCGAATCATGTTAGACTTTAAGTCGGAGTGAACAAGAGATGTTTTTCAACGCGTTCAAAAAAGCAGTTGCCTGGTCTTTGGTCATGTCGCTATGGGCTTTCGGATGTTCGTCCGGCATGGTGCAAAACCCTTGTCCTAACGGGAAGGTGGTAGATGGCAAGTGTTACCCGTCTGATTGTACCTGGCGAAAATGTCCTGATGACTTTGTATGCGTGGATGAATCCTGCATAGATACTCAGTGTATTGGCGTTCAGTGCGACCCTGGGGGTTCTTGCGCCAGGGGTCTTTGTTATCCTTCGGATTGCCTGTGGCGAAACTGCCCTGGGTCGGGAGATGTTTGCATCGATGAAAAATGCGAGCAGGCATCTTGTGTGGGAGTGGAGTGCCCCCAAGGTCAGGCATGCGCCGCGGGCAATTGCTATCCCCGAGATTGCGAGACGCAAAATTGTCCGGGATATGGAGAGATCTGTGTCAGTGAAGATTGTGTGGATCGGTCATGTGTAGGGGTAGAGTGCCCCGATGGAGAGACCTGTGCCATGGGGTTTTGTTTTCCCGTAGATTGTGCCGATGAGGGATGTTTTCCCGGTGAAGTGTGTCTGGATGGTGTTTGCGTGAGATCTTCCTGTGCTCAGGTGCAATGCGCCGAAGGCGCTGTGTGTGCAAATGGTTACTGCTATCCCATAGACTGTGAGAACCATGGCTGTTCTGCTTTCGGCGAAGTGTGTGTCGATGGGGTATGTACTGACGCCGATTGTGTCCAGGTTCAGTGCCCTGTGGGGCAACGTTGTGCAAGGGGTGAATGTTTCGATGCTGGTTGCGCTCAGGAGGATTGTCCCGCAAACCAGGTTTGTGTGGAGGGCAGGTGTGTCAGGCAGATATGTGTGGGGATGGATTGTCCTGCAGGACAACGTTGCGCGGATGGACAGTGTATGCCATCTGACTGTACTGAAGATGGTTTTGGCTGTGGCCTGCACGAGGTGTGTATACTCGGCCGGTGTGTGCCTTCCGATTGCGCTCACACTACGTGTGATAATGGTATGACCTGCGGGGCGGACGGTGAGTGTTATCCTGAGAACTGCCCGGGGCATCCGTGTGGAAGATACGAGCTGTGTGTAGACGGTCAGTGTGTTGACCAACTCTGTGTTGGCATTTCATGTCCTGAGGCTCAGGTTTGCGCGGGCGGGGTTTGCGTGGAGCAAGACTGCGTGGATGAGCAATGCCCTTTGGGATCTGTTTGTATCGACGGTGTTTGTACCCAGGCACAATGTGCTGATTGCCGTTGCTGTCCTGATATCGATTGCACCATGGACAATCAGTGCCAGGTGATAGACTGCTGTGGCGTATCCGAGGTTTGCCTGTTCGATCCCATTGCCATGACTCCTGTATGGAGTGAAGGGGGTGATTCTTGTTCTGATGGCGATGCGTGTACCCAGGACGATACGTGTGGCGGTGATGGAAGATGTGTGGGTAAGCCCATGATTTGCGATGCTCCCCCTGCGGATTTTTGCGAAGGTGTCACCAGACATTCTTTTCCTCCGCAGGGCAGATGCAACGATGGCATTTGCGAGTACCCGGCGGATATCGAGCAGTGCGAAATAGACTGTGAGAATGGTAAATGCGTGGGGCCTGTGTGTGGCAGCGTCAGGTGTGATCAGGGAGAGCAGTGCGTCTCCGGTACGTGTTCGTGTTCCGGAACCGGTCCGGATTGTTCCTCCATGCAAACTTGCTGTAATGGAGATTGCGTCGATATCCACAGCGACCCGGGCAATTGTGGAGCGTGTTCGAACTCGTGCGGCGTCCATGCTTCTTGCGTCTCTGGTTCTTGCCAGTGCGAGGGGACCTGGGGCAACTGTGACGGTGATTGGAGTACCGGTTGCGAGGCTGACACGAACTCGGATCCTCTCCATTGTGCCGGTTGCGGCCAGCCATGTCCCACTGGTCTGAACGCTGATGTAAGTTGCGATAATGGTCTGTGTTCATATACGTGTCGGGGGGGATGGATGGACTGCGACACGGATGATCACACCTGCGAGGCGAACATCTTGCAGGATCAGAACAATTGCGGTTCGTGCGGCTTTACCTGTGGTCCAAACGCGTTTTGCAGCGAGGGTTCGTGTGTTTGTGATGATGCTTGGGCAAACTGTAACCAGGATTGGTCAGATGGCTGCGAGATCAATTATTTGTCGGACGTCAATAATTGCGGTGGTTGCGCTATGCCGTGTATAGGAGATGCTCATACGGAAATCGCCTGTTTGGATGGCTCGTGTGTTTTTACATGTATGGATCCTTGGATCGATTGTGACGGAGATACCAGCACCTGTGAGACGGATTCATCACAGGATTCTGAAAATTGTGGCGAGTGTGGGTTTTCCTGCGGGCAGAACGCATTCTGTTTGAATAAAGCGTGTGATTGTGACAACGACTTCGATAATTGTGACTTGTCATGGTCCAATGGATGTGAGATATACCTTCCCACCTCCATGGAAAATTGTGGCGGTTGCGGTCAGGCGTGTTCGTTGGATCACGCCGCCGAGACGTGCATTGCAAACCAGTGTCTTATAACCGGATGCGAGACTCCCTGGGAAGACTGTGACAATCTGGACGCCACTGGCTGTGAGCGAAACCTGGACACGGACGTAAACAACTGTTCATCCTGCGGATACGTGTGTAACCTTGCCCATGCAAACGAACTGTGCTCCGGTGGAGTGTGCCTGATAGCGTCCTGCAGTTCCGGATATTGGGACGTGAATGGAACACCTTCCGATGGATGCGAATGTGCCGATACCTCCGATACCCCCGGAAGTTGTTCTTCCGCAACTTATCTGGGAGCCATTGATCGGGGAGGGTCCATTAGCCATACCGCGAAAATAGTAAATATCCCAGGGGGATACAGGGACGTGGATTGTTTCAGGGTACACCTGCAAAACCCTGCTGCCAACTGCACCTTTCACCTCAGCGCAGGCCCTTCTTCGTTGGTGGTTTTCGATGGATACAGAAACAGCTGTACTTCTGCATACTGTTCGAACGACAACAATATCTACTCAGTGTGTACGAATAATTGCGGTGGTGGCAATTCGGGCGATTACACCATTTGCGTCAAGCCTGCCAACGTCTCCGCTCGAACTTGTTCTAATTATACTGTGACCGCAACTTGTAATTGAGTGAATAGCAATTGAGTAATCAGGGCCCATGGCTATGGGTTGATGCGCTGGAGCTGCCTTTTCGCTTCTTTTGCTCTTTGGGGATACTTGCGCTCTATGTGTTTATAAGTATCCGTGGCTTGACGAAACCTTCCAAGTTTTATCAGGCATGAGGCCTTGTCAAAAAGAGCGTCAGCTGCCATTCGGTGATTGGGAAACATTCTTACCGCTTGATCTATGGCTGATATGGCTGCTTTGCAATAGCCTGATTTGAAGAGGGATTTGGCTTTGAGGTACTGTTGTGTTCCAGAAGCTTCTCGCCCATCAATATTTACTCTTCGCCTGGTGGCCTTTGCCTTTGGTCTGCTTTCTTCCTGCCTTTGTACCTTAGCGTTCTTTTCCTCTGCAGCAGGAAGTTGCCGAGCCGGCATTACGCCGAGTTCCTTTTCAGGTTCTGGTTCATGTCTCACGGAGCCTGTCTCGAATCCTCCGGATTTGTTTATATCGAGATCATCTGCGGGCTCGTTTGATTCAGGTGCTTGTACGACTGTTTTTTTAGGGACCGCTGGTTTTTTCAATGTGAGATCCCGGTGGGTGGTCTCATCGGTGGCGTTTGGACCGACGACGGCCTCACCGGCCGAACTTTCCTCTCTAGAAAGCCTCGATGAAATGGATGTGACATGTCTTGGCGCCGGTCGACTTGATGGGTGCCGTCTTTTCTTTTTAGATATCCTTCTGGTAGCAGTCCTGCCTGTGCCTCTGTGCAGATTGGTGGCCCTGCCCCCGGCTTTTTCAGTGGCGATCCTGTCCATGGTCGGTCCATCGCTAATGGATCTGCCCTTGGTTTTTTTTCGGACAACTGTCTTCAGCCCGCCTAGTGTTGGTTCGTCTTTTTGAGAGGCTGTAGGAATCTTGGATGGAGCAGCCCTTTTTGCAGTATCCGTTGATGTGACTTTGGATTGAATCGATTCTAACTTTTTCATTTCTTTAGCGGAGGGTGCTTGTGGCATGACCGCTTGCAATGCCGGTTTTTTCCCTGCGGACTTTTTCTGTGGATTCTGCGGAAACATCGTGAATACGGCAAATGTAGCCACGAGTAAGATGGCCAATGCCCCGGATAGTGCCGGGTTCGTGATCAACCATTTCCAGAATGCCACGGGTTTTTTTTGATGGGCGCGATGCTGTGCTGCTGCCTCGGCAGCGTGCAGGATTCTCTCGGTTATTTCCTCTGGTGGTTCTTTGGGCTGGTGGGTTCGCACCAGTTTTAGTATGCCATTCATCTGTTCATATTGCTCAGCGCAGTCAGAACACTTGTCCAGGTGTGCCCGTAATCGGTCACTGTCATCACGGTCCAACTCTCCGTAGAGCAGGTCCACGAGCATTTCCTGGGCAGTGCGACAGTCCATTGCTGGTTCCTTCATTCCTTCACGGCTCAATGCCCATACCCTGCAAATTAGTGCGAAGATTTTGCAAGGCATATCTCATTCGACTCTTTACCGTGTTTACAGGCGCATTCACCACGGACGCAATTTCATCAAAGGCGAGACCGGCCTGTTCCCTCAGGACAAAGACCTCTCGCTGTTCGGGACTTAGATTTTCCAATGCGACTGCTATCAGTTGTCCCAATCTCCTGGAGTGAGCGGAACTGTCGGGTGCGGGCTCGTTCGACCCAATTTTATCCAGGAGGGTCATTCCTTCACCTTCTCCCTTAGCCAGGGGTTGGTCCAGGGATGATGTTTTTCTGTGGCGCATCCTTCGCAGGTGATCGATGCACAGGTTTCTGGTGATGGTGTAAAGCCAAGTGGTGAATTTGGATCTATTCTGGAACGTCTCCGCCTTGTCCACGACCTTGAGAAAAACGTCCTGTAACAGTTCATCGGCCGTATCCCGGTTGTGGGTAAATCGCAATATGAACGCGTAGACTCCCCTGCGGTGTCTTGCGAGAAGTTGCTCAAAAGCGCGAACGTCGCCGTCCAGATAGCCGGCCATGAGATTTTCATCGGTTTTTTTCTCCCACATGGCTACGGTCGCGACCCTTCTTCCCGGCCGACCATGTCCTTTGCGTATTGACGCACGAACAGGCCGGTGGATCTAATGCTGCTCGTCATATCGCCCGGGCGTTTGCCGTGATTATAAGTCAGTCGAAACCGGGCGTTTTTCGCGAAGCCATACGAATACCATGAGCGTTGCAAACTCGTCAAACGCCATTGACTGTTGTATCAGGGCACTGTTAGATTGGACAATATCGGAGGAAAATTCATGGTGCGTTGTCGAGTTGTTGGAGTGTTGTCGATGTTGGGGATGGTTGCCGTTGTCATATCGGGTTGTGGAAGTAAGCCCGACGCAGATGGTTTGGAAAAGTTTGCAGGTTGGTATGACCTGACCGAGACCTTTTCTCACGATCAAGGTACCCAGTGTCCTGCTGTGCCTACTGAAATCTTCGAAAATTCGGTTGATATGCGGGTTGACGGCAACAAACTGGAAGCCAGGTTTTCGGCCAGATGGGATGTATTAAAGGGCGAAATCCGTGAGGATGGTTCGTTTCTGACCACTGGCAACATGGGACCGGATAAGTCCATTCGGTTCAGCGGAGATTTCAACCAGGAATCCCTTGCCGGTTTGCTCGATGATGTCAGTGCTGGTGAGTGTACCAGGACATATGACCTGAAGGGCACCCGAAGGGTTGAACAACAGTAGGAGGGCCGAGATGATCAGGCACACAAAGCGATTCGACGCAACACGGATTTTGTCCCACCTGGGGCAACTCATCCTGGCTGTCTCATTGATGTCTTCTGGTTGTGTCAATGGTTGGGCTCATGAAAGCGCGGATACGGATGCGGACCTATACGCTGTTTTTGGAGTCGAAGGTGGTGACATCTGGGCTGTCGGTTCGGCAGGTACGGTTTTGGTCAGGAGGGATACACACTGGATACCTCTGGATTCAGGGGTAGAGACCGATCTCAAGGGAGTATGGGGCACCGGACCGGAGCACGTGGTAGTGGTGGGAGATGAATGCACGGCTCTCGAGTATAACGGTGAGCCGGAACCGGATCCTGATACGGGAGAGGTACCACCTGACTTGAGGCCGTTGGAGGTGGAGGGGTGTCCCGATTTTTTGGCAGTAGATGGAGTGTCTCCAACCGATGCCAACGCCATCGGCTCGAGCCACATCTACTGGTACAATGGTTCTTCAATCTCCAGGGGAGGATGGCATGCTGAGAATCTGCTGGGATTGCACACAACATCCTCAGACGACAGGCACTTGTGTGCTTCTCAGGGCCTTTATAAGCATTATGACGGCAACGAGTGGAAGGGCTACCACATCAGCAATTGTCCTGTGGCACTGGTGGACGGCAAATGCCCTATGGACGAGGAAAAACCCATTCTCTGGGATGTGTGGGCCGGCAAGTCTGGAAAAGGCGGACTCGTGGGCAATTCAGGTGGTATCTGGTTGTTGCCGCCTCCTGAGGGGGACGCAAAGTGGTCCATGATTCCCACAGATATCTCGTCTGACCTAAGAGCTATTGCAGGTTGGCAAAAGAGCGATGGACAGGTGGAGATGTTCGCTGTGGGCGACGGCGGTGTAGTCTATAAGATTGTCGATGGCAAGGCAAAACGTCAAAATGTTGATATCAGTGAGAATCTTCATGGGGTTTGGGTCTCGGAGGATGGAACCCACGTTTTTGCGGTGGGTGACAACGGGAAAATACTTCACCTGATACAGTAAGGTCTTATCTCGAACACTGGTCGTATGCCTCGGTGACTGGTGTTTCATCTGTTTGATGGCGTTGGCTGTAGCGGTATTTTTTTGGGAGGTGAGCTATGAAAAAAGTCCGCAAGTTGGCGTTGCTCATTTCGGTGACTTTGCTTTACTGGGCTTGTTCTTCCGCGACTGTCCCGTGTGTCCCTTCTGATGAGGTCTGTAACGCTGTGGACGACGATTGTGATGGTGTTACGGACGAAGACCCGGTTGATGTCTCAGGGCAGCCTTGCGGAAGCGATGAGGGGGAGTGTACGGCCGGAGTGGAGGTATGCGAGGATGGGCAAGTGGTGTGCCAGGGGCAGGTGGGGCCTTCTGACGAAGTCTGTAATAACCTGGACGACGATTGTGACGGGGACACGGACGAGCAGTTAGAAGCGTGTGCCTGTGCGTCAGGGGAGCCTTCCGAGGAGACTTGCAACCATATAGACGATGATTGCGACGGTCATGTGGATGAAGACCCGGTGGATGTCGGCCAACCTTGTGGAAGCGATGAGGGGGAGTGTACGGCCGGAGTGGAGGTATGCGAGGATGGGCAAGTGGTGTGCCAGGGGCAGGTGGGGCCTTCTGACGAAGTCTGTAATAACCTGGACGACGATTGCGATGGGCAGGTGGATGAGGACCTTTCCATGTGTGGATGTTCAGACGGAGGAGGGCCTTCTGAGGAGATATGCAACCAGATAGACGACGATTGCGACGGGCAGGTGGATGAGGATCTTTCCATGTGTGGATGTTCAGACGGAGGAGAGCCTTCTTCTGAAATATGCAACAATATAGACGACGATTGCGACGGGCAGGTGGATGAAGACGATGGATCAGGTGGTGGATGCGCGCAATTGGGCCAACCATGCAGAAGCTACTCTGAGTGTTCCAGCAGGATCTGTATTGGAGATGTCTTCTCCCTGTATTGTTCGGAGCAGTGCCAGGTCTCGGATCCAGGTTCGTGTCCTGCTGGTTACGAGTGTTTTGTGGGCTCGAACATGGATTATTGTCGCAAGGTATGGCCATCGTGCCAGTCGGATGATGATTGTATGCCCGACATGGTGTGTACCGTACAAGATGCTCCTGATGGAATGGGCGTGGTCACAGAGTGCAGGCCTCCTCTGGACCCTGTGGCGCAACCGGGAGAGAATTGTTCCTCCGATACCTGCGCAAACGATCTCTGCTCCAGTGCTGGATTTTGTACCGAGGTGTGCTCTGGTTCATCTCCTTGCACAGAGCAGTACCAGGGCAAAGACACAGTGTGTATTCTCACCGGTTTTTATACTCTGCCCGGTGTCTGTGGTCGCGACGAACAATGTCCAGGTGGTTACACGTGTGTAGATAGTCGCTGCCAGGGGCCGTCTTGTTCTGATGGGTCGGAATGCGAGCCGGGTTATGGGTGTACTGATTCGGTTTGTTCTCCTGAGTGGCAACTGGACAGGTTGGGAACCTGTCAGATCATGTGCTCTGGAGACAGTGACTGTGCAGATCCCATGGTATGCCAGCTTGGCATTGACGTCGACGGCACTGCTATCCAGGGAAAGTGCGCATCAGCATATAATGGAAATCCCACCGGTGGGTCTTGCGCGCCGGACGGTTGCGATCACGGTCTTTGTATCACGAGCCAGGACTATTGCACCCAGCTATGCGGCGATGCGACGGATTGCCCAGCTGGATGGAACTGCACTTTGCTCAATTGGACCGTGGGCAGCCTGGGAACCTTCCCCGCATATGCCTGCACTATTCCATAGATGGAATCCTTAGATGGAAAAACTGCCTGGAATCATCCAGGGCAGAAGACGTGGAAAATAAAATCGTGGACGCCTCGGGCAAGAGTCCATAGGTGGCGGTTTTCTATTTTTCGTTTTCGCCTATGGGTATTGCCGCATCTTCGTGGCCTTCTTTTGGGCCTTGCCCTGTCAGTGGTGATAGCTCGATGAGATCGTTTTTTTCCGGCATACGGATTTCTTCCACGAGCATGTGGTCTGCATCAGCTTCGGAAAGGGCGGAAGCGAAACGGTTGATGATACTTATGGTCATACGGCCTGAACACTGATAGCGGGAGATGAGAATCGAAAAGGCCAACACCTCTCCACCCCTTGTGTGGACATAACCGGCAAGAGCTCGGACGTGACGCAACGACCCGGTCTTCAGGCGCATCGTCCGCTTTAGTGCGGGATGTATGAACCTGTGGGCAACCGTGCCGTCAGAACCTGCCACGGCCATGCTCGCTACGAAATCAGGCCACACGTCGAACCTTTTCCAAATGTACTGTAAGACTTTTACGACCTGCCGGGGCGTGACTCTGTTGACATCGTTAAGGCCCGATCCGTTGTGCAGCACATAGGTGGATGGCGCTATGCCAATCTCTTCATCGAGAAACGCGGCCATGGCTTGCTGTCCTTTGTGCCAGCTCGCCGGGGGGCCAAGCAGCCATGCTCCGATAGTCTTGAAGAGTTGTTCCGCCATGAAATTTTGAGATCGTTTGTTCACCTTGCGGACCAATTCGCCCAACTCGGGAGAACTCTGTACATAGAACCTGTCCATCCATTCCGGAGTCGTGCCGAGTTTGATAGTTCGCCTGGTCTTTATCCCTGCACGGTTTAGCGCCTGGCGAAAAGACCGGCCGAAATACATGGTCGGGGAAGTGACCCTGAAATATGTACGACTTCCAGGGTGATGTATGGAGACCCTTCCCTTGACTTGTACCCTTGTCCTGTTGCCCTTCTCGAAGACTTTGATGCGAACCCAAGTCCTTCCGTATGAAGTCTTGGTGAGATTTTCGAGTATGAAGTGATCCGAGTCCGGCAAAATGCTCAGTTGGGCTTTGGCACCGATGGATGAGCCGGGAAAAACCAATACAGCCGCCGAGTTGAAATTCAAACTCAATGCACCCATGGGTGCCATGTATGGTCTGGACGAATCGTCCTGGTCCCAGCCTGGTCCTTCAGTCACATTGTCGAAATAGGTGCTGTCCAAAACGATGGGGCCGTTTATTTTGTCGATGCCAACGGCCTTGAGTTCCTGGGCAAGGTGCGTCAACCTCTCATTGATCATGAGCGGGTCGCCATATCCTTTTACATACATGGGACCTTTGACAACACCGTTGGTGGGCCTTTGCTTTATGTATATTTCAGTTTTGAACCTGTAAGATGGCGACAGAAGGCAGAGTGCCGCTGAGGTAGTGAAAATCTTCGATACAGATGCAGGGTTTATGAGTTGGTCCGGGTTGTGTTCGAAGATTGTCTTTCCTGTGGTAATGGAAATTACCTGGGCTCCTATGAGAGCGTTTTGCAGCTCAGGGCTGGTGATGATGGAGTCCAGGACTTCATGCAGGGGCTTGTACTGGAGCCCGGTGGGCTCAGGAAGCAAAGTGTTGGGTTTTGTTTCTGATGAATGCGTCTCCCTGTCAGCCGGGTTTGATTCAGCGGCCCAAGCAGCTATTGACCCCAAAAACCATGCAACAATCCCTAGGACTTTGATGGTGTCGTACATGTCTGGCAACATAGAAGATACAAAGCCCTCGGTCAAATTTGATGTGATATCCCCCCTCCGAACCTTTACAGAGTGGATGATTTATCGCTTTGTCGTGTTGAGCTTGTTTCTCCTTGCGTGCTGTGCAATAATTGTCGTGTTTTTTTAGAAGGAGGTATGCTGTCGTTATTTTACTGATCATATTCTGTCTGGCCATGGGAACTATGGTTTCCTTTACCGCAAGACATGAAGTCTTTGGGGAGGGAAAGACCTGGATGGGTCTTCATCTTCTTGGGGTGGCAATAACTTCTCTGATGGTAATGGTGCCTTTGAGCGCTTACCTACTGATTGTTTACCCTGGATGGAGCACTTTGTATTTTTTTGATTCCTCCGAACTTTCTGCTTGGAACATTCTGGGATTATTGATTGCCTTACCCTTATTCGGATCTCTGGGTTACATGCTCGGTATATCCCTGTGTAAGTGGTTCGGCATGCTTGGTTCTGTTGTCATATTCCTGCTGTCCCTGGCCGGGATGATTGTGTTGATTTTCTTTTATCCTGGCGAATTGTCACATATTTCCGGTCAACTGGGAGGGAAGGATACGCCTTCTTTTTTTTCCGGAGACCTGCTGGCCATTTTCGCCTTTTCTTTTCCCCTGATGCTGGGAGGCTGGTTGTTCGTTTTTACCCTTTATGAGGTGGAGGGACGAAAAGTCGTTCGTGCATCCGGCACAGGGATGTCTTCAATGGATGTCGGGTCATCTTTTTCTCCACCGATTTCAGTAAAGGTACCGAGCATAATGGAAAAAGAATTCATTGTGCCTAATCTGGCTTCCGACGATAAAAGCGGAGAGCAATCTGGCGGAGGCATTCGCTCTGGAGATGATTCGTCGGCAGGATCAGAGTCTTCGAGCCAATAGTAAGGGGAGTATGCTTACGGAAAGGTGCGAAAGCAGCAGGGTTTTTTCTTGACACACTTTGCTCTGCACTGGTAAAAACGTTTGGAAATCATAGGATTGTGTTCAGGTTGAGCCACTTCCCCAATTGCATGGGGTCATGGTGGATGAGGTCTGGAAATGAAACATGCCCTCACGTTGGTTCTTTTCCTTGGAGTTGGGTTGACCTTTTTCTTGGAAGGGTGCGGTCCGGTGGAGTCCACACATATCATAATCAAGGCCGATACTGCACTCCATAATGCCAAGACTGCCGGCGCCCCCGAGAGCAAGGAGCCTGAGGCCATATATCACTATACCGCGGCCAAGGAATATCTGCATAAAGCGCGTGAAGAATGGGGGACTTCGGATTTTGAGTATTCCATCGACTTTGCTCGGAAAGCCCTTCTTCATGCATCTGCGGCTCGCGAAAAAGCCATGAAATCCGGAGATGATAACTGAGGTGTTTCCGTCGGTTGGGCTTGGGAGATCTTACAATGAGATCGTATCGGCTACTCCAATTGATCGCAACGTGGTTTGTTGTGTTTGTGGGGACGAGTTCGCTGGTAGGTTGTGTTTCCGGCTCCAAAATACGTGCAGACGTGGAGGTGGTAAAGCGTGACATTGCCAAAGCCCGGGATGAGCAAAACGCCATCAAGTGCGCTCCCAGGGATTTGGCCATGGCTGAAACCCACGCTGAATTTACCGAGACTGAATTAGACCAGGGCAATTGGTTGAGGGCTAACGAACATGTTCAAATAGCCATCGCAGCGGCAAGAAGAGCCCTGGAAAACTCTAAGGAATGTAGACCCAAGAAAGTCCTGATCAAGGCACCTCCCAAGGTGGCTATCATTAAAAAGGCCGATAGGGATGGAGACGGTATCTTCGACGTGGATGATAAGTGCCCAGACGACGCCGAGGACAAGGACAACTTCGAAGACGAAGATGGATGTCCTGATTTTGACAATGATCAGGATGGAATTCCAGATTATCCCCAGCCGGAGGACAAGTGTCCCAACCAGCCGGGGCCTCCTGAGACTAAAGGTTGTCCCACCTCCGATCGTGACGGAGATGGTATTCCGGATGATCCTCCCAAGGATAAGTGTCCTGATGATCCTGAAGATAAGGACAACTTCCAGGATGAAGATGGTTGCCCGGATATGGACAACGACAATGATGGTATTCCCGATTATCCCGAAAAGTTGGACAAATGTCCGAATGTCGCCGAGGACAAGGACAACTTCGAGGATGAAGATGGCTGTCCAGACCCTGACAACGACAAGGATGGCATCCAGGATTATCCGCAGCACGAGGATAAATGCCCCAACGAAGCCGGACCTCCTGACAGCCCCCAGGGTAAGGGCTGTCCCCGAAAGTACAAGTTGGTCAAGATCAATCGTGAGAAGAAGAGAATCGAGATCAAACAGAAGGTCTACTTCCAGACCGCCAGGTGGAGGATCTTGCCGAAGTCATACAGACTTCTTTCGGATGTTGCCCAGGTGCTCAAGGACTTCCCCAACATGAAGGTGTCCATCGAGGGGCATACAGACAGCAGGGGTTCAGATTCCTATAACCAGAGATTGAGTGAGCAGAGAGCCAACTCGGTCAAGGAGCACTTGATCCAGCGGCATGGAATTTCCCCTGACCGTTTACAGTCAATCGGTTATGGTGAATCCAAACCCATCGCCTCTAACCGAACTGCCAGGGGCAGGGAGGCTAACAGGCGGGTTGAGTTCCGAATCATATCTGAATAGCCTGATTTCTTGATTGTCAACTGTTACAATACCGCCCGATGCTTTTCATATGGCGATGAAAGAGACGACCAGTTTGTGCTTTTGATCCAGTACGTATGAGATCTGACTTTGATTGCCAACTGTTCTCAATCGGCCGGAATACTTGAGTAGCTTGACTCCCTTGCCCACCTGAAAAACGATGGGACAATGAGTTCCTGGCTTGGGATGGTCCGTTATGGACAGAATACCAATACCTTCAGTCCTGGGAAGTGAAATTTCGAACTGGAGGCTGATGCTTATTTCGTCTTGAGTATCCGTATGACCTATCAGGCCCATGGAGTGGGCTTCTGTCCGGCGCATGGTCAAGGGAAGCTTGTTCAGTACCACCGCCAGATTGCAAAAACGGGACTGGATTTCACTGAATACCTTTTCCATCTCTCCAGGGTCCAGTCGGCCGTCTCTATTGGTGTCCCAACGCTCTCTGCGATGAAAAGACTCGGCTCCTTCAGGGAAGGTGATTTGGATTGAAAAGTACAGACCACGGCTTTTTAGCAATGCTCTGATTGTCTTTGTGTGAAAGCCTAAATGAGCCCAACTGGGCACAAAGTAAAAGAATACGAAAAACAGTGGAAGTATTACCCTGCTGAGCCTCATATTGCAACGGGCAAAGGCATCAGCGTTTTTCGCGAACATAACCTTTTCGAACGAGGAAAAGCAGAGCTTGGTAAGTCTCCACATCTGAGAGAATACTTTTATCCAGGACTGCCTGGACCTGGCTGTGGTTATGAACGAGTTGGAGAATGTCCAGTTTGTCTTCGTCCAGTTCCCGTAGGGGTGCATTCAGTGGGCGGCAAAGGCCGAAATGTGAACTTGCCTCAGGGCATTGTTCCTGGATGCGGTTCAACTCATCTATCTCTCTCATGGCATCCATGAGGAGTCCCTCGGTGGATTCGTCCAACTCCAACATGAACTTTTCGGTTGTCGGCGCTGTGAGTTCGAAAAAGCCCTCTTGCCATGCCATGATTCTGTTGAAGGCTTTTTGTGGACCGAGATCATGGTAGTCATCAACACTAGCATAATAGATACGACCGTTCTTCAGGTATATCTTGCCCTCGTGATCGTCTGTCTTGATTACCATCACACCGCTTTTTTTGCTCGTGGAAAACAGTTGCAAAAGGTCGGGTAAAGGTACTTCATCAATTCGACCGGACATGGGGCTGGATGAGCGTTTTTTATTTGTTGCTACTTGCTGCATCATGGATTTTATTTCAGCGTCGTCTAGAGGACGATCAGCTTGGTCTGCATCAGAGACCGAAATGAGTTTCAGGATGGATGTACCAACCAGTATGCGATCGCCTTCTTTGAGTCTTGCCTTTTTGATTTTTTCACCATTGACAAAAGTACCGTTGGTGCTTCCCAGATCCTGGATGATTACCTGTGTTTCCGTTGTAATGATCTTTGCATGTTTTCTCGACACCATGTCCTCAACCAGCACCATGTCGAGTTCTGAACTGCGACCAACCACTATCTCCCTGTTGGGTTGCAGAGGAAATTCACCGCCTTGATACTTGCCTGAAATGAAACGCAACGCATATTGCATCAGATCACCGTCCGGTTACTTTCCAGTAATGGTTTTGACTCCGTACCAAATCATATAGAATAAATTGGGTGTTAAGTCCAATTTCACAAATATCAGCCAGTACATTCCTATTCGGCATCTGCAGGATGATCCTTTTGCTTTGCGATAAGGTTCATATACATCTGGCAACTCCTGTTGTCCGGATCCTGATTCAAAACCTCCTGCCATTCATGTATGGCCTGTTCCTTTTTTCCCATGGCATAGAGGGTGATTCCGAGATGAATATGAGCCGCAATATACTGGGGACGTTGCTTGATAATCAGGTTGAATTGCTCCACCGCCTCTTGTTGTTTGCCACTGTCTCTGAGTACCTGGCCCAGCTTCAAACGGATGTCCACGAATTGTGGAGCCATGGCCAGGGCTTTTTCGTATTCCGAAGCAGCAGCCTGGAATAAACCACTAGAGGCATAAACGTCACCTATTTCAGCATACATGTTGGCGACCTTGCCTCGAACGAAAGGATCCAACTCTCCTGGTTCAGAGCGGGAGTTAGACAAAGCCTGTGCATAGATTTTTTTTGCCTCTTCGTATCTGCCCAGATCATTGTATGTGACCGCTAGATTGAGTGCAGCTTCCGTGTAGCCTGGATTAATCGCCATGGCTCTTTCAAAGTGTCCCTGTGCCTTGGAAAACAAGCCCCTATCGTGATAGATGATTCCAAGCATATTATGCACATCGGCAAAAGTCTCGTGCTTTTCTATTACCTGTGTAAGGTAGCTTTCGGCACGGGTGTATTCTTTTTTCTTGTAAGCATCCCTGCCCAGCCTAAGGTTTTTTTTGGTATGCTCATCCATCTTCCGCTCCCAATGCGGTGGAAGTGCTCAACCAATGCCTTGCAATATACGCCATCGTGTTCCCTCTTTGCGTAGCACGATATGTTCCAAGATCCGTTTTTCCCGCGTAGTTGCCTCGTCTTCTATCTCCAGTTTCAATAGTGACTGAACTACTTTTGCCCTGCTTTTGTCAATGGAGATTTTTACGTCTTGCACTACAATACCAACTCGGCCTTGAGAGGACAATACTTCATGCAAATGTGAAATAAACTCTTGCCTGGTTCCTTTCTTTGGTTTGTAGTCCATGGAGATGAGAGAGTCCAGCATATCCACAGAGTTCCGTTCAAGTGCCAGGCGGCGTTGGCGCAGGATTTCCAGTACAGCTCTCATTTCCGTGAATACTCCGGAAACGAAAAGCGGTCCCATAGGCGTAATCTTGAAGTGAGCGATGGATTGACCGCTGAAAAAAAGCCCCCTGCCTTGTATCGTGTATGCTATCCTAAAGGTATCCTCATCGATTTTCGATTTTTCTCTGATCTTGAATCGAAGCTTTCCATAGACGGAAAATATTCTTCTCAGATCATCCTCCAGTCTCCCGGGACCACCTAGGTCATCCTGGTAGGTACGATCTATGTTTTCCATTATGGCCCCTGTGTCTTTACCTTTCAGAGCTTTAGTAAGCAGGGACACAAGCTGCTGTTGCGGGCTCAGGGAGTCGTTGGATTGGCTACACGCACCGGTAGTGAAAAAAAAAGCCGATAGACAAAAATAGAACAGGTAAATGCTATGGTTTCTTTGCATCATGTGACGCGCCCTGCTGTGCAGGGATTTTATTGAGCATGGTTTTAGCTTCTTCGGCGTATTTGCTGTTCGGAAAAGACTTGACCAACTTTTCAAGTGCTTTTCGTGATAAAGAAAGGTCCTTGAGCTTCTGTGCTGATTTCGCCTTTACCATGAGAGCTTCGTCGCTGAATCCAGCGTCAGGGTATTGCTGGAGCAACTGATCAGCCCGCCAAAGAGCACCCCTGTATTTTTCATTTTTCAAGTTGAAGTTCATTACATACCAAACCTGTTGCGCTAAAAGATGCTTTGCCTTGGCTAGCATCTTTTTCGCTTTCGGAGCATTTTTCCCATTGGGAAAGCGATCAAGGTAACGTTGAATAGCTCTTACAGCTCGGCGTGTCTCTTTCAACTCCAGTTCGTATGATGGAGGAAACAGGAAAAAGTCACTTGGGATCCTTTCGAAGTAAGATTCAGCCATCTTGAAAAGAGCATAAGGAACCTTAGGGTTTTTGGGGTGAAGTTTTATGAAATTTTCGTAGGCATCTGCAGCCTCAAGATACCGATCCCTGCCAAACTGGCAGTCTGCCAGGTAGAGATCAGCCTGTGTTGCAAAAGATGAATAGGGAAATTTATTCTTCACGAATTTGAAATACTCTATTGCTTCTAAGTAATCCTCATCTTCGAAAGCCTTTTTTCCTTTGATGAAATTTTCCTTTGCCGAGACCCTGTACGACACCTTTGGCTTGGCTCTCGGCCCGGAGTTACAACCCCACGAACCGAGGAGTATGACCAACATCAGCTTTATCGCTTGCTTGGACTTTTTCGACCATGTAAGCGATCCTGAAAATGCAACATCTTTAGGCTGGAGATTCTGGGCTTTTATCATACTTTGACCTCGACCTTCGTTCAGGCCATTTGTATCAAAATTGACGAGACCATGCGATTCAGTGCAACGCTTTGTAATTTATAAATAATTCCAGCAACGGAAGCTATCACGCCAAGTTGCGGGGAGTCAACCAGAATCCATCAACCATGGATTTACGACCTCGGACGCCAGCCTAGAGCCCATGCTTCGAGATTTAAATTTTTCCGAGCTGTTTTCGAAGAACAAATCCTTCTACCCCGTTGGCCAGTCGGACACGAACATAATTATCCACATCATTGAGTAGGCGGACTTTGAGCCCCGCATGAATTTCCATCAAGACTCCCGAAGACCTGCCAGGCCCTTCCCTCAATGGAGCAGTATCGGAAATAACTATCCCATGGTGAACTTTTTCTTGGATGTAGATTCTGGAAAACAGCAGTACACCAAAAGTAAGCATCACGCAGATCAACGGAACATTTACCCAAAACAAAACTCTGCGCAAGGCGTTGCTTGACATGATTCGTCTGGCGATGAGAACTGCGAAGACCAGTATCCATAGGGAAAGGAAAGTCCAGGTAAGCATTCCCAGGTTCAGGCTTCTTAGAAAACCGTGCCACAAGGGTTCACCTACTGCGTTCTTGTCAGGCATGACGACCTTGTCGAGTAACTCCTTCTGAACTATTTTCAGGTTGGACTGGGCAGCCTGGTCTGCAGGGTCCAGCGCCAGTGCCTTTTCGTAAAACAACACGGCAAGACCAAGATGACCAGAGCGATAATATGCATTTGCAATGTTGTAATAGACGTCCGGGTGGACGACCCCAGTCTGTAAAACTTTTTGGTATCCTTCCACGGCCTTTTCGAAATCTCCATCCAGATATGCTTGGTTTGCTTTTGAAAAAAGAGACTGGGCATCTTGATGAAAGGACTTTACGGTTGGTTCCACGGCCTTTGCTTGTTTGGTCGGCTCAGCAGCGTCAGTACCAAAAGACGGTGTCGCGAAAGCCAGAATCGTTGGAATCAATACCAATGTCAGGATCCTGGTGTTCATGGCCGATCCCTCCCCGCACCCTTTTTGTATGTGCGCAGGTCCTTGAGTACCTGTGCTATCCTTTCCTGGGCGCTTGCCACTTCACCTCCACGATCTTGAATAGGTGCAAACCGGCCAAAATCACAGTTTTCTATTTCTCGGATTATGGCCTCGATGACATCAAATCCCACTCCTGCCTCGGATAGTCTGGAAGTGAGGTCATCCATGGTCAGACCCTGGGCCGGGCGGCCGATTCTTGCCTCCACGGCAAGCAGTATGGCATCTTTGAGTTCCGAGTAAAATTTATCAGCTTTTCCCATGGCGGCTGCTTTGTGAGCCGTTTTTAGACGACGCCTGGATTCGGCCAGGGCATGGCGGCTCCTGGAACGAGGGCTGTCTGTTACCAGAACATTCTTTATCAGGCCGACCAAGATCAGCAGTAGATAAGCAAAAGGAGGAAACAGAAGCAGGGGAAGAAACAAGGGGCTTTTGTAAAAGTCAGATCCATATCCTCTAAGGGAGCTTTCAAAACGTATGGGTTTGAAAGCGCCGGCTACAATGTTGATCTCACGCCCTCCATCCTGGATGGTCGAGCCATTGTCCGTCGCTCCCTTCGATGATACATCGATGTTGATGTCCGCTGTTTTCATGGTGCGGTATATGCCCTGTTCAGGATCATAATAAGAAAAACTCATCGCCGGAATGGTAAGGGTTCCAGATGACAGGGGCAGTAAAATATACTCTACCGTCTTGGATCCCTTTACAGAAATTCCCCTCTGGGATTGTTTGACATCCACCGTGGGGTCAAACACCTTGAATTTATCCAGCTTGGGAAGCTCCGGTGGAGTAATGTTTTGAATGTTACCTTTGCCTCTTATGGCAATGGTTAGAGTGATTGGTTGGTTCAATTTAACCTTTGTCGAGTCCACGGTTGCACTCATGCTGAAACGCCCGACATTTGAATCGTGGAATCCACTAGGTGCCCCCTTGGGAAGGGGCTCGACCTTTATCTTCATAGGTCGTGTGTGAAGGGTGCGTGAATCAGATGGGAAAAAAGGAGAACTGCTCGCTTCCACGTCCACCTCTATGGGGCCTATGGTGAACTGGCCGGCCGTCATTGGGAACATGGCCTTTCGTGCGAGGATTTTGTATTGGTACCTTACTCCGTCAATATATTTTTCTTCAGTAGGTGAATTAGCGACATCCCGGTCTACGGTATAAAATGGATCCAGTTTTGGCCATCGAATGCCATTGATGTGAGCTCCTACTCTCGAATATACGATGAGCGTGACTGAGATTTGTTGCCCGACCGTCACAAGGTCAGGGGATGCAAAAGCTCGGATAAATATGTCCTTTTCTCCGAGAGGAGGAGGCTCATGTACCATGTCATCCAGAGGGCTTTTGAACCAGTCGTCATCAGGAAAGCCACTCCCAAGCCCGGGGAGCGGAGAGACCCTCGCCCTTCGGTTCGAACCCCTGGGGGGTGTCACCAGTATGGTCACTGGGTTTGTCTTATAAATCTTATCTCCATACTTGAGCGAGGCCGGGCCTATGACAACCTTGCCCTGCTTTGTGGGCTGGAGAGTAAGAACAGTGTTGGTGAATTGTCTATATTGACTTGTGCCGCCGGAAAAAGAAAACGACATGCTTTGTTCTCTGGAAGTTCCCAATACTTTGAAACTTCCCGTGTCCGGCAAATCCACATGTTTGATCTTGTTCCGATCCGGTACTGACATGGAGATGGTCAAAGTCAATTGCTCGTCCAGAGGCACCCTGGCTCTATCCACCGAAGCCCTGAACGACACCTGATCAGCCCTAGCCGCACCATGGGCGAACATCAGCAGTGTTGCCG
This sequence comes from uncultured Myxococcales bacterium, assembly GCA_964431605.1. Lineage (GTDB taxonomy): Bacteria > Myxococcota > B64-G9 > B64-G9 > B64-G9 > JALVPF01. Next base: position 32,040 of record CAYSLH010000012.1, read on the forward strand.
TTGCAAGTAACAGCACGAAATTTATCTTTCTCATGCTCATAGAGTCGTTTGCCTACCAATCCTTATCAACGTTTCTATCTTTACGCTTGAATTCAGGCAACAGAAATCGTTGCATCTGAAATGGTTTCTCGTTTTGACTCTCCGACTTCAAAAGGTCAAGAATTTGAGCCTTTGTCAATTTTCCAGGCTCTTTTTTCTTTGCTCGAGAAGGGGACGGCATATTCTGCTGGTCTTTGTTCTGCTGGTCCTTGTTCTGCTGGTCTTTGTTCTGCTGGTCCTTGTTCTGCTGGTCCTTGTTCTGTTGGTCTTTGTTCTGCTGGTCCTTGTTCTGCTGGTCCATGTTCTGCTGGTCTTTATTCTGCTGGTCCTTGTTCTGCTGGTCCTTGTTCTGCTGGTCCT